>JAICVC010000069.1 GCA_025935515.1 Sphingomonas sp.
ATAGGCGGGGCGAGTGCCCGACGGCGAGCGCAAGGCCTATCCGCTACGCGTCGATCCCGCGCTGTGGGCGGCGGTCGAGCGTTGCGCTGCGGCCGAGCTGCGCAGCGTCAACGCCCAGGTCGAATGCCTGCTTCGCGAAGCGCTCGCGGAGCGGGGGGTCAAGCTGAAGCAGCCCGCGCCGCGCAAGCGCGGCCGGCCGCCGAAGGAGAAATGAGATGAGCGACGGTCCGCAATGGTTCGCGCCCAAGCGCTATGGCTTTGGCGCCGGCCTCCCGATCAGCTGGCAGGGATGGGCGGTGACGCTCGGCTTCGTCGCCGTCGTGCTTTGTCTGTCCCTGTTGTTTCGCGACCAGCCGCTGAGATTGCTCGGCTCGCTCGCGCCCTTCATTGTCGGTTTCATCGTGATCGCCGCGCGAACCACCCGTGGCGGCTGGCGGTGGCGGTGGGGCGATGAGGACTAGCCGACCGAAAGATCGCGCTGCTGGTTGACGAGCCGCCACTCGTCGAGATCGGCCAGCATGATCCGCGCCGCCTGCTCGGCGAGGTCGGCGGCGCGCGACAGGGCGACGTCCTTGCGCAGCTCCTGCTCGATCTGCCGCAGCGTGTTCGCAGTCGCCATCGAGCGCAGGGCATCGCCGCCGAAATCGGCCTGAAAGCGGATTCCGAAGACTGCGGTGCCGAGCGCCGGGAAGCCCGCCGACACCAGGGTGAACCAATTGCCGTAAACGCTCACGAAATCAGCGCCGATACCGAGGCCGACCAGCGTCGCCACCGAGACCAGCAGGGTCGCCGCGAACAGCACCATGCCGATCTGTCCCAGGCGATGGTCGAGCAGGTCGATCTGCTTCGCGTTGCGCTGGTGATAGCTCATTTGCGGTTCGACCTCGTGCTCGGCGATGGCTTTGCCGAGGCGCGCCGCGCAGGCCCGGTCGATGACGCCTGCCGGGCAGCCCATCGCTCGCCAGATCCCGCTCGCATACCAGTCGATCCAGCGCTTGGGCACCGGATTGGTCTGGGTGCCCGGCGGGTCGGGCGCCGCGATCCCCAACAGCTTGAGGCTGCGCATCGGCCGCAGCCGCTCGGCGAGCTGGCGATAGTCGAGCCAACGGCGATGCCATTCCTGGCGGGCGCCGATGAACGCGTTGAGGATGATCGCAAGCGTGATCAGCAACTCGACCGCCGCGAATTCGAATTTGAGGTGGGGCGCCATGAACGCGCTGAGTCCCAGGCAAACCGCAAGTCCGCCGAGCAGGAAGTTGAAAATATGCCCGCTGCGGTAGGTCTGGGCAAAATGGGTCGCGAGCCGGTCGGCCCAGCTGTAGGATTCCTCGAGCAAGTCGATCCCGGTCGCGATGTTTTGCACTTCGCCGCAGCCGGCGCGGTAACGCTGCCATTCGTCGCGGATCTGCGCTTCGGCATGCTTCATCGTGAGATCGCGGGCGCGGAACGGCCGTACTCCTGCGGCGGTCAGCAAGAGCGGATATTCGATCCGCGCCCGGATGCGCCGCAGCCGCTCGCCGAGGAACCGCTTGAGGAAATTCTGCTCCGACTCGTCGGGCGGCGGCATCAGCAGCCCGCGCAACAATGCATCGACGTCTTCGCGAGCGAGGGGACGAGCCACCCCCGGGTCGTCCGCGACAGTGACCACGGTCGGGTCGAAGGCGCTCCACAGCACCCGCGTATCGCCGCCGGGGGACAGCGGGACGTGGACAATCGCAGTTCCCCGGGTCAGCGCCAGCTGGACGACTTCCCCGGTGCCGCCGCGGCCGCGCGGCGGGAGCCCGTCCCAGACCGCGATCAGCACATCGCAATGGGCGACGGTGGCGCGGCCGGTCATCACATAAGCGTCGAGCCCATGTTCGGGGTCGCCCGGAAGCTCCAGCAGGCAATCGGCGCGGGCGATCAGCGCATCGAAGCGTTCGCGCGCCCCGTGGTTCGCCAGGCTTGCGCGATAGGCCGAGCGCTCGAACGGAAGGATTGCCTGCAGGTCCCAGCCGAGCTCGAGCGCGACCTCGGCGGCGATCTGGTCGGCGCCGTCGGCGACCGGCGAGACGAACCGCAGCTTTGGTGCGAAGCCGGCAAAGCAGTCGCGCTCGGCATCGAGCAAAGCGCGGCCGGACTCCTCGATCTGCTGCAACACGTCGCGCACCCGCTCGCGAAGGACCGGCACGCTGGCCTCGGGAAGCACGTCGGCGCGATGGCCGGTCACTCCGACGCAGAGGACGAACGGGACGGGCGGCGGACCCGACTGGCGGACCCGACTCCCTGCTTCAGTTGCGCTCAGTGCCCGCATTCACACGCGTTTGAACACGCGGGTCGCAAAGCCGAAAACGACCGCCAGCTTTGGTCACTGCCAGTTGCCGCCGCCATTATCGACGATCGGGTCGACCGACGGTCCGCTATCGAAGTTAAGCCGATAATTGACCGTCACGGGCGCACCATAGTTCAAGTCCCAGAAGATTAGCTGCTTCCCGCCGTTGGAGACGGTCGGGCCAAGGATTTGGGTTGAATTGATCCCCGTCTGCGGTTGCGACTTTGCGTTTACGCCCTCCCACACATCAAGGCCCCCGGGATCCTTGAACGAGGCAGTTGTCGGGCCCTGAATGTCCACCACGAACATCGTGGGCCCGGCGTTCTGGGCAAGCGTTGTTTTCGCGGTGCTTGGGTTCTGGGGGTTGCCGCCGTTGAATGACACCTTCCAGGCACCAGCCTGCCAAACGACGTGAACTTTCTGGGTTGCCCCGGCCGCGGGCGGCTTACCAGTACCAGCGCCGCCGCCACCGCCGCCGCCTTTGGAACCGTTGCAGCCCGCGAGGATCAACGTCGCGGCGGAAACTGCGAGAATTGCCTTCATGCGTCCTGTCATCTGCTTTCCCCCTTTGATTCTCTTGTGACAGATTAGGCCGCGTTACCGCCGCCGTTGTCGAAAATCGGATCGCATTCCGCTGCCGATCCGTCTGCGGCCACGAAGTTGAGCTGATACCGAACCTCGCGCGGCTCACCGCTATTCGCGTTGACCAAGGTCAAAGTCTTCGCATCGCAAGCGCCAACGCTCAGCTGTGTAGAGTTCTGGCCGGGTGCCGGTGGACAAGGTACATTGTCGCCTGCCCATACCGGATCGGCGGTCTTGAACTGGAGATTCTTGCCGGTCTGATCGTGCAAATCGAAGTCGATCGAATGCGCGCCGCTGTCCTTGTCGAGCTTCAGCCGTGCATGCTTGGCTTTGACGCCGTCCACCTCGAAATCGATCGCGCCGGAATCATCCAATGCCGCACGAACCTTGACCTTCTTCTGTTTCATTCGGGCCCTTCCTTATCCGATGCGTAAGGTGGGATATTTGTAGCCTGCGCGTTCAAGCTGCTGACGCAGGGGTCGCGCTTCAGCACTGCGGCCCAAACGATCCAGTAGCTCGATATGGATTTGCGCTTCGGCGGGCCGCTCAGCGATGCCTGGTGGGATGAGAGATAAGCCCGCTTGCCATGCCACCTTGGCGCCGTTTGAATTCCCGTTGGCGCGCTGAATATCGCCGACAACGCGATAGGCCTTGGCGAGGTTGAATCGATCGAGCGTCGGGTCGGTGTTCTTGATTGTCTTTGCCACATCGATCGCCCGATCGCCCGAAGTCAGTGCGGATGCCGAGTTACCTCGCACTGCCGCGATCTGGGCGCGGTTGAGCCAGCAATCCCGAAGGATGCCGCGCCAATCTTGCACCGTTGAATCCTTACGAAGGACCCCAGCGATCGTGTTGCAAGCCCATTCGTTGAACTGCGCCGCTTCATTTGCAGCGCCGGTAAGCAGCAGCAATTCAGCAAGGTTGGTCTTGGCCTTTGCAGCAAAGGCCAACCACTTGCTGTTGTCGGGCTCAACGCTCGTCAGCTGATCGCCGGTTGCGACCGCGGCGCGCATATGTGTCAGCGCCTCGGGCATCCTCGATTGGAATGCGTAAAGGTTCGCCAGCCCGCGCTCGGCCGGGATCAGTTTTTGCCGCCAACTGACGTCGCCGTGTCGATCTGACATGAGTCTGGTGAGCAGCGCGACATCCTGCTCGCGAAGCTCTGTTGCCCGCTTCAAATTGCCAGCATCTTTTTCGGCGTCGGCATACCAGGCGAGGGATTCCGCCAGGGATTGCTGATAGTCACGGTTTGTTGGGTCGGCAGTTGTGAGCGCTTCGATCATCCGAAATGCCTGCGCCCACTGCGCAGCCGCTTCCGGGAAGCGACGTTGCGCGGTGAGAACGACGGCGAGGTTTGCGTCGGCGTTCTGCACCTCCATCCGCCATTTCATATTGTCGGGCTCGATCGCGACCATTTTGTCCGCCAGGCGTTTGTATTCGCGGAACGCGCCTTCTGCATTGGTTGTCTGGCCGCGCCGCAGGGCAATATCGGCGAACGCAAATGCGTTCTGCGCCTGGTCGTAGAGCCGCTGTGGATCGTCCGGATTCCGACGCACGGCTTCGGCAGTCCCGAGAGCGGCTTCGCGATATAGGGCATAGGCGGTACTCAAATCTCCCCGATTTGCCGCCACCTCGGCCATTAGGCTGAGCGCGCGCGATCTCTGCAACAAGGCTGCGTCGGTCAGTTCGGCCGCATCCTGGTTCTTGTAATAAGCCAGGACTCGCGAGCCGACTCCGTCGAGCGCGTCCAATCGGCCGATTGGCTCCAGCTTGTCCTTGAGATCGCCAAGCATGAACGCGACCAGCCCTTCAGCCTCCTTGCGTTGATCACGCGCTTCGTCGCGCGCCTGGATCGCGGTCACGGCCAGCGTGCTCGTCACGGCCATCCCGCCGAGTGAGGCCGCGGCGAGCCAGGCCATCTGCCGGTGCCGGCGCGTAGTGTCGCGCTGGACCAGCTCGTCCAGCCCGACGCCGAGCATGCCCGCGACCAGCTTGAGGAAGGCCAGGCGTTTGCCCTCGCCGCTGTCGCGGAAATCGGCGGCCAGCGGCTCCGCCCGCTTCGTCGTCTGGTGGCCGCGCCGATCATATTTGTAGCGGAGCGCCGGCGGGAAACATTCCTCGGCCTCGCGGCCGGGGATGTCGCTGGCGAATGGTTCACCGGCCGCAACGGCCGCGAGGACGCAGCCTTCAGGACGCGTCCGCTTGAAATTCTCGATCTCGGCGTTGGTCCAGCGCGAGTTTGCGGCCTCCGGCGAACACAGCACGACCAGGAATTGCGACGCGGCGAGCGCCGCCTTGATCTCCTCGCCAAGGTCGGCGCCCGCGGACAAATCCTGCTGGTCGCGGAAGATCGGACTCAGGCGCCGCGGAACCACGCCGTTCGCGGTCAGCTTGCCGGCGAGCGAGTGTGGCACGCGGAACTTCTCGAGCTCCCGGTGCAGCCAGTCGGCGAGTTGCTTGTCCTTGTGGCTGTAACTGAGAAACGCATAGTAGCGGGTGCGCAGGCGCGGCACACGCGGCGCGTCCACCGCGTCCGCGGAGCGGTCGAATGCCGGCAATCGGGCAAGCCTCACCATGCGCCGCCCCCGAGCGAGTCCCGTTAACCCTGTTAACACAACGGGATAAGGTCGGCGAATCTCGGCAAGTGGTTTTCCCCAACGGGGGAACGCCTTATATGCCGGTCCATGTCCATCCGTCCCTGGCGCGATATCGAGCGGCGCAAGTCGCGGCAGATCATGGTCGGCTCCGTCCCCGTCGGCGGGGACGCGCCGATCAGCGTCCAGACCATGACCAACACCCCGACCGAGGACGCCCGCGCGACGATCGATCAAATCCGCCGCTGCGAGGAGGCCGGCGCCGACATCATCCGCGTGTCCTGCCCGACCGCCGATGCAACCGCCGCGCTGAAAGAGATCGTCCGCGCCGCGAGCGTCCCGATCGTCGCCGACATCCACTTCCACTACAAACGCGCGCTGGAGGCGGCGGACGCCGGCGCCGCGTGCATGCGCATCAACCACGGCAACATTGGCTCCGAAGAGCGGGTGCGCGAGGTGATTGCGGCCGCGCGCGCCAACGGGTGCGCGATGCGCATCGGGGTCAACGCCGGCAGCCTCGAAAAGGATTTGCTCGAGAAATACGGCGAACCCTGCCCTGAGGCGCTGGTCGAAAGCGCGCTCGACCATATCCGGATCCTCGAGGACCACGGCTTTCGCGACTACAAGGTCGCGGTCAAAGCCAGCGACGTGTTCCTCGCCGTCGCGGCCTACCAGCAGCTGGCGGGCGTGGTGGACTGCCCGCTGCACCTCGGCATCACCGAGGCTGGCGGCCTGATCGGCGGCACGGTCAAGTCGTCGATCGGCATCGGCAATCTGCTGTGGGCTGGAATCGGCGATACCATCCGCGTGTCATTATCGGCCGAGCCCGAGGAAGAGGTCCGCGTCGGCTACGAGATTTTGAAGGCGCTGGGCATCCGCAGCCGCGGAGTCCGCGTCGTCTCCTGCCCGAGCTGCGCGCGCCAGGGATTCGACGTGATCCGCACGGTCGAAGCGCTCGAGGAGCGGCTGCAGCATATCAAGACGCCGATGTCGCTGTCGGTCCTCGGCTGCGTGGTCAACGGCCCGGGCGAAGCGCGCGAGACCGACATCGGGATCACCGGCGGCGGTCAGGGCAGGCACATGGTCTATCTGTCGGGTGTCACCGACCACCACGTCCAGGACGCCGACATGATCGACCATATCGTGAAGCTGGTCGAGGCGAAGGCGGCAGAGATCGAAGCCGCAGAGGCGCAAACGCAGACGCTCGACGCCGCCGAGTAGCGTTATTCTTCCTTAACCAAATCGGCGCAGCTTGGCGCGGTGACCAAGCTGCTGCTCATCCTGTTGTTCAGTGGAGCCCTCGCCAACGCGCTTGCGTCCAATGCCGAGCCGCCATTGCTGATCGACTCGGCTCCCACCGCACTCGACGCGAACAACTGATCGCCGCTAATCGCGCGGCGTGAACCGCGTCGTCCAGCATCCGGTCCAGGGCTTCCTCGCAGCGCTCGGCGCGGTCGCGGTCCTGTCGGTGATGGACGCAGTGATGAAGCATCTCGTCCTCGCTATCGGCATCATCGCGGTCAGCATGTGGCGCGCGATCGCTAATATGGCGATCAGCGCCGCAATCTATTTGCCGCGCCGGCACGGGTGGCCGAGCCGGCCGACGCTCAAGATCCACGTCGCCCGCGGGGTGCTGGTGACGGTGCTGGCGTTCCTGTTCTTCTGGGGGATCGGGCGCGTGCCGCTGGCGCAGGCGATCGCGCTGACCTTCATCGGGCCGCTGATTGCGCTGCTGCTCGCGGCCGTCTTTCTGCGCGAGAAGATCGGGCCGCGTTCGATCGCCGGGTCGGTCGCGGCGTTCGCCGGGGTGCTCGTGATCATGTTCGGCCAGGCCAAGGCCCAGGTCGGCCCGGAAGTCCTGCTCGGAAGCGCGGCGATCCTCTGCTCGGCCGCCTGCTATGCGGTGAACATCGTGATGATGCGTCAGCAGGCGCTGGTCGCCAAACCGCTCGAGATCAATTTCTTCCAGTCGCTGACGGTGCTCGGCGTGTGGCTGCTCGTCATGCCGGTGGCTGGGCTGCCGCCGCCGCCCGGCGGCCAATGGCTGTGGATCGTCGTCGCTTCGATCCTCTCGACGATCGGCACCTTGCTGTACGGCTGGGGCTATGCGCGCGGCCCTGCAAGCTACCTCGCGGTCACCGAATATAGCGGGTTCCTGTGGGCCGCCATCTGCGGCTGGCTGGTCTTCCAGGAGCGGGTTTCGCTGTACACGCTGGCGGGGGCGGTGCTGATCGTCGGCGGGTGCCTGCTGGCGGCGCGCGGCAAGGTCGCCGAACCGCCCGAGATCGACGTCGCCGCCTAGGCCGAGCCGAGCACGTTGATGGTGAAGGCCAGCACGCCGATGTTGAAGAAGAACGCCGCCAGCGAATGGAGCGTCACGACACGCCTGATGCGCGGGTCGCTGATCGTCACGTCCGACGTCTGGAACGTCATTCCGAGCGTGAAGGCGAAATAGACGAAGTCCCAATAGACCGGCGCCCTGGTCCCGGGGAACGCAAGCCCGGCGCAGCCGTCGCCCGGCTCCAGATAGGCGAGATGGGCGTAATGGAGCGCATAGACGCTGTTGCTGAACAGCCAAGCGACGATCAGCGTCGCGATGATCAGAATGCGGGTGAAAGGTTGGGGCGTGCGGCCGACCGCTTCGGCGGCGATCGCAATCAGCAGGACCGCCATCACGATTGCGGTCAGCGCGAGCAGCAGGTGCCGGTTGGCGTCGTTGGCCTGCGCGTGCTTCGTGATCGCGGCGGCCTCGCTGGTGCCGAGCAGCGGCGCGGACAGCAGCAGGAACAGGATCGCGGCGAGGTCGAAACCGGCCATCGCGCCGAGCGTCCGGCTGCCGAGAAAATAAGCCGCAACCGGCCCCGCCACGATCAGTGCCGCAAGGAAGATGAGGAAGCGTGGCGGCGCGATCCTGTTGCCGATGGTGCGCCGCTGCGTCATGGCACGTCAGCGTAACGAAACTCCGCGCCGCGTCCAATGAAAGGAAGTTCATGCCCTGGGTCTGGCTGATTATCGGCGGTTTGTTCGAAGTCGGCTTCACGACCTCGCTGCGCTTTGTCGACGGCTTCCGGAACCTGCCTTGGACACTCGCCTTCCTGGTTTCGGTCGCGATCAGCATGGCGCTGCTCGAGGTCGCGTCGCGCTCCATCCCGATGGGGACCGCCTATGCGGTGTGGGGCGGCATCGGCGCGCTCGGAACGGTCGTCGTCGGAATCCTCTGGTTCCACGAGCCAGCGGGCACCGTGCGGGTCTTGCTGATCCTCGCCATCGTCGCCGCGATCGCCGCGCTCAAGCTCACTTCGTAATCGTTTCGGCGTCTCGCGGATAAACGACCTTGCCGTCTGCGACCCGCGCCGCCGGAGTCAGGCGCGCCGGCTCCACGCGATCGTTCCCCATCAGGTGGAGCACGCTCCGTCCGCTCGCCAGCAGATAGTCGGCGATGATCCGCCGGTGGCACCGCCACCACACCGCTTCGGCACACATGATCGCGCAGCGCCGGCCGGCGCTCAGCTCCATCAATTCGCCGAACGCGCCGGCGAACTCGTCGGACAGCGCGTAGTCGGCATAATTGTGAAAGCTCTGGTTGTCCCAGAAGCCATTGACTTCGGGCGGAACGTCGCGCGCTCGGCTGCGAAGGCCGCCCAGGCCCGCGATCCGTCGGTAACCGATCTGATAGGCGGCCAGCTCGGCGCCCAGGGCGTCCTCATTATATTGCGGATTGCGCCTGGAGCGGGGAACCGTGCGGACATCGACGACCAGCTCGACCGGACCGCGCCGAAGCAGGTCCGCGAATTCGGGAATCGTCCGCGTCGAGTGGCCGATGGTGAAGACTGGCGGCTGATCCGACATGACCGGACAACGCGCAAGTCTCGCTACCGCTGCGGCTGCAGCAGCGGCGCGATTTCCGGGCTCTCCTCGATCGAGCGGTAGAATCTGGGCGTCGGGAACGGCCCGCGCGCCTGTTCGTAGGCATAGCCGAGGTTGAGCAGCAGGGCTTCGGACCATTTCGGGCCGATGAAGCTCAAACCGACCGGCAGGCCCTTGACCAACCCCATCGGCACGGTGAGGTGCGGGTAACCCGCGACCGCGGCCAGCGACCCAGCGCCTCCGCCCGAAACCTGGTCGCCGTTGGCCGCGTCGATCTTCCACGCGGGCGGCATGGTCGGCCCGACCAGCGCCACGACGCGATAGGTCTTGAGCAGCTTGTCGATCCCGTTCGGGCCCGCGGCGGTGAAACTGGTTTGCCGCGCTTTCCTGTAGGCGGGATCGTTTAGGCCCTTGGTCTTGTCGGCCTGCTCGAACAATTCCTGGTCGAACAGCGACATTTCCTGTTTCTGGTGCGCCTTGTCGAACGCGATCAGCTCCTTGAGCGTGCGCGCCGGGATCGGCGCCGGGCTGCCTTTCAGATATTTGGCCATGTCGGCCTTGAGCTCGGTCAGCAGCACCGGCAGCTCGTTCTTCCCGATGAGCTTGTCGTCGAACTTCTTGATGTCGACGAGGATTGCGCCCCTCTGGCGAAGCAGCGCTAGCGCGGTTTCGAATGCCGCATCGGTGCCGAAGCCCGAGGCAAAGCGCATTACACCGACCCTTTTGCCCTTGAGCGAATTGACATCGAGCCCGGCGGCATAATCCTTGCGATGCTTGTCGGCGTCGCGGGTCGCTGAATCGGCGGGATCGCTCCCGGCGATTGCGGTCAGCAGCTCGGCCGCCTCGCGCACGCTCGCCGTCATCGGCCCGGCGGTGTCCTGGCTATGGCTGATCGGCACGATGTGCGTCCGGCTGACGAGG
>JAICVC010000138.1 GCA_025935515.1 Sphingomonas sp.
AGCCCGCGTTCGAGCCGGCCGCGGTGGCGGCCGAAAACGCTCCCGCCGAAACCGATACGCCCTGATGGTCCGCGCCGCCCTCGGACCCCCGCGCGGGCAGATCGGCAAAGGCCCCTCGCCCTTCGCCGCCTACCTGCCGGCCGCCACAGTCGTCATCGCCTCGCTGCTGTCGGCCTTGCCGATCGTCTCGACCAGCGGCTGGTATCCCGATTTCGGCTATCTGGTGTTCATCAGCTGGCGGCTGCTTCGGGCCGATCCGTGGCCGCCGTGGTGGGCCGCCCCGCTGGGCTTCGTCAACGACCTGTTCACCGGTTATCCCATAGGCTTTTCAATAGCTTTGTGGAGTGCGACCATGCTGGCGCTCGACCTGATCGATCGCCGCACGATGTGGCGCGATTACTGGATCGAATGGGTGCTTGCGGCGGTGCTGATCGCGGTTGACGAATGGCTGCAGTGGCGCGTCGCCAAGGTCGTTGACGCGGCGCCGCCGTTCACCCGGATGCTGCCCGCGCTAGTCATCTCGATTTGCGTCTTTCCCGCCTTCGCCTGGATCATCTCGCGCATCGACGCGTGGAGGCTCGGGCGATGAAGCACATGCGCATCACCACGGCGCACCAGTCGATCACCTTCTCGCGCCGGATGATGCTGCTGGGCGGGGCGCAGGTCGCGGTCGGCGGGCTGCTGGTCGGCCGGATGGGCTGGCTTGCGGTCGCGCAGAACGAGAAATACCAGCTGCTTTCGGAGAGCAACCGGGTCCAGCTGATCCCGGTGCCGCCGCGGCGCGGCTGGATCATCGACCGCAACGGCAAGCCGATCGCAATCAACAAGGCGAGCTTCCGCGTCGACCTGATCCCGCAACAGATCGAGAAGGGCAGCGACGTCGTCTCGGCGCTTGCGAAGCTGCTCGCGCTCGATGCCGACGCCGTGGAAAGAATCAGGCGCGAGCTTTTGGAATCGCGCGGTTTCCGGCCCGTCTCGGTCGCCGACAACATCCCCTACGAGCAATATGCGGCGGTGACTGTGCGGCTTCCCGACCTGCCCGGGGTCCAGGCGACGCGAGGCTATTCCCGCTATTATCCAGACGGCCCCGCGGTCGCTCACCTGCTGGGCTATGTCGGCACCGCCAATGCCAAGGAATATGAGGCCGAGAAAAAGAACTCGCTGCTGATCATCCCCGGGTTCAAGATCGGCAAGCAAGGCCTCGAAAAATCGCTCGAGCCCTATCTTCGCGGCGAGCCGGGGGGCCAGCGCGTCGAGATCACCGCGCGCGGCAAGCTGGTCAAGGAGCTCGACCCAAAGCCGGACCGGAGCGGCCAGACGGTCCAGCTGACGATCGACCAGGGGCTTCAGCAATATGCGGCGCGGCGGATGGGCGACCAGTCGGGAGCGCTCGTCGCAATCGACGTAACGAGCGGCGACATGCTCGCCTTCGTGTCGATGCCCGCGTTCGATCCGAACAGCTTCAGCGAGGGCATTGGGCGGACCGAGTGGCAGATGTTGTCGAACAACGATCACATCCCGCTGCTCAACAAGGTCGCGCAGGGGCTCTACCCCTCGGGCTCGACAATCAAGCCGGCGATGGCTCTCGCCTTCCTGAAGCAGGGGGTCGATCCCAAGCGCCGCGTGGTGTGCAACGGCGGCTGGCAAATCGGCAACCGCTATTTCCGCTGCGATGCGGTCCACGGATCGATGGACATGCACTCGGCGATCGAGCGCAGCTGCAACACCTATTTCTGGGCGACCGGCCTCGCCACCGATCCCGAGCAGACGACCGAGATGGTCAACTACCTCGGTTACGGGCAGGAATTCGACCTGCCGATCCCGACCCAGCGCTACGGGACGATGCCGAGCCCGCAATGGCTCGAAAAGAAATATCACCGCAAATGGCAGGGATACGATTCGGCCAATACCTCGATCGGCCAGGGCTATGTGCTGATCAATCCGCTGCAGCTTGCAGTCATGCCGGCGCGGCTGGGGTCGGGAAAACTGCTTCAGCCCCGGCTGTTGATGAACACGGCCCGCAAGCCGGTCCCGCCGCTGGACGTCAACCCCGAGCATTTGGCGATCGTCCGCAACGCGATGGCATCGGTGGTCAACGACCACGGCACCGCGGTCGCTTCGAAGCTGCCGCTCGACGGGGTCCTGATGGCGGGAAAGACCGGAACGGCGCAGGTGTTCCGGCTCGGCGAACGCGGCCACCAGGGGAACTGGGCGCTGCGCGACCACGCCTTGTTCATCGCCTTCGCGCCGGCCGACAAGCCGCGCTACGCCATCGGCTGCATCATCGAGCATGGCGGCTTCGGGGCTTCGGCCGCCGCGCCGATCGTTCGCGATTCCATGACCTACCTGTTCGACAAGCAGAAGGCCCTTGCGGCGCTCGCTCCGCTCGAGGAGCAATGGGGCGGCACGCTGGCCGAGCGCAACGCCCGCCAGCTGGCGGCTTTCAAGTCCCTCCCGCGCAACAGCGCATGATCACCTCGGCAATCATCCCGCGGCCGCTCGCTCGCCTCCCCTGGCGCCTGATCTTCATGGTTTCGGGGATCGCGGTGTTCGGGCTGATCGTCCTTTATTCGGCGGCCGGCGGCTCGGTCCGACCATGGGCGCTGAAGCAGGGGATCGTCTTCTTCGGTTTCCTGACCATCGCGGTCGGAATGTCGTGGATGAAGGAATCGACGATCAAGTCGCTCACCTTCCCGGTCTATGCGGTCACGCTCGTCATGCTGATCGGGGTCGAGGTGCTGGGCTTCGTCGGCAAGGGCGCGCAGCGCTGGCTCGACATTGGCCCGATCCGCCTCCAGCCGTCGGAATTCATGAAGCCGGCGATCGTGCTTGCGCTCGCCCGCTTCTACGAGCTCGTGCCGGCCGGAGAGACCCGCAAATGGCGCGCAATCTGGCCCGCGCTCGCCTTGCTCGGAGTTCCGGCGGTCCTGATCCTCGTCCAGCCCGACCTCGGCACCTGCATCATGGTCGTGCTGTGCGGCGTCACCGTGATGTTTCTCGCGGGACTGCCGTGGTGGCTGTTTGCCGCTCCCGTCGCGATGGTCGCCGTGGCCGCGCCGATCGCCTACGGGATGATGCACGGCTATCAGAGGAAGCGCATCGACGTCTTCCTCGACCCCGAAAGCGATCCGCTCGGGGCGGGTTATCACATCGCGCAGTCGAAGATCGCGATCGGCTCGGGCGGGATCTGGGGCAAGGGCTTCCTCCACGGCAGCCAGAGCCACCTGCAGTATCTGCCCGAGGGCCATACCGACTTCGTGTTCGCGACCATGGCCGAGGAATGGGGCCTGGTCGGCGGAGTCCTCCTGATCTGCGCCTTCGCCGCGGTGATCCGCTGGGGGATGCGGGTCAGCCAGAGCGCGCGCACGCGCTTCGCCCAGCTCGCCGCGGCGGGCCTGTCGGCGACGATCTTCTTCTACGTCTCGATCAACCTGATGATGGTGATGGGGCTTGCGCCGGTGGTCGGAGTGCCGCTGCCGCTGGTCAGCTTCGGCGGCTCGGCGGTGATGACGGTGATGCTGTGCCTCGGCCTGCTGATGGCGCTGGAGCGTCAGCAGCGGACCGTGTCGCGGGTCTTTTGACTCCAACCCGGCCCTTCCCCGCTGCGCGGAGGATTCAGGTGGGGGAACCGGTTGCGCACCCAGTTGCAGCATGCTACCGGCGCCGCCGCTCAAGGCGAGAATGTGCCGCCGGAGCCTCCGCCTCACGGCAGCCCGAGTTTTCTTGGGGACGCATAGCTCAGTTGGTAGAGCAGCTGACTCTTAATCAGCGGGTCCTAGGTTCGAGCCCTAGTGCGTCCACCATTTTTCAACGACTTAGCTGCTTTTCTTGCGATCATATGATCACATTTAGCGCGCTGGGGTCCCATTGGGGTACCAGGCCGGAAGCAGGAAGCGACAGCGCACAAATTTCGAGATGAATGACGGGTCTGCGGACCTTCTCGGTCATTTCGGACATCGTTCGCTGTGCCGGGTAAGCGGACGTTCGTTCAGCTAAGAAGCTGCTGTGGGTTTTTTCGATCAACGAGGTAATGATAGTTGCACCGTCACGCCTCATTCATCGGGATGATGTTAGGAAAGTTCATCACTCGAGATCGCAACCGAGCGCCCTGTGACAGAGAGACCTCCAGTGCTCTCGCTCGCGGGAGATCAGCTATGGAAAAGGTATATTGGCTAGGCCGCAAGAGAGCGTCGCTGAAGTTAGCTCATGCGGCAGCTGGCTCAGAAGCTCGTTTGATCCATTACGACCTCGCCGGACGCTACGATCTGAAGGCTCAATCAGCGGAAACTCAGGCGCGCGACCTCGCGGAGGCCCTGCCTCCAGCCATCAACGCTGTTCCCGCAAAGCCGGAGTCTGACGAGAGTGATGGTGCTTGAGACCGCTCACGTCTTCGGATGGTCCTCGGCCGCCGTGCTGTTGATGGCGGCCGCTGCCTGGGTCAAGCTACTCCGCGGTCCAGCAATTCAACGGCTGGACGGCCGATTGGCATTAAATGCCAATGCCGAGCCCGCGTCAAAGCTGCTGGTGCTAGCGCTCGGCCTCGGCGGCATAGCGGCGGTGTTGGCGATGGCAGGGTGGTTCGCCCGCTAGATCGCTGGCAGGCGGTGAAAGCGCTACGACTGCGTGTTATCGACTTTCCGACGCTTTGATGCGCGCGTCTGCCGCCTCTTTGACCGAGTCTGCTTTGAGATCACCCTGCTTCCGTACGATCTTCGCTTCTTTGGTGAGGGCATCGGCCCGCGCTGTCAGTCGCTGTCCCGTAAAGCCACGGGCCTGCTTCGCCTGATTGGCGAGAACGTCCGCTCGCTGGTCAAGGCGATCGGCCTCGATGCCCGCTTGGTTTTCGATCACAGCAGCGCGCTGCTGCGCGTCAGCCCGCAGCCGGTCCGTCTGCTGCTGTTCGGGTGTTCGCTGACAAGCAACGGTTAAGGCGATCACGACAAGAGCAAGCGATGTTCGCATCCGTACCTCATCACGGGATAGAGCGCGGAACGCATGCTCAAAGCGGTTGTGCCGCCGATACGGAACTCTCACGACCCAGACGGGGGACGGTCGTACAATGCTGAAAGCGTGCGGCCCGGCACCGGCGTGTTGCGTTTGATGAAGGCTTCGGCCTCTCGCATCGTCGCGAAACCATGTTCAGTGGGTTCGCCCTCGGGTCGCGTCAGCGTGACCACGAAGGGCAACTCGGCATCAGGATCATGCCTGACACGACCTGAGGTCGAGCTCATGTGCTCGCCTCCAGTAGCAGATGCCTGATTTTCACGTTTGGTCTGG
>JAICVC010000158.1 GCA_025935515.1 Sphingomonas sp.
ACGGCACGGCGGACCTGTTCGTTGCGTCGGAGAAGATCGGGCCGGATGTGCGCCAGCATCTCGGCAACGGCGTCCGGCTGCACGAGCGTGCCGAATTCGAGAGCGCGCTCGCGGAATACAAGGGCAAGACGGTGGTCGTCGACCCCGAGCGCGCGGTCGCGGCGATCTTTGAGGCGCTCGAGAACGCGGGCGCGAAAATCCTGCCACTGCGCGACCCGACCATTCTTCCCAAGGCGCTCAAGAACCCGGCCGAGATTTCCGGGCAGAAGGCAGCGCAGGAGCGCGACGGCGCGGCGATCGCCCGCTTCCTCCACTGGATCGACCAGGAAGCACCCAAGGGTGAGGTCGACGAGCTGATTGCGTCCGATCATCTGGAAGCGCTGCGGCGCGAGTCACCCGAGCTGCGCGACCTGTCGTTCGACAGCATCTCGGGCGCTGGGCCCAACGGCGCGATCGTCCATTACAAGTCGAGCGAAAAGACCAACCGCAAGCTTGAAAAAGGTCAGCTCTACTTGATTGATTCGGGCGGCCAGTACGTCGACGGCACGACGGACATCACCCGCACGGTGCCGATCGGCGAGCCGACCGCCGAGATGAAGGACCGGTTCACCCGGGTGCTCAAGGGCCACATCGCCATCGCCACCGCGTGTTTCCCGAAGGGTACGCGCGGGTCGCAGCTCGACAGCTTCGCCCGGCGGCCGCTGTGGGAAGCCGGCCTCGATTACGCCCACGGCACCGGCCACGGGGTCGGTAGTTTCCTCGCGGTGCATGAGGGTCCGCAGCGAATTTCGCCCGTCGGAAGTTCGCAAAGCGGCGGCGACGAGCCGCTCCAGGCCGGCATGATCATTTCGAATGAGCCGGGCTATTACAAGACCGGCGAATACGGCATCCGCATCGAGAATCTCGTGCTCGTCGTGCCGCGCGAGATTGAGGGCGCGGAGAAGGAGATGCTCGGCTTCGAGACCCTGACCTTCGCGCCGATCGACCGCCGCCTGATCGACGCGCAGATGCTCGAGCCCGAGGAGCTGGTCTGGCTCAATTGCTACCACGCCCACGTCCTGGCGAAGATCGGGCCGCAACTCGAAGGCGACGATCTCGCCTGGCTCCAGGCAGCCTGCGCCCCGATCGAGGTCTAGCCATGCAGGGCAAGTCGCTGTTCGACTATCCGATCCATCTCGGCATGGGCGCGACTGCGGTGGCGGAGCCGAAGTTCACCGGCTTCGAATGGTACGAGGACTATGGCGAGCGGCACGGCGACGACCTCGACGAGGGCCGCATCGTCGCGCTCTACCGCTTCGAGGAATCATGGCAGAGTTGGGAAGTGCACCCTCACGGCCATGAGGTCGTGTGCTGCATCCAGGGGCACATGACGCTCCACCAGGAGCTGCCTGACGGTTCGAAGGCGAGCCACGAGCTCGGTCCCGGCGAATATGCGATCAACCCACCCGGCGCGTGGCACACGGCGGATACCGACGGGCCGGTCGTCGCCTTGTTCATCACCGCCGGGAAGGGGACGGAGAACCGTCCTCGCTAGTCAGGAATGGTGCTGCCGGTGAGGATTGAACTCACGACCTCAGCCTTACCAAGGATGCGCTCTACCACTGAGCTACGGCAGCACTTTTTCCGGAGTGGCGCGCCTATGACGGGCGGCGCCTTGCCCTGTCAACCCGCGCCCATCTGGTGGAAATGACGCCAAAGGACAAGGAGCGCGATGAGCGCCTCGCCGCCGCGCTGCGCGAGAACCTCAAGCGCCGCAAGGCCCAGGCGCGGAAGACCGGGAAGCGCGGCGCGGACGATCAGCCATAAGCCGGGTTGAGCAGGCCTTCGATCATGTGCCGCTGCCGGATTGGCCCGGCGCGTTCGACGATCCGGTAGAACAAATGGTCGCGGACGGCGGGAATCAGGCCGTCGAGGTAAGCGCGCGTAACCTCGACCTGGTGCACGTCAGGACTTGCAACGTCGGCCGCCACCACGCCGATGATGAGCACGGGCCGCGACTCGTCCGAGCGGTTGGCGGTGCCGCGATGGATGGTGAGGCCAGTCCGTGCGGAAATGTCGCCGCGTCGCGGCAGCTTCTGCACCGCCAGCGAGCGGTAGCGATCCCATTTGTCCGGGGGCGGAAACATGCCGGCCTTGGCGCCGGTGATGTCGTCCCATTGCGTGTCTGGCGCTATCTCGAACGGTCCATGCTCAGGCCGGGTGTCGACCACGGTCATGTTGAACGCGAGCGAGCTCAGTCGGTGGCCGGTGTCTGGCGTCGGATCGCCGGGGAAGTCGCGGTGCCACGGCTGGTCGGCGGCGCCGGGCAGGGGCAAGTCGAACCCGAGCTCGACGATCTTATAGTCAGCACCGAGGACGGCCGTGGAGACGGCGACGAACCAGGGATGGCTGACGACATCGGCGAAGCCGTCTAGCCTCTCCGGCTGAAGTTCGACGTACCAGCGGTTGGGGCCGCGCGGGACGGCGCCGTCGGGCACGCTGCGTGCCTCCTCGAAATGCGCTTCGACCTGCGAGCGCAGCGGATCCACAAACTCGCGCGAAAAAGCGTCGCCAAGGCCGATGATGCCTTCGCCGTACAAGTGCCCCAAGATTGCGGCGACGTCGTAATCCCGGTCTACCATAGCCTCCGACTCGGCGGCGGAACCTACAGCTGTTGCTTGCCACGCGAGACGCATTCCGCTTGGAACGCCGCAATGCGCTTCTTCTCCGACAATGCCGCCGCCGCCCACCCTAAGGTGATCGAGGCAATCAGTGCATCGAACCGGCTCGACACCGCCTATGATGGAGATGAGTGGAGTCAGCGGCTCGACTCTGCGTTCTCGGAGCTGTTCGAGACCGAGGTGTGTGCCTTCTGGGTGACGACCGGGACAGCGGCGAACTGCCTCGCGCTCGCCGCGCTGTGCCCGCCTTACCACGCGATCCTTTGTCACAAGGACGCGCATATCGAAGTGGACGAAGCCGGTGCGCCCGCCTTCTTCACCGGCGGCGCCAAGCTGGTCCTGCTCGACGGTCCGGGCGCCAAGGTCACTCAGCAAGCCATCGCGGCCGCGTGCGACAGCATCCGTCCCGACGTGCACCAGGTCCAGCCCGGCGCGATCTCGATCACCAATGCCAGCGAATATGGCCTCGTCTATCGCGCCGCCGAGGTCGCTGCGATCGGTGAGCTCGCCAAGGCGCGCGGGCTGGCCCTCCACATGGACGGGGCGCGCTTCGCCAACGTGCTCGCGACGACCGGCGAAAGCCCGGCCGACGTCACCTGGCGCGCTGGCGTCGATGCCTTGTCGTTCGGCTTCGTCAAGAACGGCGGGCTCAATGCCGAAGCCCTGATCCTGTTCAGGACCGAGCTCGCCGACGAGATCGCGGTCCGTCGCAAGCGCGCCGGACATCTGCTGTCCAAGGGCCGAATGCTCGCCGCGCAGATCCTGGCGATGCTTGAGAACGACCTGTGGCTCGACAATGCGCGCGCTGCCAATGCCGCGGCTCAGGCACTGGCGAAGGCGGTGCCGAACCGGCTCATGCATCCGGTCGAAGCCAACGAGCTGTTCCTGCGTGCAAGCGATGAGGAGGCCGCAAACCTTCGCGCCCAAGGGGCCGACTTCTACGAATGGGGGCCCGGCCAAATCCGCCTCGTC
>JAICVC010000012.1 GCA_025935515.1 Sphingomonas sp.
CGAGGTGAAGCAGGCGGCCGGCGATATCATCCTCTTCATCGACGAGATGCACACGCTGGTCGGTGCTGGGAAAGCCGAAGGCGCGATGGACGCGGGCAATTTGCTGAAGCCGGCGCTGTCACGCGGCGAGCTGCACTGCATCGGTGCGACCACGCTCGACGAATATCGCAAGTATATCGAGAAGGACGCCGCGCTCGAGCGGCGCTTCCAGCCTGTGTTCGTCGGGGAGCCCACAGTGCCCGACACCATCTCGATCCTTCGCGGGCTCAAGGAAAAATACGAGCTTCACCACGGCGTCCGAATCACCGACGCGGCGATCGTCGCCGCGGCGACGCTCGGCAACCGCTACATCACTGACCGCTTCCTCCCGGACAAGGCTATCGACCTGATGGACGAGGCCGCGAGCCGGATCCGGATGGAGGTCGAATCGAAGCCCGAGGAGATCGAGAACCTCGACCGCCGGATCATCCAGCTCAAGATCGAGCGCGAGGCGCTGAAGAAGGAGCAGGACAAGGGGTCGAAGGATCGCCTCGCCAGGCTCGAGGAAGAGCTCGCCAACCTCGAGCAGCAATCGACCGAGCTGACGCAGCGCTGGCAGGCGGAAAAAGAAAAGATTGCCGGCGAGGCGAAGATCAAGGAGCAGCTCGACGCGGCGCGGCTCGAGCTCGAGCAGGCGCAGCGCGCTGGCGATCTCGCCAAGGCCGGCGAGCTGCAATACGGGCGTATTCCGCAATTCGAAAAGCAGCTTGCCGACGCGCAAGCGGAATCCAAGGGCGCGATGCTGCGCGAGGAAGTCACCGACCAGGACATCGCGGCGGTGGTCAGCCGCTGGACCGGAATCCCGGTCGAACGGATGATGGAGGGCGAACGCGAGAAATTACTCCAGATGGAGGCGACGATAGGCGCCCGGGTGATCGGCCAGGAGGATGCCGTGAAGGCGGTGTCGGCGGCAGTCCGGCGCGCCCGCGCGGGCCTGCAGGACCCGAACCGGCCGCTCGGATCATTCCTGTTCCTGGGCCCGACCGGCGTCGGCAAGACCGAACTGACCAAGGCGCTGGCCGAATTCCTGTTCGACGACGCTTCGGCAATGGTCCGCATCGACATGAGCGAATTCATGGAGAAGCATGCGGTGGCGCGGCTGATCGGGGCTCCGCCAGGCTATGTCGGCTATGAGGAAGGCGGGGTGCTCACCGAAGCGGTGCGGCGCCGGCCCTACCAGGTGGTGCTGTTCGACGAGGTCGAGAAAGCGCACGGCGACGTCTTCAACGTGCTGCTACAGGTGCTCGACGACGGCCGGCTGACCGACGGCCAAGGCCGCACGGTGGACTTCACCAACACGATCATCATCCTCACGTCCAACCTCGGCTCGCAATATCTCGCGCAGCTTGGCGAGGATGAGCCGGTCGAAAAGGCCGAGCCACAGGTGATGGAGGTGGTCCGCGCGCACTTCCGGCCCGAGTTCCTCAACCGGCTCGACGAGATCATCCTGTTCCACCGGCTGTCTGCCGGGCACATGGGGCCAATCGTCGACATCCAGATCGCGCGGCTGCAGAAGCTGCTCGAGGATCGCAAGATAAGGCTCGAGCTGACCGACGCAGCGCGGGCCTGGCTCGGCCGCGTCGGCTACGATCCGGTCTATGGCGCAAGGCCGCTCAAGCGGGCCGTCCAGAAATATCTGCAGGACCCGCTCGCCGACAAAATCCTCGCCGGCGAGATCAACGACGGCTCAACGGTTCGCGTCGACGAAGGCGACGGGCAGCTGGCGCTCGCTCCAATCGGCGACCAGCGCGAAGCAGCTTAGCTCCCGGTGCCGTTCCGTTCCGGCGGCGAAGCCTGCGGCTTTTCAGTGGCCTGGCCCGGTTGAGCCGGAGCCGGCGCGGCCTGCGGAACAGTGACGCAAACGCGCTTGGGCGTGAGTGAGCCGGTGACCGCCTGCTCCACGCGGCAAATCCGCTTGGGCTTGGTTGCAGGCGGCGGGGATGGCTGAGGCGCCGCTGGCTCGGCCGACGCTGCGAGCAACGCCGAAGCAACCAAAAGCAACATAGGAACTCCTCAACTGGCAGCGGGCTGTCGTCCTCTCGGAACACGCCGCGCCAGTCAACCGCCCAGCCAATCCGTTCGTCGAAAAGAATAGAACCAGTTCAGGCGGTTTTCTGCGCGTCGGCGACGGAGAACATCCGGCAGATCATCTCGCGCTCATGCTCGCTGAGGTGCGGGTTCCAGCAGTCGAGGATCAGCACCGCGCGGTCGCGGCTGCTCTTGTTCCAGGCCTCGTGTTCGATGGTGTCGTCGAAGGCGAACGCTTCGCCCTCGCGCCATTCGCGGGTTTCGCCGCCGACCCGGAATGCACAATCGCCCGGCACGATCAGCGGCAAGTGGATGATCGCGCGCGTGTTGGTGACACCGGTGTGTGGCGGGATGTGCTTGCCCGCCTGCAGGATCGAGAAGAAGACCGTGGGTGCCCGTCCGGGAATCCCGGCGAGTGGCAGGCGCTCGACGATCTCCGCGGTTTTCGGCGCGCGGGCACACGCCTCTTCGACGCGTTCGCCGTCCTTCCACAAGTGCAGCGCGCTCCACGCGGCATTATTGTTGAGCTCCGTCCATTTGTTTTGCGGCGTGCCGGGCGGCATTGCGACATAGGGCGAAAGGCCCGCATCGCCCGAGCCCAGGAGTTCGACCAACTCGGCGCGGATCACGTCGGTTTGCGCCTCGAGATCGCCAAGCCAGGGGAAGTGCTCGCGGCCGAAATATTCGTCCGCGGGCAGGAACGGATAGTGCATGCCAAAGCATTCGTTGGCGTAGACACGGCGGCGGCCCAGCATGACATCCATCGCCGCCGAGACACGCCTTCGGTCGCGCGACGAGGCGCGCTCGAGTTCAGCTTCGAGACCGGAGGCAAGTGCGTCGGCGAGCTGCTGTTCGCGCTGCATCATGAAGCTGCGCGCGTGATCGAAGATTGCGCGGAGTTCAGGGCCGGCGCTGACATGCTCCTGCGCCAACTGCGCGACCCCGGCCCACCGCACCGTGGCGTCGCCCACCTCGCCGCGCCGCTCGTGAAGCTCGGCTAGCCGGATCAGGGCCATGAGGTTGCGCTGGTCGGTCTGCAGCGCCGACTCCAGCGCGGCGCGCTCCGCGCCATCGTCGCCGGCAAGGCGATGGGTCTTCGCGAGATTGAGCCAGAGCGCGGTTGCCTTGGGGTCTGCCTTGGTCGCGGCTTCGAAGTGAAGCCTCGCAGTCGCCGGATCATTGCGTCCGAGCGCCTCCATGCCGAGCATATTGAGCGCAACGGGATGCTCGGGGTTCAGCCGCAGTGCCGCCTCGACCTCGCGCTGCACGTCGGCCGGGCGGCCCTGCTGCTGGGCGTGCACGGCGCGCGCCAGATGTTGCTCTGCGGTCATCGCCATGTGCCGGCAATGACTGCCGATTTGGGGCGTGGTCAAGGGATGCCTTGCCCCCGAGGGCGGGTTTGCGCACAAGCCCCAACATGGCGGCGAACGTTCCAGGCTTGCCCGAACTGATCGACGATGGCCGGTGGCTGGCGCACCGCTACGACGAGACGGCCGACGCCGTGCAGTTCCGCTTTGTCCCGCGCGAAGCCCAGCGCGAAATGACCTTCCTCACCGACCATGAGATCGGGGACGCCCCGCTCGCGGTGCACGGGCGTGCCGAGTGCCTCGCCGAGGCTCGCAAACGCGAGCTGCCCACGCCGCGCCTGATTTTTCACTCGGCCTATTGCTGCTCTACCCTGCTCGCGCGGGCGTTCGACATTCCCGGGGTGTCGTTCGGTCTTAAGGAACCCCAGATTCTGAATGACGTGGTCGGGCTTCAGCTCCGGCGCGGCGATCCGCGGCAGGTGGCGGCGGCGCTGGACGTAGCGCTGCTTCTCCTCGCGCGGCCGCTGGGCCCCGGCGAAACCAACGTGGTCAAGCCTTCGAATCTCATCAATCCACTTCTCCCGTTGATTACAGCGATGCGCCCGGACCTCCGCGGGCTCCTGCTCCATGCGCAGCTCGAAACCTTCCTCGGATCCGTTGCTCGTAAAGAAGTGGAAGGGCGCAACTGGGTTCGCGACCTGATGTGGAAGATGATCCATCTCGGCCAAGCCGAGCGCTTCGGGTTCTCCGATGAAGAGCTTTACCGCCAGACCGACTTGCAGGTGGCGTCAGTCGGCTGGCTGGCTCAACAGGCGCTGTTCGCCGAAGCGGCGCAGGCGCACACTGGATTTCAGACGCTCGACAGTGAGACTTTGGTCGAACGCCCCGCCGAGTGCCTAGCGGCGCTGAAGGAGCTGTTCGACCTGGACTTCGATGCCGAAGAGGTCGTGTCGGGCCCTGCCTTCCACACGCATAGTAAATATCGCAGCGGCTATTCGCCCGGTACGCGGCAGGAGGAGCGTGAACGGGGGCTCGCAATGCACGCGCGCGAAATTGATATGGTGCTCAAATGGACGGAGCAGCTCGCTCGCCATGCTCAGGTACCGCTCACGCTTCCAACGAACCTGCTCCGATAAAGCATTCCGGCTCGCCCCATGACGACCGCTGTGGCATGAGCCGCCTCGATGGCCCAAGCGACCCTTGACGACGCAATCACGCTTATTGATGCGGGGCGAACCGACGAAGGCGTAAACCTCTTGAGGGAAGTCGCATCGAAGGGCGAACCACAAGCTCTTTTTGTCCTCGCCGACCTGACCTGGAGCGGGACGCTCGTCGGCCAAGATCCACCACGCGGACGGCTGTTGTTCGAATATTCGGCGGCGCTCGGCCATCCGCAGGCGAATATCATCGCCACGAATCTTCTCGGGAACGGCATCGCAGGACGCCGCGATTGGCCCGCGGCGCTGGAGCGGCTGGGAGCCGAAGCGCGACAGCTGCCCGAGCGCCGAGCAGCGCTTGAGCTGCTCAAAGCGATGACCCTCGATATCAATGGCGATCCGAACGGCTCCCTCGAAGCAAAGCTCATCAGCGAGCGGCCCTATGTTCGCATGTTCGAGGCCCTCTTGACGCCCGCCGAGTGCGCCTACCTGATCAAAGTGGCCGAGCCGCTATTCGAACCTTCCATGGTGTACGACAAGCTCGGCATCGGCGTGCGCGACACAATTCGTACGTCCGACGGGGCTGCATTCCAGTGGTTGATCGAGGACCCGGCTATCCATGCGCTGAACCGCCGTGTCGCAAACGCGACAGGGACCAGGTTTCTGCAAGGCGAGGCACTGCAGGTCCTGCGCTACTCGCCTGGGCAGGAATACCGGCCCCACTTTGATTACTTGGAGGGTTCGGACAACCCACGGCCCTGGACGGCGCTCATATATTTGAATGAAGATTACGAGGGCGGCGAAACGGCATTCGTACGCACCGATTTCCAGGTGCGGGGCAGAACGGGCGACGTGCTCGTCTTTCGGAACGACGGTCCCGACGGCAAGCGCGAGCCTTTGGCGGAGCACGCCGGAAGGCCGGTCACGCGCGGAGTCAAGTATCTCGCCACGCGGTGGATCCGCGAACGGCGCTGGATACCTTGATGCGAATCCTTCGCCCCCTTACACAAACGCGAAATTGACCGCCTTCACCGTAAGCTTCTTGTCGAAGGCATATTCTTCGTAAGGACCGCCGCGCTCAACGAAATGAAGGAAGAGATGCGCCGACCAGGCGTTCGGGTTCGGAGTGAGGCGGCCGTGCCGATGGTGCACGCCCTGATAGATGACCGCATCACCGATCTGCATGCCGACGGCTGAGTGGGCGACCGTTCCCCAATTTTCAATCAGCGGCTGCGCGCGGGGTGTGCGGTCGCGGGCAACCTCAAGATCCCAAACCTCGCCGTCACTATAATCGAGCGTCAGCGAAATGCTGTGCTCGCACGAAGGCCTGTCCGAATGCACCAGGCAGATGTCGCCTTCGCGGTAGATGCGGAAATAATTGTAGGTTGGGAGCAGGTCGCGGCCGACGATCTCGCTGATCATCGGGGTCAGGGCCCAGAGGAAGAAGTTCATCGGCTGGTATTGGTGGCCGTAAATCTCGAACGCCGGGCGCTTGAGCTGCGCGCCATGCGCAGTGACCGTGCTGAGCTCTAATGGTTCGGGGCCGAGACCGTCCTTGATCGCGCTCAGGAAAGCGTGGGCGACCTCAACCGGGACAAACTTCCTGACATGGAGGTACCCGTGCTCTTGGTAATTGCCCGCAACATCCATTGAAAAAAAAGGGCGGGCCCGAAGACCCGCCCTCCCCTTTTGACCGACTTACATTCCCTAGAACTTGATCCGGGCAGCCGCCGCGAAGCGACGACCCAGCGGATCGTAAAGCGCCGGGAAGGTATTGCCGCTGTTCGCCGAAGTCGAACCGGCCGTGTTGCCCACGAACGGCGGCTTTTTGTCGAACAGGTTGTTGATGGTGAACGTCAGGTCGAAATGCTCGTTAACGTTGAACCGCGTGGCGAAGTCGAAATAATGCTGCGCCTTGATCCGGTTGAAGTTGACGGTCTCGCCGTTGAGCGTACCCGGCGCGTTGCACAGAGCAAATGCGCTGGTCGGAGTGCAAGGATTACCCGCACTGTCGACGCTCTCGATCGTGTCGCTGAACAACGGCGGCAGGCCCGGCTCGTATCGGAACTTGCTAATGTACCGCCACAGGAGCGACAGGTCGACGCGGCCGAGGGATAGCGTCGTACGTTCGTTGAACGAATATTTCGGCAAGAGCGATCCGTTCGGGAAACCGCAGTTGGCGCTGTAGAAGCCCACGCATTCACGATCGATCGAAGTCGCGCTGCTGGCAATCGCCTTGAACTTCTGGCTGTGCGTGTAGTTGCCCGCGAAGTTGATCGCCAGCTTGGCCGGAGCGTTCAGGATCGTGCCCAGCGACCGGCGATAATCAATGGTCAGATCGACACCGTCGGTGCTGAGCTTACCCTGGTTGCTGGAGATGCCGAACAGACCGCCAACTTCGAGCGGGTTGCCCTCGAGGCCGCCCGCGGACGTGCTGCGGCGGATGATCGTGCAGGCCGGATCCGTCGCCGAGGCCGCCGTAATGTTGTTGAAGCAGGCCCCGATCAGGTCGTCCGGAGTCGGGATCGTGATCGCGTCCTTGATCTTGATATGATAGTAATCGATCGAGGCGCTGAAACCGGGCAGGAAGCGCGGGCGAAGCACCGCGCCGACCGTCCAGGTGTTGGCCTTTTCCGGCTTCAGGTTGAGGCTGCCGCCAGTCGTGAGGTTCGCCTGACCGCCAGTCGGGTTGGTGATGAAACCGATCTGTGCCGCCGGCGCGCCCTGAGCAATACAGACTGCCCGAAGGTTGGGATCGTTCAGGTTTGGATTGAGCGGGAGATCGCCGCTGGCGAGCGCGGGGTTCAACGTACCTGCGCACGGGTCAACCGCGAGGTTGGTCAGCACCGTCGTGATAGGCGTGAACAGCTCGGAGATGTTCGGAGCGCGAACCGCGTGGTTGTAGGCGCCGCGGAACTTGACGTCACGAACCGGAGCCCAACTGCCCGCCACCTTCCAGGTCGTGGTGTTGAACTTCGGGTTCGACGACAATCCCTGTTGCGCGAGCAATTGGGGGGTGGCGTCGAGCGTGTAATGAGAGCGGCGGATACCGGCCTCGAGCTGCAGCTCCTCGAAGAAGGGCCGGTCGCTGACGATGGGCGCGATGACCTCGGCGAAGCCTTCGTAAACATCGAGACCGCCGTTGACGATCGGCGGAGCGCCGCCGAAGCCGCCGCCGGCGATGTCGCCGTTGAGCGCGAGCGCGTCAGGCAGGATATCCGAGGTGTATTTGCGATATTCCGTACCCACGGCGAAGCTTACCGGGTTTTTGGCCCAGAGCTGCAGCGGCGTGTCGCCGTTGATCGTGCCGCGTGCCTGCGACAGCTTCACGTTGGTCGTGATCGAAGAGTCGCCCTGGATGAAGTTGAGCATGTCCGGGGTCACCGAACCCGCAACGCCGAAGATGTTCAGCGGCTCGCAGTTGTTGGACGTATCGAAACAGCCGTCGCCATTCGCAAGCAGGGCCTGCTGAACCCGCGAGGTCAGCCAGTAGCCGGCGATGTTCTGAACGCTGTTGGTGATGCCGCGCGAGCCGAACACGTCAAAGCCGATCTTGTCGGTGATGTCGCCGCGAAGGCCGGCACGGAAATCCCACGTGCGCGTCTGATAATCGCTGATACGCGGGCCGCCCTCGATCGCACGGCGCCGCACGCCGACGCTGAACTGCTGGAAGCCAGGATCGCCCGGCTGAAGCGTGGGGTTGGCACCGGCAAGACACGCGGCGGACGGCGGGTTGACCGGCTGCCCCGCAGCGTTGAGTCCGCCCGGGGTAAGCGGCTGACTGCCCGGCGTAGCAGGATCGAAGTCCCGAGTAGCGCAGAAGAAGTTGCGCTGCGCCGCGGTCAGGAACGGGTTGTTTAGCGGGATGTCGAGCGTCGTGTCGAAGATGCCCGACGGAGCAATGATCGTCTTGACGCTGTTATGACTGAACAGGCCGC
The DNA here is from genome assembly GCA_025935515.1 of Sphingomonas sp. Lineage (GTDB taxonomy): Bacteria > Pseudomonadota > Alphaproteobacteria > Sphingomonadales > Sphingomonadaceae > Sphingomicrobium. Next base: position 8,470 of record JAICVC010000012.1, read on the forward strand.
GCGCATAGACGGTCAGATGGTCGGTGATGTCATAATGGCCGGCGCTGTACAGGTTGTAGCGCTGGAACGGCGTCTGGAAGACGTTGTAGGGATTGAAGTTGAACGGTGCGAAGAAGGGCACGATGGACGTGCCGTCGGGGCTCACCTGCCGCCGGCTGATGCCGCCGCCGAGGTCGAACGCCGTCGGAACGGTACGGCTCGATCCGGCCGCCGCGAGGAAGCCCGGGCTGCTCGAGTCGAGGGCAAGGTTCGACCAGGGGCGATCGCCGCCCTGGAACACAGGATCCGACTCTTGGTAGCCAACGCTGATCACCGCGTTGCCACGGCCATCGTCGAAGTTAGCGCCGATCGTCAGGTCGCCGCGCAAATAATTGCCGTCGCCGCGCTGCGTGATGCGGTCGCCGACCGACAACTCCATCCCCGAGAAGTCGTTACGGGTGATGAAGTTCACAACGCCCGCAACGGCGTCGGCGCCGTAGGTGGAGCTCGCGCCGCCGGTCAGCACATCGACGCGGTCGATGAGGGCCAGCGGGATATTGTTCAAGTCGGTGCGCAGCAGTTGGTCGAAAGGAACGATACGCACGCCGTCCAAAAGGACGATGTTGCGGGCAGTGCCAAGACTGCGGAGGTTGATGAACGAGGCGCCAACCTGGCCATTGTTGACCTGCGCGTTGCTGGCCGCGGTCGCACCCGGAAGGGCGGTCAGCGTCTCAGCCGCGGTGTTGTTCTGGCGCAGACGGATTTCGTCCTGACCAACGACGCTGACCGGGGCGGACGAAACGAGGTTCGGGTTGCGGATCAACGTACCGGTGATGACAATCTCTTGAGCACTCGTCGGCTCGGCAGGCGCCGCCGTTTCACTCGTCTGCACACCCTCGGCCGGAGTCTGGTCGCTCGGCGCTGCGGGGGGAGTCGTGCCCTGAGTGTTGGTCGGGGTAACCGGCGCCGGGGGCGCGGTTTCCGGAACGGTCTGGTTCTGGGCGAACGCAGGCGTTGCGACCGCGATCCCTGCAATGACGGTGGTCGCCAGCAGCGATCCCTTGAAAGTGCTCTTGGACATTCTCTTCCCCTTCTGAGTGCGGCGCGAAACCGCAAACCCCAACCGGATAGACCGGCGCTGATTTGTGGTTCCTACGTGGAAGAGCGAGAGCAAATCAATCGGACGAGACGGCTAGGCGACAAATCATGGTGGGCATGTGGCATTTCGGGCACAGGTTGCTTTCGCACGGAAGTTGCGCTCGATTCCCGCTGAACCCGAGGGGGATTCCGATGATGAAACGGCACCTGGCATACAGCCTGATCGCGATTGCCGCAGTGACCGCCGCAGCTCCGGCGATGGCGAAGGACAAGGACAAGCCGACGCCTTCGCCCCTGGTGACGGCGATCGACCGCTGCCGGCAGATGACCGACGCGATGCAGCGGCTGGCGTGCTACGATTCCGCTGCCAATGCGCTGGTTTCAGCGGCCAACTCGGGCTCGGTCGCAGTGGTCGATCAGAACGAAATACGCAAAGCACGCCATTCACTGTTCGGCTTCACTCTGCCGAAAATCCCGTTCTTCTCCGGCGACAACACCGCAGACGAGGTCCAGCGCCAGCTCGATTCGACGATCACCGCCGTCCGGCCGCTCAACAACGGCTATTATCGAGTGGTGATCGCCGACAACGGCGCGGTGTGGGAAACGACGGACAGCAGCATATCCTTCGATCCGCCGCGCCCGGGGCAGAAGATCACCATCCTTCGAGGCCCCCTAGGGAGCTATTTCCTGCGCATTAACGGCCAGGTCGGAGTGCGCGGCCGGCGCATCGGCTAACACCGCCTCCCGGCCTGCTCCGCCTTGAGACTCGCTTCGGCGTCGAGATAGGGCTCCTGCCGTTCGACGCTCCAATATCTGAGCTCGTGGAGCGGAATCTGTTCGCCGGTGATGGCGCAGACGACATGATCGCCATCGCTCAGCAGGCGGAAGGTGCCCGCAAGGTAGTGGACTCGCGCGGCCTTGCCGCCGCCGTGCATCAGCATCGCTTAATCCTCTGCCGGATCGAACAATCCCGGCTGCGGTTGGATGTAGGGTTTGCGGACCTTTCGCTCAACCGCCCGCGACGTGGAGGAACCCTCGACCGACGCGTCGACTGCCCCGTCGCCGAAATGCAAGGTGAGACGCCCGGCCCCGCGCGCGACGCGCGCGCGCGTAAGAGTCTTGCCGTCGCGGCTGGTGACTCGGGCAAAGCCCCGGGTGAGGGGCTTGTCGGGATGCGCCAGCTCGGCAAGGCGCCAGAGCGCGCCAAGCTGCTCGGTAAGGCGCGCGATCCGCTGATCCACGACCTCGCGGCGCAGGCGCCCCGCGACGAGGTTGAGATCGGCACGCGCAGTCCCGGCGCGCGCCGCCAGCGATCGCGGCAGGCGCTCGCCGATCTCGTCGAGCCGCTGGACGATCGGCGCGAAGATCGCTCGCGGTTCGGGCCAGCGGCAGGTCGTCAGCTCGAAGCGCTCGCGGCTCCGCTCGATCCGCCGCGACAGGCCTTGCCGCGCCCGATGCTGGAACTCGCCCAGTTGCGCGAACAAGTCGGAGCGGACGGGAACGGCGATCTCCGCCGCCGCGGTCGGCGTCGGCGCGCGGAGGTCGGACGCATGGTCGATGAGAGTCGTGTCGGTTTCGTGCCCGACGGCGGAGATGAGCGGAATGGGGCTTTCGGCCGCGGCTCGGACGACCTCTTCCTCGTTGAACGGCCAAAGGTCCTCGATCGAGCCGCCGCCGCGCGCGACGATCAACAAATCGGGCTTCGGGTCGAGCGAGGGAAAGGCGCGGATCGCGGCCGCGATCTTCGCCGCGGCCCCCTCTCCCTGCACCGGCACCGGCCACAGGATGACTCGCGTCGGGCAGCGGTCCTCCAGACGGTGCAGGATATCGCGGATTACCGCGCCGGTCGGCGAGGTGATCACACCGATGACCCGGGGAAGGAACGGCAGCTTGCGCTTCCGCCCCGCCTCGAACAGGCCCTCGGCGGCGAGCGCCTTGCGCCGCTTTTCGAGCAGGGCGAGCAGCGCCCCCTCGCCCGCGAGCTCCATCCGCTCGACGACGATCTGGTATTTCGAGCGCCCGGGATAGGTCGTGAGCTTGCCGGTCGCGATGACCTCCGCGCCGTCCTCGGGCCGGAAGGCCAGCGTGCCGGCGCTGGTCCGCCAGATCACCGCGTCGATGCACGCATTCTCGTCCTTCAACGTGAAATAGCAGTGACCCGACGCATGGCGCTTGAAGCCGCTGATCTCGCCGCGCAAGCGCACCTGCCCGAACGCGTCCTCGATCGTCCGCTTGAGCGCGCCCGACAACTCGCTGACGGTGAGCGGCGGCGAATTGTCGCCGGGGGCGACGTTGGCTAACAAAGATCCGCGCGTGTCGTCAGGGAGATCCATGAATATTCTGCTGTTGGGGTCGGGCGGACGCGAAGATGCGCTCGCGTGGCGGCTTAGGCAATCGCCGAGCTGCGGCACGCTCTTCGCGGCGCCGGGCAATCCGGGGATCGCGCGGTGGGCAGAATGCCTGGCGATCGACCCATGCGATGCGGCGGCGGTCGCCGCGACGGCGCGATCCAGGGAAATCGGCCTGGTAGTCGTCGGACCGGAAGCGCCGCTGGTGGCCGGCGTGGCCGACGCGCTGCGCGCCGCCGGCGTCGCGGTGTTCGGCCCGAGCGCGGCCGCGGCCCAGCTCGAAGGGTCGAAGGGCTTCACCAAGGACCTTTGCCGCGCCAACGGCATTCCCACCGCCGATTATGTTCGCGTCGAACGCAGGCGAGACGCGCTGGCGGCGCTCGACCGATTCGCGATCCCAGTGGTGATCAAGGCCGACGGGCTCGCCGCGGGTAAGGGAGTCACGGTCGCAATGGGCCGCGACGAAGCCGAGGCCGCGATCGACGCTGCCGGCGATGGGCCGCTGGTGATCGAGGAATTTCTCGAGGGCGAGGAAGCGAGCCTGTTCGCGCTGGCCGACGGCGCGACGGCGGTGTTTCTGGCCTCGGCGCAGGACCACAAAAGGGTCGGCGAGGGCGATACCGGGCCGAATACCGGCGGGATGGGCGCCTATGCGCCCGCGCCGGTGCTGACAGCTGAACTGCAACGGCGCGCGATGGATGAGATCGTCCGCCCGACCGCTGCAGCGCTCGCCCGGCAGGGAACGCCATTCAATGGAGTGCTTTACGCGGGCCTGATGCTGACGGCGGACGGCCCCAAGCTGATCGAATATAATGTCCGCTTCGGGGATCCCGAGTGCGAAGCGATCATGCCGCTGATCGAAGGCGACTTCGCCGTGCTGCTTCACGCGGTCGCGAGCGGACGGCTCGGCGAGATCGAACCGCCGGCGCTTGCGTCCAAGCATGCGATGACCGTGATCGTCGCCGCTCGCGGCTATCCCGGAATGCCGGCGAGCGGCGGCCTGATCCGCGAGATCGAGGCCGCCGAGCAAATCGAGGGCGTCACCGTGTTCCATGCCGGCACCGCGCTTGGCGAACAGGGCCTCGTCGCGAAAGGAGGCCGAGTGCTCGCGGTGACCGCGATTGCCGACACTTTCGCCAGCGCCCGCGCCCGCGCGTACCGGGCGGTCGACCAGATCGACTTTGCCGACGGATTTCATCGCCGTGACATCGGCTGGCGCGAGCTTGCGCGGGAAAATGCATGAACGCGCTTTGGAGCTATTTCTGGCCGGCGTTCGCAATGGGGCTGCTGATCGGCGTCCTGACCGGCATGTTCGCGTTCAGGCGCAGAGTGAAGCGTGTTGCGCTGCTTGCGTCCGGCTCCCTCTTCGCGATCGCGGCGGCCACTCTGTGGCATGGGCCGCTCGGCGCCGCCGATCGCTTCACGGCCGGCGTCGAGCGGATCGCGCGCCAGGCATTGGTCGATTACGACGCCCCAGCCGGAATCACCGCGGGACTGCACCATGGACCGCTGACGCGCGAGCTGATCCTCTCCGGACCAGCCAACGATTTCCAGCGCGCCGAGGCCGCGCGGCTGCTCGGCCAGATTCCGGGCGTGAGTCGTGCAGTCTGGACTTCGAGGGTTGGCGTGCCGTTGATCGGCGAAGGCGGGGCAGTCGCGGTCGCGGGCTTCCTTTTGGGCCTGCTGCTCGCCTATCTGGTCGAGCTGCGCCGTCGCTACAATGCGCAATGGAACTGGTGAGGAAGCATGGACCTGATCCGCGAATATTGGTGGCTGATCGTCATCCTGGTGGCGCTGGTGTTGGCGTTCATCCTGCTTCGGCCAAGGCAGCGGGTGCAGCTGACCGACAGCGCGCCGGTTCGGCCGCACATGGCTCAGCCGAAGCGGCCCAAGGAAGGTCGCGGCCTCGCCAGCGAGGCTGCGGCGGCGACCAGCGACCTCACCGGCGACATCCTGCGCGCGCCGGTCCACCGGCAACTCGACGGCGCAAGGGAGCCGGCCGACGACCTATGCCTGGTCAAGGGAATCGGACCCAAGTTCGCCGAGGCGCTGCAGGGTCTCGGCTTCACCCGGTTCGAGCAGCTCGCGCACTTGACCCCGACCGAGGTCGAGCGTCTCGATGAACGGCTCGGCACGTTCAGCGGACGGATCGCCCGCGACCGAATCGTCGAGCAAGCCGATTACCTCGCCCGCAACGATATCGACGGGTTCGAGCAGCGGTTCGGGAAGCTTTAGCCGACCGCTTCGGCCTGGGCCTCGGCGGATTTCTTGCGCGGGCGCGAGGCGATCAGCTTGTCGATCTTGCGGCCGTCCATATCGACGATTTCGAACGACCAGCCGTCGTGGCGGAACTTCTCGCCGGTCTCGGGCAAATGCTTGAGCACCGACAAAGCGAAGCCGGCGACCGTCGAATAGTCGCGCTCGCCGGGCAGGTTCACGCCAAGGCGATCGGCGAGCAGGTCGGCGCTCGCGGCGCCCGACACCAGCCAGCTGCCGTCGTCGCGCTCGACCAGCGGCGGCTCCTCGCCCTGCTCGACATCGTGGGCGAACGTCCCGGCGAGCGCGGCCAGGATGCTGCCCGGCGTGACGATCCCGTCGAGATGGCCATATTCGTCGTTGACCAGAGCCAGCGGCACATCGGCGGCGCGAAGTACCGCCAAAGCGTCCATCGCGTCCATGAGATCGGGAATCACTGGCGGCTTTCGGCATAGTTGCGTTAGATCCAGCGCCCGTCCCTCGAGCGCCGCAGCCATCACGTCGCGGGTCTGGATTACTCCGACGATGTTCTCGACCGCGCCATCGGCGACCGGAATCCGGCTGTGCGGCGATTCGAGCAGCGTGGCCAGGATCTCCTCCGAGGTCGAGGCAATGTCGATCCAGTCGATCTCGGTGCGCGGAGTCATGACCTCGCGGACCGGCCGGTCGGCGAGGCGGACGATGCCTGAGATCATGGCGCGCTCGCCTTCCTCGAGCACGCCGGCGGTCTGGGCTTCGGCGACCACGAGATGGAGTTCCTCCGCGGTTACCTGGTTCTTCGATTCGCGGTTCAACCCGATGAGCCGAAAGATCAGCCGGCTGGACTGGTCGAGCAGCCACACGAATGGAGCCGTGATCTTCGACAGCCAGCGCATCGGCCGCGACACGACGACCGCGATCGGTTCGGGCGAGCGCAGCGCAATCTGCTTGGGGACGATCTCGCCGATGACCAGCGAGACATAGGTCGTGAGGATGATCACGAGGGCGAAGCCGGCGGTGTGCGCGGTTTCGGGCTCGAGGCCGAGAGTTTGCAACCGCTGGGCAACCGGCTCGCCCAGGCTGGCGCCCGAGAAGGCGCCGGCGAAGATGGAGATGAGCGTGATGCCGCTCTGCACGGTCGAAAGGAAGCGGCCCGGGTCGGACGCCAGGTCAAGCGCGCATTGGGCGCCTCCGCTGCCGCTCTTGGCCATCGCCTTCAATCGCGCCTCGCGCGAAGAGACGATCGCTAGCTCGCTCATCGCAAGCACGCCATTGAGCGCGATCAGTGCGAGGATCAGCGCGACGTCGAACCAGGGGATGGGGGCTAAATGGTCGCTCATGGGCGGCGGCCAGAGTGTAGCCCGCTCTTGCCTCGCTTCACAAGCCGCGGCTCTATATGGCAATGCGGAACCAGTCCGCGCCCGCGCCGGTTTGATCGGCGAACTCAATGGGGAGGCCGCCACAATGATCAACTACCGCAGCCTGAGGGCGATCGTCGCGGGCTGCGCAATCGCGGCGCTCGCCGGCTGCCGAACGGCGCCGCCACCAATGGTGGTGCCGGCATCGTTCACGCCGCTGGGAGTCAACGCGCCCTATTTGATGGGCGACGTGATCGGCGGGCTGAAAGCACGCCAGGCGAAGATGCGCGCCGCCAAGATCCGTCCCCTTGGCCCGGCCGAAGCCGGCGCCTATCTGGCCGATCTGGACTCCGAACTGAGACGGCAGACGGCGGGGATGGGGCTCGACGTCCTCCAGGTCAGCGGCAGCATCGTCGTCCGGATCCCGGCGACATTCACCTTCGACGCCGGCAGCGCGGCGATCAAGCCGACCACCGACGCGACTTTGCTCGAGATCGCCCGGACCGTGAAGACGCGCAACCGGACGTTCGTCGACGTGCTCGCCCATACCGACACGTCGGGCACGCCGCAGACCAACCGGGCGCTGTCCGACAAGCGTGCGGCGGCGGTCGCGACCTACCTTGCCAATCATGGCGTTTCGAAAGCGCGGATCGCCTCGCGCGGCCTCGGCGAGCTGGCACCGCTCTACAATCCCGAAACCAGCGAGAACCAGAAGGCGGCAAACCGGCGGATCGAGATCCGGCTCGTCCCCTATCGCGGCTGATCTAGTCACCTTGGCGGCGCTCGGCGAAGAAGCGCCGGAGCAGCTCGCCCGCCTCCTCCTCGCCGATCCCGCCAAGCACGTCGGGCCGATGATGGCAGGTCGGCTGGGCGAAGATACGCGGGCCATGGACGACGCCGCCGCCCTTGGCATCCTCCGCGGCGAAGCGCAGCGCCTTGAAGCGGGCGATTGCGGTCGCGGCGGCGCACATCGCGCACGGCTCGAGCGTCACCCACAAGGTGCAGCCGTCCAGCCGCGAAGTTCTGAGCCTGGCCGCCGCCGCGCGGATCGCTTCCATCTCGGCGTGTGCCGTCGGGTCGCTCGATGTCCGCATCGCATTGCGGGCCTCGGCGACGATCTCCTCACCCAGGGTCACGACCGCGCCGACCGGGACTTCGCCCGCCGCCGCCGCCTGGGCGGCCAGGTCGAGCGCGCGCCGCATCGGTGGCGGCAGGGGAAAGCCCTGCACTGAGCCCGGTCGAAGGATCATCGCGCCCGGCTAGCGGACGGCTCACCTGGAGTCACACTTGCACTATTGGGCGTTGTTGACCGCCGCGGCGGCCTGGTTCTGGCCCGGCTTCTCGACGACCACTTGCGGCACCTTCACGGTCGCCGGCTTGGAACCGACCTTGACCGACCCCGTCTCGACGTCGAATGCCGGCGCCTGGCCGCCCTTGGCGGTCACGCCGTTGCGGGTCGCGGTCACCTCGGGCGCTTTCGCCTGGCGGGTCTGGCTGATGTCGAGGAAGCCGGTCGCAACCGCGGCGATGATGGCGATGATGGCGACGATCAGGATGAAGATGACGGCACGCATGGTCGTGTTTCCAATGAAGCTTTCGAACTAGACTCCGACTCAGTCGCGGCCACGACTCTTGGCTTAACGCAAAGGTTGTTTTTCGGTTGCCGATCCCCTGCCCCGCCAAGTTGACGCGCCTGCCCCGAGCGGCTAACGGGCGGCGCTCTTCGGGCCCACCGGGTCCGCACACGAAAATCAGGAAGAAGACCATGTCGCGGGTTTGCGAGCTGACCGGCAAGGGCCGGCAGGTGGGACACAATGTTTCCCACGCCAACAACAAGACCAAGCGCACGTTCCTGCCCAACCTGCAGAACGTCACGCTGATTTCCGACGCCCTCGGGCAGAGCGTCAAGTTGCGGGTGTCGACCCATGGCCTGCGCTCGGTCGAGCATGTCGGCGGCCTGGACAACTGGCTGTTGAAGACCAGCGACGACAAGCTTAGCGCCAAGGTCCGCAAGCTCAAGAAAGAGATTGTGAAGAAGGTCTCCGTCCAGGCTGCCTGAGAGTCGGCTAACCGACTGACTTCCAAAGGATTTTCCTGAATATTGGCTGCACGCCATATTCAGCAAACATTTCCCGCGAATCGGGCATAAGTGCCTGCATTGGCGGGGTTTATCCCCTTTTTCCCCGCCACGCCTGGCGACAGGCATTTTCCCTCGCGTCGCGTAACGAGGGGGCCCCAGCGCGCGCAATCGCGCTGGGGCCAATTTTTTGGCTTCGCCTCGCGCGAAAGTTGTCAAAGTTGACGCCACAACGCGTGCGCGCGTCCGCGGGCGCGAGGCCGCGAATGTTCACAAAGTTCATGGTCCTACGCGTGCGCGCGCGAGGGGACGCGGCGGAACGGCGGAAGTTGGCAAAGTTGGCAGTGCCACGCGCGCGCGGGCGCGCGTACACCCGAGGCGAGACGGAACTCTCGCGTTCGACTTCGGCAGATCCGGGCTTGGGAAGCATGAACAAGGCGCTCCTCGGGCGCGAGCGCCCACCCTTCGACGGCGCTCACGACAGGATTATCGCATCCTTAACCCTGTAGGAAAGCCTGCTCAGCCTTTGCCTAGCCGATGCCTATTGTTGGATATTCAGCCAATTTGTGCATTCAAGTAACCTGTCACCGTAATTCCCACCGTATTCCCGTCTCACCGTAATTCCCACCGCATTCCTGTCACCGTAAATTCTATGGGTTCGATCATTCCGCTTGATCTATTTCATATGGTCCGTTCAACTATGTTGCCAAGAACAAATAGTATTATAATTGATATTAAAAAATACATTCCGCCGTTGCGAAATCTTTTATTAGCAACCTTATATCCAAAAATACACAATATTACGAATATCGTAAATATTAACAAATCCAACATCGATAGTGGCATATCTATACCTTAGTTTCTCTGGGCGTTATTGAAAGCATCTCTTGATGGGTGATAGAAAGGTGTCACACCAAAGAAAATCAATCCGCCGCCGTATAAGACTCCGGGAATAGCACAAAGCGCGGGAACATATATTTTCTCCGAGCATTCCGCAGTAATATTAACGGTCAACACGACGTCACAGATTTCTTTAATCGCGCCCAGAGTAGCATAGCATTGGTCGTGCAGGGCACATGCTTTCGCCCAATTTCCATCAGGTACGTTATTGCCTGCACTGCCGCAGAAATCCTGCTTTCTGGGAGCTGCTGCCGCGGACATCATAGGCAGTCGAGGAACAGCTCGCGGCGCAACGACGACGATCGGCGGTCTCGGTGAGGACCTCTTGCCAATGACAACAACTCCGGGGACACAATACTAAATAGACGGCGGCATGCGCTGGCAGGGTCGACCCAACGGGCAATCTCGCGCTCATCTGCCATGGTTTGCATCATATCACGCGGCGCGGCGAATCCCCGCCCGGAGAAGCGCATCAGCCGCGCTCCTCGCACCGAATGGACGGCTAACTAATTAGCCCCTCCACCGCTTCGCTGCTCCCTACCCGAGCACGCTCAGGGAGGATCAATGGCTTTCGAACAATTGGGCGAGCTGGTCGACCATCGCGCCGGCGAGCTGGTCGGCGTCCATGATCGTCACCGCGCGGGTGTAATAGCGAGTCACGTCGTGACCGATGCCGATGGCAATCAGCTCGGCGGTCGAGCGTTTCTCGATCCAGTCGATGACTTGCCTCAGGTGCCGCTCGAGATAGCTGCCGCCGTTGGCCGAGGCAGTCGAATCGTCGACCGGCGCGCCGTCCGAAATCACCATCAGGATGCGGCGCTCCTCGGGCCGGGCGATCAGCCGGTTGTGCGCCCACAGCAAAGCCTCGCCGTCGATATTCTCCTTGAGCAGGCCCTCGCGCATCATCAGGCCGAGGTTGCGGCGCGAGCGGCGGTAGGGCTCGTCGGCGCGCTTGTAGACGATGTGGCGGAGGTCGTTGAGGCGGCCCGGATTGGGCGGCCGCCCCGCCGACAGCCACGCCTCGCGGCTCTGCCCGCCCTTCCAGCCGCGGGTCGTGAAGCCGAGGATCTCGGTCGAGACCCCGCAGCGCTCGAGCGTCCGGGCGAGGATGTCGGCGCAGATCGCCGCGATCGCGATCGGGCGGCCGCGCATCGAGCCCGAATTGTCGATCAGCAGCGAGACGACGGTGTCGCGGAACTCGGTGTCGCGCTCGATCTTGTAGCTCAATGAATGGGCGGGACTGACCACGACGCGGGCCAGCCGCGCCGCGTCGAGCAGGCCCTCCTCCTGGTCGAAGTCCCAGCTCCGCGCCTGCTGCGCCATCAGCCGCCGCTGCAGGCGGTTGGCGAGGCGGGTGACGACGTTCTGCAGGCCCGCCATCTGCTGGTCGAGGTAGGCGCGAAGCCGCCCGAGCTCCTCCTCGTCGCACAGCTCGGGGGCTTCGACGATCTCATCGAAACGCGTGGTGAAGGCCTTGTAGTCGGTTTCGGGCGAGAGGTCCCAGTTGCGGCGGCCGGGCGAGGCGAACACGCTTTCGCTCAGATCGTCGCCCGCCGGCGCCTCGTCGTCACCGGCCTCCATCTCATCGCTCGAATCGCCCTCGGCACTGTCGTCCTCGGCCTGTTCGCCGCGCATTTCGACATCGCCACCGCCCGGAGTGCCGTCTTCGTCCTGCTCGGCCTTGTCTTCGCTGCCGCCTTCGTCGCCCTCGGCGTCGTCGCCGGCTTCCTGCGGCTCGTCGTCGCTAATGTCCTCGGCGGCAGCGAGATCGAGGTCCTCGAGCAGCCGGCGAGACAGCTTGGCGAAGGCGGCCTGGTCGTCGAGCGTCAGCGCCAGCGCATCGAGCTCGGCCGCGGCCTTCTGTTCGATCCAGTCGGACACCAGCTTCAGTCCCGCGACGGCGGCGCGCGGCGGGGCTTCGCCGGTCAGCCGCTCGCGGGCGATCAGGCCGACCGCTGTCGCCAGCGGCACGTCCTCGGCGTTGCGGGCGCGGACGATCGCGTCGCCGCGCACCCGGGCTTCGGTCAGTTGGGCGAGATTGCCTTTGACGCCGCCCATCGCCCGCGCGCCGAGCGCCTCGACCCGCGCGGTCTCGAGCGCGTCGAACACGGCGCGCGCATCGATGTCCATCGGCGCCACGCGCGCGTGAAGCCGAGGGTCATGATAGCGCAGCCGAAGCGCGGCGGAATCGGCGGCGCCGCGGGCTTCCGCGACGAGCTTCGGCTCCAGGGCCGGCCCTGGCGAGGGCACGCGCGCAGTCTTGCCCGACGCCGGCGCGTTGTCGGAAGCGAAGATGACTTCGACTTCGGAGTCCTTTGCGATCGCCCGCGAGGCACCCGCCAGGACCCGGCGGAAGAGGTCGATGCGTTCGGCCATCGAGACAACGTCTAGACGACCCTGACGCAGGGAAAAAGTGTCGGCTAATCGACATTATTATCGTTCAGAAAACCCTTTGTTTATCGAAAGTTAGTTTCTGATTGACTCTGCTGAGCGAGCCGTTGCAGCATGCCCGACCTTGTGCGGCGGCCTAGCCTGGCAGCGCACTCTTGGCCTCGGCGATGGGCGCCGTCTTTGAGGGGAACGAGATATGGCGAAGGCAAGTAACAGCAACGGCAGTCTGGATGGGGTTGACGCGACCGAGGCTCGCGCGCCGATGGGAGCGCTTACGCCGCTCGCCGATGCTGCTGATTTCAATTCCACCTTCCAGTGGGAAACCGCCACTGGGCTGCCGACGCACATCCAGGACCTTGTCGGGACCACGGTGAACGACAAGCCCGTTCTTGGCGAAGGGGCGAACTCGCCGGGTACCGTCAGCTGGCAGATCGATTCTGGCTGGACGATGGATGTCGGCGCTGACGGCGTAATCACCTGGGGCTTCTTCGACGGGAATCACGCCGTCGGAATCAATAACAATGCCGGCGGAGAGGGGGATGGCTACACACCGTTCACACCCGCTCAGGAAGCCGCGGCGCGCATCGCTATCCACAACTGGGATGACCTGATCGCACCGAGCTTCGTGGAAACCAGCAATCCAGGCTCGAGCGAAATGCCGCAGACCGACATCTTGCTGGCCAATACGACGACCGGTCCGGCGCAGGCCTGGGCCTATTATCCGTACGACCATCAATACAAGCACATCGGGAGCGACGTTTGGATCGCCGATCCGCGGATCAATAGTTCGAACAACCAGTTCCTACCCGGCCAATACGGCCTGCAGACGCTGAACCACGAGCTCGGACACACGCTCGGGCTGTCCCACCCGGGCTCGTACAATTTTGGCGACGATAACGACGGCGACGGCGTGCCGGACCCGATCAACTACACGGGCGACGCACAATATTTCCAGGACAGCAACCAGTTCACGATCATGTCCTACTTCGACTCGTACGAGACAGGTGCGCAGAACATCGACTGGAACGTGATGCGGTTCCTCTACCCGTCGACCCCGATGGTCGACGACGTCTATGTCGTCCAGCAGAAGTACGGCGCGGACATGACGACCCGGACCGGCGACACGACCTATGGTTTCAACGCCACGTCCGACGTCTGGAACGAAGCCATGCGCTTCCACAAGGGCGAGATGGCTACCATCTTCACGATCTGGGACGCGAACGGCAAGGACACGCTGGACCTCTCCGGCTACGCCACGCCTTCGATCATCGATCTTCGCGAAGGCGGATACAGCAGCGCCGGCGGTTTCGGCGATTATGATGGACGGCTCGTCGGCAAGACCCCGACCCTGGCGCAAATCAACGCGGACAATGCGGCAGCAGGTATGCCGGACCGCACGGCGCAGTTGTACGACATTTATTTCAAGGGTGTGGCTGGGGTGAATGAAGGCCTCAGCTGGAAGGAAATCACCGGCACGAGTGACCTTTACCTGATGCAGCAGAATATCGGGATCGCCTATGGCGCGATCATCGAGAACGCCAAAGGTGGTTCGGGCAACGACCGGATCAACGGCAACCAGGCTGACAACCACTTCTGGGGCAACGGCGGTGCCGACACCTTCATCATCGCCGACTACAGCGGCACCATCCCGACGCCGGGCAACCCGGCCGGCAAGGTGGTCGTGGACACGTCGACCGACACGATTGAGGACTTTAGTCGCCGGCAAGGCGACAAGATCGACCTGACCGAGCTCCAGGGCGTCACCTGGTCGGACCTCTCGTACAATGCGGCCACCCATACGCTGACGATCGATCGTGACGATGCGGCCGACATTCATTTGATTCTGTCCGGCGTCAGCAACGTGTCACAGTCGGACTTCATCTTCGGCTGATCGCCAGAGATTGACGTGTGCAAACAGAGAGGCGCTCGGGGATGCTCCCCGCGGCGCCTCTCTTTTTATCCAAAACTGGTGAAGCGCCGATCTAGGCCTTGCCGACCACGCTCTCGGGCAGATCCTGGCCGAACACGCGCTGGTAATATTCAGCGATCAGCGGCCGCTCGGATTCGTCGCACTTGTTGAGGAAGCTCACACGGAAGGCATAGCCGACGTCGTTGAAGATGTGTGCATTCTGCGCCCAGCTGATGACGGTCCGCGGGCTCATCACGGTGGAGATGTCGCCGTTGATGAAGCCTTGGCGCGAGAGGTCGGCGACCTTGATCATCTTGTCGACGATCTCCTTGCCCCCGGGATCGTCATATTCGCCCGACTTCGCGAGGACGATCTGGGCCTCGACCGCGGCCGGCAGGTAATTGAGGGTGGTGACGATGTTCCAGCGGTCCATCTGGCCCTGGTTGATCGCCTGGGTGCCGTGGTAGAGCCCGCTGGTGTCGCCCAGCCCGACGGTGTTGGCGGTCGAGAACAGGCGGAACCACGGGTTGGGGCGGATCACCCGGTTCTGGTCGAGCAGGGTCAGCTTGCCCTCGGTCTCGAGCACGTGCTGGATGACGAACATGACGTCGGGACGGCCAGCGTCATATTCGTCGAACACCAGAGCGGTCGGCGTCTGCAGCGCCCAGGGCAGCAGCCCCTCGCGGAATTCGGTGACCTGCTGGCC
>JAICVC010000114.1 GCA_025935515.1 Sphingomonas sp.
GGGAGGAAGGGATCACCAAATATGGACGCGCTGCTCGGGCGGCAGATAAAGCTTGTCGCCCGGCTGGACGTTGAACGCCTTGTACCAGGCGTCGACGTTCCTCACGATGCCGTTGACGCGATACTTGCCCGGGCTGTGCGGGTCGGTGAGGATCTGCTGGCGCTCGGCATCCTCGCGGTCCTTCTCCTGCCATGCCTGGGCGTAAGCGATGAAGAAGCGCTGGTCGCCGGTGAGGCCGTCGATCACCGCCGGCTCGCCGTGCTTTGCGGTGTACTTCTTGTACGCCGCATAGGCCGCCTCGACGCCGGAGAGGTCGCCAAGATTCTCGCCCAGCGTCAACTTGCCGTTGAGGTTCACGCCCGGAAACGGGCTGAAGGCATTATATTGCTTCACCAGCGCATCGGTCCGCCCGGCATAGGCTTTGGCCGCCTCCGGCGACCACCAGTCGCGAAGGTTGCCCTTGGGATCGAACTTGCGGCCCTCGTCGTCGAAGCCGTGGCCCATTTCGTGGCCGATCACCGCGCCGATCGCCCCGTAATTGACCGCCGCGTCGGCGTTCGGATCGAAGAACGGCGGCTGCAGGATCGCAGCCGGGAAGGTGATCTGGTTGGCGAGCGGGTTGTAGTAGGCGTTGATGGTCTGCGGATACATGCCCCACAGGGTCCGATCGACCGGCTTCGGGAAGCGACTGAGCTCCAACTGCCAATCGAACTCCGCTGCGCGCATCGCGTTGCCGAGCGGATCGCCCTTGACGACCTTCATCGACGAATAGTCGATATATTTCACCGGGTGGCCGATGCGCGGCTCGAACGCGGCGAGCTTCTCGAGCGCGGCCTTGCGGGTCGCCTCGTCCATCCAGTTGTTGCCGGTGATCCGCTCCTGATAGGCGTCGCGCAGGTTGCCGATCAGCTCGGTCATCTGGCGCTCGGATTCGGCCGGATAGTGACTCTTCACGTAGATTTCGCCGACCGCTTCGCCGAGCGCGCCGTTGACCGCGGCCACGCCGCGCTTCCAGCGCTCGCGCTGGGCCTGAACGCCGCTCAACTGCTTCGAATAGAAATTGAAGCGGGCGTCGTAGATCGCCTTCGGAAGCACGCTCGCGTGATCCGACACGAAGCGGAAGGCGAGCCATTCCTTCCAGGTAGACAGCGGCGTTGAGGCGAAGATCTTCCCCGCGCCTGCGACCGCCGACGGCTCGGTAACGATGACCGACCTGGCGCTGCCGAGGCCCGCCTTGGCGAGCGAAGCGTTCCACTCGAACTGCGGCGCCAGCTTGGCGAGCTGGGCGCGGTTCATCGGATTGTAGATCTTGTCGATGTCGCGGCGCTCGGCGGCCGGCCACTGCGCCTTCGACAGCGCGGTTTCCAGCGCGATGATGCGGTCGGCGGCAGCCTCGCCGCCGGGGAGCCCGGCGAGCTTCTGGATGGTCACGATATAGTTGCGATAGGCCGCGCGATGCGCCTTCATCTTGGCGCTGTCGTCGAGGTAATATTCGCGGCTCGGCATGCCGAGCGTGGCCTGGCCGGCGATCGCCGAATAGCGCTCGGCATTCTTGAAGTCGGGGATGATCGAGACGTCGACCGGGCTTGCGAAGCCCGGCTTGACGAACAGCGAGAGGAGCTGCGCGCGGGTCTTGGCGGCGTCGATCTCGTCGAGGTAGGGCTTGAGCGGCGCGGTGCCGGCGGCTTCGATCGCGGCTTCATCCATGAAGCTCCCGTAATAGTCGCCGACCTGCTGGCCGAGCCGGTCGCGGTTGGGATCGTTGGCGAGGCCCTCGACGATCTGGCGCACGTCCTTTTCGGCGGCGTCCGAGAGCGTCACGAACGGACCGGCCGAGGCGCGGTCGGCGGCGATCTGGGTCTTCTTGTCCCAGGTGCCGTTCACATAGGCCCAAAAATCGTCGCCCGGCTTTACCGAGCTGTCCATCGCCGCCGGGTCGTAGCCCCAGCTTCCGTACACAGGCTTGGCAGCATTGGCCGAGGCCGGAACGCAAACCGCCAACAGACTCGCTGTGGCGAGCGACAACATCTTGAATTTCATCGATTATCACCCCTCCGGAGAAAGGGCGCCAAATGCCCTAACTAACGGTAGGAAGGCAAGAAATTTCGACGAACGGATGATTCAGAGCGACCGGGGAGCCGTCCGGAATTGGGTCAGTCGGTCACCAGACGTGAACCCGCTGCTCGGGCGGCAAATAAAGCTTGTCGCCGGGCTGCACGCTGAACGCCTTGTACCACGGGTCGAAGTTGCGGACGATGCCGTCGACCCGGTACTTCTCCGGACTGTGCGGGTCGCTCAAAAGCTGCTGGCGAACCGCGCCTTCGCGGCGCTTGCCCTGCCAGGCCTGCGCATAAGCGATGAAGAACCGTTGGTCGCCGGTGTAGCCGTCGATCACAGGGGGTTCCCCGTGGCGAGCGACGTAGCGGCGGTACGCGGCATAAGCGGTCTCGAGGCCGCCGAGGTCGGCGAGGTTCTCGCCGAGCGTGAGCTTGCCCTTGATGCGTACGCCGGGAATCGGCTCGTACTGGTCGAACTGCGCTGCGAGGCGGTCGGCCTTTTCCTTATACCTGGCCGCGGTCTCCTTGCTCCACCAGTCGCGCAAGCGCCCCTTGGCGTCATATTGGCGGCCGGAATCGTCAAAGCCGTGGCCCATTTCATGGCCGATCGTGGTCGCGCCGGTCTCGGCATAATTGACCGCCGGGTCGGCATTGGCGTCGAAGAAGGGCGGCTGCAGGATCGCTGCCGGAACCGTGATCTGGTTCATCGTCGGGTCGTAATAAGCGTTCACCGTCTGCGGGGTCATTTCCCACAGGCTGCGGTCGACCGGGTGCGGGAAGCGCTTCAATTGCAGCTTCCACTGAAAATCCTCGGTCGCGATCTCATTGGCGAGCGGGTCGGTGCGGCTGATCTCGAGGCTCGAATAATCGATCCACTTGACCGGATGACCGATGCGCGGATCGAACGAGGCCAGCTTCTCGAGCGCGGCCTTTTTCGTCGGATCGTCCATCCACGATGCGTTGGTGATCTTCTCGCGATAGGCGTCGGTCACGTCCTTCACGAGCTCGTCGGCCTGCCGGGCGGTTTCCGTCGGCCAATGTTTCGCGACGTAGAGCTGCCCGACCGCCTCGCCGAGGCTGTTGTCGAGCATCTGAATGCCGCGCTTCCAGCGCGCGCGCTGCTCGGGCACGTCGTTCATCGTCCGGCCGTAAAAGCCGAAACGGGCATCATCGAACGCCTTGGGCAGGTTGTTGGCGTGGTCGCTGAGGAAGCGGAAGGTCAGATATTCCTTCCACGTGCTCAAGGGCACGTCGGCGATCCGCTTGCCCGCGGCGGCGACCGCGCTGGGCTCGGCGACATCGACCTTCTTCGCTGCGGCGAGGCCCATGGAATTCAACGTCGCCGGCCATTCGAACTGGGGGGCGAGCTTCATCAGCTGGGCGCGGTTCATGGGATTGTGCGTGGCCACCGGATCGCGCCGGCGCTCTGGAGTCCACTGGTCCTTGGCGAGGCGGGTCTCGAGCGCGAGTATGCGGGTGGCGCGGCCCTCGGGATCGGAGAGGCCGGCGAGCTTGCCGAGTTGGACGATATAGTTGCGGTAGGCGGTTCGGATGGAATCGTACTTGTCGCCCTTGAGCAAATAATAATCCCGCGTCGGCAGGCCGAGCCGCGCCTGGCCCGAAACCGCGGTGTAGCGCGTCGGATTGTCCTGGTCGGTGGAAATGCCGAGGTAGATCGGCGCCGCGTAGCCGGGCGCAGCCATCAGCCGAACGAGCTGGCCGCGGGTCTTGATGGCGTCGATCTTCGCCAGCCACGGCTTGACCGGCGCAAGGCCGCGCTGCCCGATCCCGGCCTCGTCCATCCACGCGGCGTAGGCATCGCCGATCTTCTGCGCGATCGGCGAACTCGGGTTCGCCGTCACGTCCTCGACCATTTTCCTGACCTGCTGCTCAATCTCGTCGGGCAGCTCGTAATTGTAGCCGGCGCCGGTTTTGTCGGCGGGGATCGGGTGGTTCTTCAGCCACGTGCCCTCGGCAAAATCGAACAGGCTGTCGCCCGGCTTGACCTTGAGGTCCATGTCCTCGGTGGCGGCACCCCAGGTGCCGTAGCGCGGAGCGGCCGCGAACACCGCCGGAGCAGCAGTGACGAGCATAGTCGCAAGAACCAAGTGGCGGAAACGCATAGGAAATTTCCCCTACCCCGAATCGAATTGCGAAACCCTATCGGGCACGAATGCGCGCGCAACAGGCTTTTCGACGAAGGGGCTCGCCGGACCTAACCGGCGGGAAGGCTGAGGCGCGCGAGCAGACCGCCAAGGTCCTCGCTTTCCTCGAGATGGATCGAGCCGCCGTAAATCTCCGCGACGTCGCGGACGATGGCGAGGCCGAGGCCGGTACCGGGCTTGCCGGTGGTGTCGAGGCGGGCCCCGCGCTTGAACAGCTCGCCGCGTCTCTCCTCAGGAATCCCCGGCCCGTCATCTTCGATCAGGATGTCGACCATGCCGCCCCTGGGCTCGACGGTCACGAACACTCGGCCGCCGCCATATTTGGCGGCATTCTCGACGAGGTTGCCAAGCATCTCGTCGAGGTCCTGCCGTTCGACGCGGACCTGCGCCCGGTGATTGCCGGCGATGTCGACGGTGACGCCCTCGTGCATGCGGTCGACGGCGCGCTGCACCGCTTCGAGACTTTCCCACACGGTGGCGCGCGACTGGGCGGCGGAACGGCGGCCGATCGCCCGGGCGCGGGCGAGGTGGTGGTCGACCTGCCGCCGCATCACCAGCGCTTCGCGGCAGACGGTGTCGACGAGGTCGGGCGCGCGAGCGGTCGCGGCGTTGGTGATCACGGTCAGCGGAGTCTTCAGCGCATGCGCGAGATTGCCCGCATGGCGCCGAGCCTCCTCGGCCTGCGCCTCGCTATGGGCGAGAAGCTGGTTGATCTCTTCGGTCAGCGGCCGGATCTCGGTCGGGAATTGATCGCTGATCCGGGTCTTCTGGCCTGACCGGATCGAAGTGACTTCCCGGCGGACGCGGCGAAGCGGCCACAGCCCGTAAAAGGTCTGGAGCGTCGCGAGGACGAGCAAGCCGACGCCGAGCGCCGAGAAACTCCAGATCAGGGTCGAGCGCAGCCGCCGGATCTGATCGTTGATCGTTTCGCGCGATTGGGCGACCTGGAACCGCCAGCGAACCGACGAGCCGGGCAGGACCGCGTCGCGCTCGACGATACGGATCGGCTCGGCATGATCCCGCGTCGAGAATTCGTCGCTGTCGTAGAGGTGCGGCTTCACGTCGGCGTGGGTGTCGGCGACCCGCAGCCGCCGGTCCCATAACGAGCGCGAGGGGAAGGTCTCGGCGCCGCCGCCACTGATCTGGAAATAGAGGCCTGAATAAGGCTCGACGAAGCGCTGATCGGCCGGCGCGCGGTTGAAACGCACCTCCCCCTGCGGCCCGATTTCGGACGAGGCGATCATCGAGTTGAGGATGAACACGAGCTGGTTGTCGAAGCTGTCGACGATCGAGCGGCTGAGCACCCGGTCGAGCGCAAAGCCGCCGATCAGCAGCAGCGCCGCGATCCACAGCGCGGCGACACCGATCATCCGGCGGCTCAGTGATCCGATGCGCGCGCGATGCCCGCGCCGGCGGTCCGCGGGATGCTCTTCCGCCGCCGCGGCGGGAGCCGCGGGGGCTTCTACGTTCCACCGACCGGCTCTTCCAAGCTGTAGCCGAGGCCGCGGATGGTAGTGATCACGTCCGCCCCGAGCTTCTTCCGGATGCGCGTCACGAACACTTCGATGGTGTTGGAATCGCGGTCGAAGTCCTGGTCGTAGATATGCTCGATGAGTTCGGTCCGGCTCACCACCTTGCCCTTGTGGTGCATGAGGTAGCTGAGGAGCTTGTATTCCTGCGCCGTCAGCTTGACCGGTTCGCCCGCCTTGGTGACCTTGCCCGAGCGCGTGTCGAGGCGGATGTCGCCGGCGTTGAGCTCGCTCGATGCATTGCCCGAAGAACGGCGGATCAGCGCGCGCAGCCGGGCGATCAGTTCTTCGGTCTGGAACGGCTTGGCGAGATAATCGTCGGCGCCGGCGTCGAGGCCGGCGACCTTGTCCGACCAGCTGTCGCGCGCCGTCAGCACGAGCACCGGCATCTTGCGCCCTTCCCTGCGCCAGCGGTCAAGCACGGTGAGGCCGTCGATTTCGGGAAGGCCAAGATCGAGGATCACCGCGTCGTAGCTTTCAGTCGAGCCCAGATAGTGGCCGTCCTCGCCGTCGGTCGCGAGGTCGACCGCATAGCCCGCGCCTTCGAGCGTCGAGCGTAGCTGCCGCCCCAGGTTGGGTTCGTCTTCGACGATCAGGACACGCATCGATGCTCCCCGGAACCGTTCATCTTCGCGCCGTCAACCCGCGTTGCGACGAGAAGTTGCTTTACCGGAACAACTGGGAAGCGCCGCCGAAAAGTCAATCGGCGGGCGATTACTTGTCGCGCGAGCGGCGGATGACTCGGCCCTGGCCGTCGACGTCGACCCAGATCACGCGGCCGTTCTGCATGAACTTGAAGCGGTAGGTGTTGCCGTTCATTTCAGGCCCAAGATAGTCGGCACCGCCCATCATCGGCATGACCCGCCGTTCGAGCTGCGGAAGCGGCATCGAGCGGCCCTCGCGCGTCGCCTGGAATGCGCGGTCGGCGTCGCGCGGCGGATCCGCCAGCCCCGGAGCGCTTGCGAGGCCGCCCGCCAGGGCAGCAGCAAGAAGGAGGGTACGCAACAGTTTCATCGCCGACTCTTTTGTTCAGCGCGGCTTGTATCACGAAGCATTGAATAGGCTATGAATGCTGCGGTTGTGCGGCGTTCATCGCCGAGGGGGA
>JAICVC010000101.1 GCA_025935515.1 Sphingomonas sp.
CCACGTCGCCGACGACAGCTGAGGCTTGAGCGTTGGGACCGCGGCCATCAGCCGGTCGAGCTGCTCCACCTCGGCATTCGCGCCCGGTCCGATCAGCAGGGGCAGGTCAGGCATCTTGTCGACCGCGACACGGTCGAGCACGATACCCTCGCTATCGATCAGCGCCAGCCGTCCCTGGTTCTGCCACAGCGCCGTCGGGGTCCGCTCGACGATGTCGATCACCAGCGTGTCGGGAAGGCGGCGGGAGACGCGCGCGTCCTTGACCCAGCCGTATCGGAGCAGCCGGCGGCGGATGTCCGACACGCTGACCAGGGCTTGCGGCGCCTTCGCAGCGCCGGCCTGGTCGGCCGCGCGCTTGAGCTCGTCGGTGACGACGGCGTCGACGATTGCGCGATTCATGTGGTTGATACCGGCAATCTGGTAGCCGCTGACCTTGAAGCCGGCTGCACCGACCGCTGCGCCCGCCGCCCGCTCCGCCCTGGCCGGGAGGCCAAGCGCCACGACCACAACGATGCCGATCGCAAGCACGAACGCCCCGAAGACGAGTCCGGCGATCCTGTTGGCCCGCGCCTGATCGACGGGAAGCCGCTTCGCGATCTTCCTGGGCACCGCGACCTTGGACGGCTTCCGCGCCTTGGCGCGACCGGCGCCGCCGCGGCGGACGTGCGAAGCGCTCATTGCCCAGATCCTTTGGGCAACGCCTCCTCGATCAGCCGCTCGACCAGCTCGCCGTAACTGACGCCCTTGAGCTTCGCCTGCTCGGGCACCAGGCTCAGCGGAGTCATGCCGGGCTGGGTATTGACCTCGAGGAGGTAGATTCCGGCCTCTCCCAGCTCGTCGTCCCAGCGGAAATCGGAGCGCGACGCGCCCTTGCAGCCGAGCAGCTGATGGGCCCGCGCGGCCATGTCCATCATCGCGGTTGCGATTTCAAAGGGGATTTCTGCCGGACAGACGTGCTGGGTCAGGCCGTCGGTATATTTGGCGTCATAATCGTAGAAACCGGCCTTGGGCTTCAATTCCGTGACCGCCAGCGGCTCTCCGCGCATCACCGCGACGGTCAGCTCGCGGCCCTTGATGAAAGGCTCAGCGAGCAATTCGTCGAAATGATGCCAGGGGCCCTCGACGTCCTTGCCGATCGGGTTTCCGTAATTGCCATTCTCGGTGACGATGGCGACTCCGACCGACGAGCCCTCATTGACGGGCTTCAAGACATAGGGCCGCGGCAGCGGGTCCTCCTGGTGCAGGCTCTCACTCGAGACGATGCGCCCCGCCGGCATGCGGATGCCGTGCGGCACCAGCACCATCTTGGTCAGCTCCTTGTCGATTGCGATAACCGAGGTCTCGAGCCCGCTGTGCGTGTAGCGGAGGTCCATCAGGTCCATCATGCCCTGGACGGTGCCGTCCTCGCCCGGCGTCCCGTGAAGCGCGTTGAATACGACATCGGGCTTCAGCTCGGCGAGACGACTGGCGACGTCGCGGCCCATGTCGAGCTCGGTCACATTCGCCCACCCGCGTTCGCGCAGCGCCGCGGCGACGCCCTTGCCGCTGGTCAGCGAGACCTCTCGCTCGGACGACCAGCCTCCCATCAGGACCACGACGTGGATATCCCTGTTCATTCGTTGCCGACCCGCTGGATTTCCCATTCCAATTTGATGTGGGTTTTCGCCTCGACGCGGCGGCGCACTTCCTCGCCCAGCGCCTCGATCTCCGCACTTGTCGCGCTACCGAGATTGAGCAGGAAATTGCAATGCTTTTCCGAGACTTGGGCGCCGCCTATCGTCAGGCCACGGCATTCCGCCGCGTCTATCAAAGCCCAGGCCTTATGGCCCGGCGGATTCTTGAAGGTCGAGCCGCCGGTGCGGCTGCGCAGCGGCTGCGATTCCTCGCGGGCGCGGGCGATCGCGTCCATCTCGGCGCCGATCGCTTCGGGGTCGCCAGGCTCGCCACGGAAGACGGCTTCGATGACCACGGCGCCCGTGGGGACATCACTGTGGCGATAGGTGTAGCCGAGCTTGTCGCGCGGCCACTCGACCACTTCACCGGAGCGAAGGACCAGCCGCGCGGAAACGAGGATGTCGCTGACCTCGCGGCCATAGGCGCCGCCATTCATGCGAACGAAGCCGCCCACCGTTCCGGGGATACCGCGCAAAAACTCGAGCCCGGCGATTCCCGCATCGCGCGCGGACGAGGAGACCAGGATGCCGCTCGCGCCTCCGCCGCAGCGGAGGGTGGTTTCGTCGATACGGTCGATCTTGGCGAATGACTTGCCGAGGCGGACGACTACCCCTGGCACGCCGCCGTCACGGACGATGAGGTTGGAGCCGAGTCCGAGCGCCATCACTCGAACCGACGGATCGAGCTCGCGCAGGAACGAGACAAGGTCGTCCTCGTCCCTGGGTTCGAACAGCCATTCCGCACTGCCCCCGCTCTTGAACCAAACGAGCGACGCGAGCGGCGCGTTCGGCGTGAGTCTGCCGCGAACCGAGGGCATGGTCGCGACGGCGGTCACTTCTTCGCCCTCGCGTCGCCAATGCCGGCGGGCAGCGCGGCAGCCCATTTCGTGATGTCGCCCGCGCCCATGCAGATGACCATGTCACCCTCGGCGGCGAGGTCGCGCAATTCGCGGCACAGTTCCGCCTGGTTCTCGACCGTGCGGACCATGCGGTGTCCATGCGCGCGCAAGCCCTCGACCAGCGCGTTTGCGTCGACGCCGTCGATCGGCTCCTCGCCGGCGGGGTAGACCGGTGTCACGAACACCGCGTCGGCGTCGTTGAACGCGTTCTGGAACTCATCCATCAACGACTGCAGGCGGGTGAAGCGATGCGGTTGCATCACGGCGATCACTCGGCCTTCGGCCCCCTCTCGCGCGGCGGCGAGAACGGCCCGGATTTCGGTCGGGTGGTGGGCATAATCGTCGATGACGATCGCGCCGTCGGCCTCGCCGACCCTGGTGAAGCGGCGTTTGACCCCTTCGAAGCGTTCGAACCCGGCAACGATTGCGTCGTCCGATATGCCGAGCTCGATCGCAACAGGGATTGCCGCGAGAGCGTTTTGCACATTGTGGCGGCCGGGGATCGGGACATGGATGGCAAGCGTGCGGCGCTCGCCGTCCTTGCCCAGGATCACCGCATCGAACTTGCTTCCGCCCGGAACCGAAGTGACATTGTCCGCACGCACATCGGCCAGCGCCGAGAAACCGTACGTGACGATCCGCCGGTCGCGAATGCGCCCGATGATGTTCTGCACTTCCGGATGATCCACGCACAGGACCGCCAAACCATAGAAGGGAACGTTCTCGACGAACTCGACGAACGCGTCCTTCACCCGGTCGAAGCCGCCATAATGCTCGAGATGCTCGGGATCGATGTTGGTCACGACCGCGATCGTACCGTCGAGGCGGAGGAAGCTGCCGTCGCTCTCGTCGGCCTCGATCACCCACCAGTCGCTTTTCCCAAGCCGAGCATTCGAGCCGTAGCGGTTGATGATCCCGCCGTTGATCACGGTCGGGTCGAGCCCGCCGCTGTCGAGCAAAGCGGCGATCATCGACGTCGTGGTGGTCTTGCCGTGGGTGCCCGCGACCGCGACCGTCTTCTGCATGCGCATCAGCTCGGCCAGCATTTCGGCGCGGCGGACGCGCGGCAGCCGCCGCTCGGCGGCAGCCTGGATCTCCGGATTGCTGTCCTTGATCGCGGTCGAGCAGACGACGACCGCGGCATCGCCGAGATTCTCGGGTGAATGACCGATGCTGACCGGGATTCCCGCCTTGCGGAGCTTTTCGAGGACGTAGGAATCCGAAAGGTCGGAACCCTGCACCTGATAGCCGAGCTGGTGCATCACCTCGGCGATGCCCGACATGCCGATGCCGCCAATGCCGACGAAATGGATAGTCCCGATGTCGGTGCCCAAGGCCTTCATCATGCCGGCATTGCTCCATTCGGAGCTGTCGCAGTGACCACGCGCGGTGAGAGGCCAACCGCAACCGGCGCGACCCCATTGCCGATGCGTTCAACCAGGTCGGCGAGATCGCGCGCGGCATGGGGGCGTCCGACCGAGAGCGCCCGCCCCGCAGCATTGTTGAGCGCGACCGGGTCGATCGCAAGCGCCTCGATCTGCCGCGCGAGCACATCGGGCGTGAAATTGTCCTGGCGGATCGCCCGCGCGCCGCCCGCCTTGACCATCTCACGGGCATTGGCGGTCTGGTGGTCGTCGGTCGCCGCCGCGAACGGGATGAGGATCGCGGGCCGTCCGGCGGCAGTCAGCTCGGCGATGGTCGAGGCACCGGCGCGGCCGATCATGAGATGGCATTCGGCGAGCTTGTCCGCCATGTCCTCGATGTAGGTCATGACTTCGGCTGGGATGCCGAGGTCGGCATATTGGTTGCGCACCCGTTCGATATCGTCGGGCCGGCATTGCTGGACGACCTGCAGACGGCGCCGGAGCGACGGCTCGAGCATGCCAAGCCCCTGCGGCACAACTTCGCTGAGGATCGTCGCGCCCTGGCTTCCGCCGGTCACGAGGATCTTGAGCGGCGCCACTTCGTCGAACGGGGGAAAGGGCATCTCGCCGAGCCGCGCAATCTCTTCACGCACCGGATTGCCGACCAGGACGGTCTTCGCCTGGTATTTGGGTTTCAGGCGATCGATCTCATCGTAGGCAACTCCGATCGCCTCGGCATCGCCGGCGAGCAGCCGGTTGACGCGTCCGATCACGGCATTCTGCTCGTGGAGTACGGTCGGGATGCCCCTCGAGCTCGCCGCGAGCAGCGACGGGAAGGCGGGGTAGCCACCAAATCCGACCACGGCGTCAGGCGCATGCTCGCGATACAGGCGCTTGGCCTCGCCCCTGCCCTTCAGCACCGATCCCGCGGCCTTCAGCCACCCGATCGGGCCGCCCCCCAACCTTCCGGCTGGCAGGATGTGCACGGGGACATCCTCGAACAGGCCCGGAAAGCGCGCGCCGCGTTCATCGGTGATGAGCAAAACGCCATGGCCGCGGCTCTTAAACTCCGCGGCCAGCGCATGTGCCGGAATCATGTGTCCGCCGGTCCCTCCGGCGGCCAGCACAAAGTTCATGTAGTCAGCGACTCCCCGCTCCATTTCACGACATAGGGCGAACGGGTGAGATACGGATTCCGGCGCGTGAAAGCGAGCAGCAAGCCCATGCCGATCGACAGCGCCAGCATCGAGCTGCCGCCATAGCTGATGAACGGCAGGGTCATGCCCTTCGACGGCGCGAGCTGGACGTTGACCATCATGTTGATCAGCGCCTGGAGGCCGAACTCGACGGCCAGGCCGGCGGCGGCGAGGATCGAGAAGCTGTTGTCCTCATCGAGCAGCTTGATCAGCACTCGCGCGACGATGCCGAGATAGAGGCACGCGATGGCGAGGCAGGCGATTAGGCCGAACTCCTCGCCGATGACCGAGAAGATATAGTCGGTGTGCGGCTCGGGCAGGCCGAACTTGCGGGTGCCGCCGCCCGGGCCCATGCCGAACAGCCCGCCGGCGGTCAGCGTCCGCATCGCATTCTCGGTCTGGAAATTGTCGCCGGTGCCGAACAGGAACTCATCGATGCGCGCGGTGGCGACGTCGTAGAAGAAGTAGGCCAGCACAATCCCGACCAGCCCGGCGACCGCAAGGCCGATCAGGATGCGCAGGTTGATTCCCGCCAGCGCGAGCATCGCCACCCACACAGCGCAGAAGATGATGGTGCTGCCGAAGTCGGGCTGCTTCATCAGCAGGAAGGCGATCCCGCCAACGACGACTGCCGATATGGGAAAGACCGGCAGCGACTTGTCGCTGTCCTTGAGGCTCAACAGCCAGGCCATCGACACGACGAAGAAAGGCTTCAGAAACTCGGACGGCTGGACCTGGCCGACGCCAAACTCGATCCACCTCCGCGCGCCGTTACGCTCGGGGCCCAGGATGGGGACGAAGATGAGGAGGACGAAGAAGAACGCCGCGCCGAACAGGCTCAATCGGCGGGCCCGCTCCTTGGGCATCATGGAAATGCCGATCATCACCGGCACGCCGAGCGCGATCCAGGCAAGCTGGCGCCAGAAATAGTAGAGCTCGGAGAAGCGGACGCTGCCGCCCGAATAGCGGTGGCCGGCGGCGGGCGACGCGGCGGCGACGGCGATGAGGCCAATCGCGATCAACACGGTCACCAGCAGCAGCAGGACCTTGTCGATTTCCCAGAACCAGCGGCCCATTGCGCTGGTGTCGGAGCGGCCGTAGCGATCGGGGTCGATCAGCGCGGCCTTGGCCTTGATCTGGCCGGAGATGCTTTTGATCATAACCCCTCCACCAATCGCCGGAACTGGTCCCCCCGGTCCTCGAAGTCCCTGAACTGGTCGAACGACGCACAGGCCGGCGACAGGAGCACCGTATCACCGGCCTCGGCATCCGCAGCCGCCTGACGCACCGCCTCGTCCAGTTTTCCACAGTTTTTCACAGACATGTGCGGCGACAAGAGCCGCGCGAACAATTCGCCAGCCTCGCCGATGGTATAGGCGGAAGCGACGTGGCCGAAGTGCGGCGCGCACTCGTCGAGATCGTCGGTCTTAGCCTGCCCGCCCAGGATCCAGCGGATGCGCTCGAACGCGGCGAGCGCCGGGGCGGTGGCGGTCGGGTTCGTGGCCTTGCTGTCATTGACGAAGAGGACGCCGTCCTTCTCGCGGATGCGCTCCATGCGGTGCGGGAGGCCGGGGTAAGTCGTCAGTGCTCGTTTGAGAAGCTCTTCATCAATGTCGAGCGCGTTGCAGACATAAATAGCGGCTATGCCGTTGAGAATGTTGTGTGGGCCGCGCAGATTTGGCCAGTCTGCCCACTCTCCAGAGGCATTGTGCGACCAGTAGTCGTAAAGAGGATAAATATCGCTTCGATCGAATTTGACCGTTCGGAAAGTTCGCGGTCCGGCTTTCAATTGGCCGTACAATTCCTGACCGGGTAGCTCGTCAATGCCGATGAACGCGAAGCGGTGATCAGTTTGCATTTTAAACAGCCGGGCCTTCGACGCGGCATAGGCCTCAAAGCTCTCGTATCGGTCGAGATGATCGGGCGTAATGTTGAGCAACACCGCAACATCGCAGTCGAGGCTCTGCGTCAGGTCGATCTGGTAGCTCGACAGCTCGAGCACATAGACGCCGCCTTCAGGCAGCGGGTCCTGGGCGAGGATCGGCAGCCCGATGTTGCCGCCCATCTCCGTCGGCATGCCCGCGGTCGTTAGGATATGGTGGACGAGCGCGGTCGTCGTCGACTTGCCGTTGGTGCCGGTGATCCCGACGACCTTGTGGCCCGGAAGCTCGGGCCGGGCTCGGGCGAACAGCTCGATGTCCCCGATGATCTCGACCCCGGCATCCCGCGCGCGTTGGGCGATCGGGTGGCGGTTGAGCGGAAGGCCCGGCGTGACGACCAGGCTGTCGAATTGCGAGAGATCAGTTTCGTCGAGGTTCTCGATCTGCGTGCCCGGAGCAGCATTCGCCCTCGCCTCCTCCTTCGCGTCCCATACGGTTACCTCGGCACCGCTGGCGATCAGCGCGGCCGCCGTTGCCAGCCCCGACCGCGCCAAGCCGTAGACTGCATATCTTTTCCCGCCGAAGACCTTTGCGGTGATCACCGCAGCTTGAGGGTCGCGAGGCCCGCGAGCGCGAGCACGAAGCTGATGATCCAGAAGCGGATCACGACGGTGGGCTCGGACCAGCCGAG
>JAICVC010000061.1 GCA_025935515.1 Sphingomonas sp.
GCGGTCAGCAGCTCGGCCGCCTCGCGCACGCTCGCCGTCATCGGCCCGGCGGTGTCCTGGCTATGGCTGATCGGCACGATGTGCGTCCGGCTGACGAGGCCGACGGTTGGCTTCAGTCCGACGATCCCGTTGATCGAGGCCGGGCAGGTCACCGAACCGTCGGTCTCGGTCCCGATCGCCAGCCGCACCAGCCCGGCCGCGACCGCGGCGCCGCTTCCGCTCGACGAGCCGCATGGGTTGCGGTCCAGCGCCCAGGGATTGCGCGTCTGGCCGCCGACCGCGCTCCAGCCTGAGATCGAGCGGTTCGAACGGATGTTAGCCCACTCGCTGAGGTTGGTCTTGCCGATGATTACGGCCCCCGCCGCGCGGAGCTTCGCCACCAGCGGCGCATCGCGATTGGTGACATTGTTCGAGAGCGCGAGGCTGCCCGCCGTCGTCGGCAGGGACCCCGCGCTCTCGATATTGTCCTTGATCAGCACCGGCTGGCCGGCGAGCGGCCCGCGCAGATTGCCGGCATCCACCCGGCGCGCCTGGTCGATCGCGGTCGGGTCGACGGCGATGACAGAGCGAAGGCCGGGATCGATCCGGGCGATCCGCTCGAGCGCACCGCGGACATTGGCTTCGGCGGGTCGAGGCTGCGCTGACGCCGACGATGCGATGATCAACAGTGAAGTCGCGAGTAGCCGCCAGCGCATTAGCCCCTCCTCACATCGGTCAGCGCGGCGCGAGCAGGGCGTCGAGCGTACCCGGTCCTTTGCCGACCTTCTGCAGCCGCGGATAGCGCAGGCCGCCGTGCCAATCGAGCTTCACGGTTCGGTAGACATCGCCGTCGTGGATCAGCAGCTCGGGCGCCGGACCGTTGCCGGCTGCGGCCCTGATCGCCGCTTTCAGCGCATCGCCGTCGAAATCGCGGCCATTCACTGCGGTGACCTGCGAGCCCACGGTAATGCCGGCATTGAACGCCGGACCGTCCCACAGCACGCTCGAGATCTTGCCGTCATTGCCGACCACGAACCCGCCCGAATAAGTGAGGTCGTTGTTCTTGGCGGACTTCTCGGCGCTCTTGATCCACTTGGTCGGCTCGGGCGTGAAGACGAGCGTGTAGCCGCCCTGGCTGATGCCCTCCAGCGGGGGCGAGGCGGCGACGTCATAAACTCTCCGCTGCAGATAGCTGCGCCAGTCGTAGGGCTGCACCTTGTTCAGCGTCGCTGCGAGATCGTCGAAAGTGTAGGTGAGCTCGCCGTAGTCGCGATCGCGCATGCCGTAGAAGGCCTTGGCGAAATCGTCGATCGAGCGCTTGCCGCCGGACTGCTGCCGGATGATGCGGTCGACGTCGATCCAGATCAGCTGGCCCTCGCTGTAATAATCCTCGCTTCGCTGCCAGCTGCGCCACGGCTGCGGCGCTCGGCCGGCGGCGGTCGGGTCGTTGGTGGTGTCGACCAGCGGCCGCCAGACGCGTCCGGGGGTCCCGGTGCTGTAGGTCGCGGCGGTCGATGCAATCGCGTCGAGCGTGTCCTGCTTCGACAGCATCCCCGAGCGCGCGCCGAGCACATAGCCCCAGAACTGATCCTGCCCCTCGTAGACCCACAGCAGCGAGCCCTCCATCGGCACCGTATTGTAGTCAGGGGTCCAGAGGTCGGCGGGACGGCGGTACTTGCCGCTCCAGCTGTGCGAATATTCATGGGGCAGCAGGTTGCGCTCGCGAAGCTTGTTCTCCCAGTCGGTGAAATAGCCGCGTTTGACCCCATTCTCGGAGCTGCGGTGATGCTCGAGCCCGATGCCGCCGAGGTTGTTCGAGATGGTCAGCAGCAGATTGTAATGATCGTAATGCTGCGCGCCGAAGGTCTTCAGGGCCTGCTCCACCAGCCGTTTGTGCGCCGCGATCTGCTCGGGCGTTGCCGCCAGCTCGGCCGGCGTGTCGCCGATGACGTCGAGCGTCACGTCGCCGCTGAGCGGGATCGAGCGATGATAGGCACCGGCGATCAGCGGCGAATCCACCAGGATTTCATAGCTTGTGACCGGATAGTCGACGCGGCCGGCGGCCTGCGCGTTCGGACGCAGCGCAGTCGCCACCTTCCAGCCGCTCGGCACGATCACCGACGCCTGCACCGGGATTTGCCGGACGTAATATCCGGCGGGATACATCGACAGCGACAGCCACTGGATGCTCGACATTTCCGGGGTCATCACCGTCCGGCCCTGGTTGTCGGCGGTCGATGAGACGTACTGGAACTCGACATCGACGGCGGTGGCCCCTTGCGGCACCGTGACGTGGAACGCGAACACGTCGAGCGGATCGCGCATCCACTTCAACGGCTGGCCATTGGCGCTGAACCGGATTCCGGTGACGTTCTTGATGTCTCCCCGGGGGCTGTGTCCGCCCGGCACCCATTTGGGATAGAGCATGACTAGGTCTCCGGCGGCGGTGACGGGCACCCGCTCCCTGATCCGGAAGATTCCGCGCGTGACGTCGGTCGCGTCGACGGTCAGCTGGACGGTGCCCGGGAACGGCACGTCGCGCGCGGCCGGCACGCGCGTCGGCTTGGAGTAGGCTTCGGGCTTGCTGTTGAGCGGCGGAACGAGCTGCGCCGCGGCAGCACCCGAAAGGCAGGATGACAGAATCAAGGCCAGCGCAACTCTGCGCATTCGAACAACTCCCCGAAAATGATGGGCTAACCAAAGATGAGGTGTCCGTGTACCGCCAAATGCCCGCGCGGCCAGTCCCTTTGTCGGCAGCAGTCGGCACTTTGTCGAAGGTCATTTGGTTGTCAGCGCTGGTTCACGTCGTGCCGCTAGCGGGGAGTAGATGACCAGCCGTTCCTTGCTGCTGACTAGCGCAGCCATTCTTTTTCCATTGGCTCCGTTGGCGGCGCAGCAGCAGGCTGTCCCCGAACCCGCGCCGACCACGGCACCGGCGGCGGCACCGCGGACCGCGACGGCTCAGGCGCCGGGCGAAGAGTATGGCGAAGAGGAAGAGATCGTCATCACCGGCGCCAAGCCGCGCGGCTCGGTGGTCGGCGATATCCCCGCCGAAAACACGCTCGATGCGCGCGACGTCCGCGCGACGGGTGCAACCAGCGTTACCGAGCTGCTCGACGCGATCGCCCCGCAGATCGGCAGCGCGCGGGGCCGCGGCGGCGAACGCCCGGTGCTGCTCCTGAACGGCCAGCGCATCTCGGGCTTCCGCGAGCTTCGCGACATCCCGACCGAAGCGATCCAGCGCGTCGAGATTCTGCCCGAAGAAGTCGCGCTCAAATACGGCTATCGCGCCGACCAGAAAGTCGTGAACTTCGTGCTTCGCCAGCGCTTCCGTTCGACCACCGCGCAAGTCGGCGGAGGCGTCGCGACCGCCGGCGGCTACGCGACCGGAAACGCGGACATCACGCGCTTCCTCGTCCAGCGCAACGGGCGCACGACCTACAATCTGCACGCGACCGGCAATTCGATGCTGACCGAGGATGAGCGCGACATCCGCCTCGACCCAGCCCCGGCCGCGGGCACCACCGAGCAAGGGCTCGCCGCGCGTTCGCTGATCGGGACCAAGCGCGACTTGCGCGGGTCGGCGACCTTCAACCGCAACATCTTCGGCAACGTCTCGGCAACGCTCAACACCGAGCTCGAACATGTTGAAGGCCGCTCGCTGATCGGGCTCAACGAGAGCCTGCTCGAGCCTCTGGCGCGCGACAGCGACACCAACAGCGCGCACGCCGGGATCGCGCTCAATGGCCAGACAAGGTCGCAATGGAAGTGGACTTTGACCGGCAACGCCGATGTCGCGCGGAGCACCACCCGCACGGATCGCGACAATGCCGCCTTCCCGACCGACCGCGCGCGCGAAACGACGGCGTCGGGCGATCTCACCGCGACCGCCAACGGCAATCTGTTCAAGCTGCCGGCCGGCAATGCCAGCACCACGCTGACGATCGGCGGGGCGACGCAGCATCTCGACGCGAGCCGCTCGCGGCTCGATGCCCGCACCGACAACTCGCTGTCGCGGACGACGGGCAATGCGGCGATCAACCTCGACCTGCCGGTCTCGCGCCGCGGCCGCGGCTTCAGCGCGCTCGGCAATCTCACGCTCAACGCCAATGCCGAGGTCGACCAGCTGTCGGACTTTGGTACGCTGACGACGGTCGGCGCCGGCGCGAACTTCTCGCCGGTCGAGCGATTGAACTTCATCACCAGCTGGACCCGCGAGGAGGGCGCGCCGACGATCAACCAGCTCGGCGACCCGGTGCTCGACACGCCCGGCAGCCGAATCTTCGACTTCACCACCGGCCAGACCGTGCTGGTCGACGCGATCACCGGCGGCAACCCGGACCTAAAGGCCGACCGGCGAAGCGTGTGGAAGCTCGGCGCCAACTGGCAGCCGTGGCAGAATACCGATCTGCGCCTGCGCGCCGATTACGTGCACTCGACCATCGACCGGCCGATTTCCAATATCAGCGTCACTCCGGCGATCGAGGCCGCCTTTCCCGAGCGGTTCGTCCGCAACGGTTCGGGCGATCTTGTCAGCGTCGACTTGCGGCCGATCAATTTCGACCAGGCCCGCAAGGAAACGCTGAGGATCGGCTTCGACTTCACCAAGCCGCTGAAGTCGCGCCGGCCGTCGCAGGCGGTGCTCGACCAAATGCGCGCCCAGTTCGGCTTCGGCCAGCGGGGAGGCGGGCAGGGGAGCGCCGGTGCGGCATCTCCTCCTGCTGGACCGCGTCCGGAAGGCGGCGGTGGCCGCGGCTTCGGGGGACGCGGCGGCGGTGGCGGCTTCTTCGGCGGCGGCGGTCAAAATCGCGGGCGGATCCAGTTCTCGCTGACCGACACCATCACCTTCGAGGACAAGGTGCGGATCGCGCCCGGCGGCCCCGTGCTCGACTATCTCCACGGCGACGCCGCCAATTCTTCCGGCGGCACTCCCCGCCACAACGTCCAGGCGCAGGCCGGCTGGTTCAACAACGGCCTCGGAGCGCGCCTCGCCGCCAACTGGCGCAGCGGGACCAGAGTCAGCACCCTGACCGGCGACGACCTGCATTTCTCGTCGCTCGGCACCTTCGACCTCCGGCTGTTCGCCAACCCCGGCGACATCCCGGAGTTGGTGGTCAAGCATCCGTGGCTGCGCGGCACCCAGGTGCGGTTGGAGGTCAACAACATGTTCAACAGCCGGCCCAGGGTCCGCGATGCCGCCGGCATCGTGCCGCTCAACTACCAGCCCGACCTGCTCGACCCGCTCGGCCGGACGATCATGATCAGCTTCCGCAAGCTGTTCCTGCCCTCGCCGAGCGCGATGCGGCAGATGTTCCAGCGCGAACGTCAGGAGCAGCAGCGCTCGACGCCGACCACGCGCTGATTCCGCATTTTCGATTTTTGTGCTTAAGCGCGCGGCAATGACGCCGGTTCAGCCCGTTCGGGGCACGCAAAGCCTGCTTGGAGAAGACGCCGACCGCCTCGCCGCGGTGGTCGCCGCGTTCGATCGCGTGCGCCGTTTGTTTGGCTTCAGGCGGGTCGAGGTTCCGACGATCGAGCACACGGCCGTGTTCGCTCGGACCATCGGCGAAACCACCGACGTCGTGTCCAAGGAAATGTATTCGTTCGAGGACCGCGGCGGGGAATCGATCACGCTTCGGCCCGAATTCACCGCCGGCATCTGCCGCGCCTATTTGAGCGAAGGCTGGCAGCAATATGCGCCGTTGAAGCTCGCCACGCACGGCTCCGCATTCCGCTACGAGCGCCCGCAGAAGGGCCGCTTCCGCGAGTTCCACCAGCTCGACGCCGAGATCATCGGCGCCGGCGAGCCGCAGGCCGACGTCGAGTTGCTCGCCTTCGCCGACCAGCTGCTGAACGAGCTTGGCATCACCGGCACGATCCTGAAGCTCAACACGCTCGGCGATCCGGAAACGCGCGCCGCATGGCGCGATGCGCTCTACGAACATTTCCGGGGGCACGCGTCGGCGCTCAGCGAGGACAGCCAGACGCGGCTCGAGCGCAACCCACTCAGGATCCTCGACAGCAAGGCGCACCAAGACTGGCCGGTGATCGACAGCGCGCCGGCGATCGACGAGTTTTTGACCAGCGAAGCCGCGGACTTCTTCGGCAACGTGACCGCCGGCCTCGACGCCGCGGACATCGCGTGGGAGCGCGCGCCGCGCCTCGTTCGCGGGCTAGATTATTACCGCCACAGCGCGTTCGAATTCGTCACGGACCAGCTCGGTGCGCAGGGCACCGTGCTCGCAGGCGGGCGCTACGACGGGCTCATCGAGGCGCTTGGCGGACCGCACACGCCCGCGGTCGGCTGGGCTGCGGGTATTGAGCGCCTGGCGATGATGATCGACACACCTCAAAAAGAACGGCCGTTGATCGCCGTAATTCCTGATTCACCCTCAGTGGAGGACTTGGCCCAAAAGGCCGTTGCCCACCTGCGGAAGGCCGGTCTCGCAAGCTCGATTGCGCTCGCTGGAAGCTCGAAAAGACGCAACGAAATAGCGAGCCGCGAAGACGTGATGATCAAGCTGTTCATACGGCAACGGGACGATCCACGTGGAGCTCTTCACGCCAGTTATTTCAGTACGTCATTCTCTAATGCGGAGCAGGAAGAGGTCACAGGTCGCATCCAAGAAGCGTTGGGTGAGCTCTTTGGCTGGAAGATTGGCAGCCAAGGCTGGAATCGTCCGTGACCCAAATCTCGGCCGAGCGTATTGCGTCAATCGAAGCGAAGAAGCACGAGCTTGCCGATGCCATGGCGCGGGGCGACCTCGCGCCTGATGAGTTCGTTCGCCTATCCAAGGAATATGCGCAAATCGAACCCGTCGCCGCCGCGGCGCGCGAGGTACGCCGGCTGCGGGCCGAGCTAGACGTGCTGAACGGCCTGGTCGCCGACCCTTCAGCCGAGCCCGAGCTCAAGGAAATGGCGGCCGCCGAGGCCGAGGAGATCCGCCACAAGCTGCCGCACGCCGAGCGCGCGCTGGCGATCAAGCTGCTGCCGCGCGACGCCGCCGACGACCGCGCGGCGATGCTCGAAGTCCGCGCCGGCACCGGCGGCGATGAGGCGGCGCTGTTCGCTGGCGACCTGCTGCGTATGTACCAGCGCTTTGCCGAGGCCCAGGGCTGGAAGTTCGAACTCATCTCGGCCAGCGCGTCCGAGCTTGGCGGCTACAAGGAGGCGGTCGCTTCGATCAGCGGCCCCGGTGTGTTCGCCAGGCTGAAGTTCGAAAGCGGAGTCCACCGAGTCCAGCGCGTTCCAGTGACGGAAAGCGGCGGGCGGATTCATACGTCGGCGGCGACCGTCGCGGTGCTCCCCGAGGCCGAGGACGTCGACGTCCAGATCGACGACAAGGACCTCCGCATCGACGTCTATCGCTCCTCGGGTCCGGGCGGCCAGTCGGTCAACACCACCGACAGCGCCGTCCGCATCACCCACCTGCCCAGCGGGCTGGTGGTCATCCAGCAGGACGAGAAGTCGCAGCACAAGAACAAGGCCAAGGCGCTCAAGGTACTGCGCACCCGTCTGTTCGAGCTGGAGCGCGAGCGGCTGGCGAGCGAGCGCGCGGGCGCGCGCAAGTCGATGGTCGGGTCGGGCGACCGCTCCGAGCGCATCCGGACCTACAATTTCCCGCAGGGACGGATCACCGATCACCGCATCAACCTCACGCTGCACAAGCTTGAAGCGGTGCTCGAGGGCGCCGCCTTGGGTGAGCTGGTGGACGCACTCGTGGCCGAGGACGAGGCCGAGCGCCTGGCGGGTCTCGAAGAAGCGTGAAAGCAATTGCCCGCGCGCTGGACGACGCCACGCACCAACTGAGCAGGACCAGCGATACGCCACGGCTCGATGCCGAGCTGCTCATGGCCGAAGCGCTGCACATCGATCGCGACCGGCTGATCCTGTCGCCGCCCGACCGCGATGTGCCGAAGCGCTTCCATTCCATGGTGAAGCGTCGCCTGAAAGGCGAGCCGGTGGCCTACATCACCGGCCGGCGCGCCTTCTGGAACATCGACCTCCATGTCGGTCCCGGAGTGCTCGTGCCGCGGCCGGACTCCGAAGTGCTGATCGCTTCGGCGATCGAGCATTTCGAAGCCAATGGCGCCCCGCGGCGGATCCTCGATCTCGGGACTGGGCCCGGCACCTTGCTGCTCGCCGCGCTCGATATCTGGCCCGGGGCGACCGGCGTCGGCATCGACGTTTCGCGCCGCGCCTTGTCCTACGCGGCGGCCAACGCGCGCCGGCTCGGGTTCGAAAAGCGGCTCAAGTTCAAGATCGGCAACTGGGCGGTAGGGGTCGACGAGAGCTTCGATCTCATTCTCTGCAACCCGCCTTATGTGGCCGAAGGCGCCGAGCTTGGCCCAGGCGTCCGCGAATATGAGCCCGACGAAGCGCTGTTTGCCGGCGAGAAGGGTCTCGATGCCTATGCCGAGCTGGCGCCGCAGCTGCCGCGGTTGCTCAACGAAAAAGGACTTGCTGCGGTCGAAATCGGCCACGATCAGGCGAAGGCCGTGCCGCCGTTGCTGGCCCGCGACGGCCTCAGGCCCCGCGTCGTCAACGATTTCGCGGATCGGCCCCGAGCGGTGCTCCTGACCTGGAATTAACCCGCCGTTGGTCGAATTAGCTTGGCATCCGCGCCGTCGCGCACTACATCAATGGCCTGGGCCGGGCCCGCTCCAGATCAACTGACGAGCGCTCCTGTCCCAACCCCGACACAATCGGCCGTTCACTTCGCGCTTTGCGCCAGGACCGGAACGAGAAGGTCAGAGCTGACGCATCTGCGTCGCCCTGCCCGACTGAGGCGAAGGGGCTAATAGACACTGCGTAAGGACGGTGGATTTGATTAATAATCGACAGGGCGGCCGCCGACGCGGTCGTGGGGGACAGGGCCAGCGCGGCCAGAACCTCGGCGGACAGCCGGGCAACCGGCAGGACAATCGCCAGCGCGGCAATGCCGCGCAGCTGCTCGAGAAATACAAGAGCATGGCGCGCGATTCCCAACTTGCGGGCGATCGCGTCCAGACCGAATATTATCTTCAGTTCGCGGACCATTATTTCCGCGTGCTGAGCGAGAGCCGTGCGCGGTTCGAGGATCAGCGTCCGCGCCGCGAGCATGAGCTCGACGACGAGGATGGCGACGAGGAACTGGCCGAGGCCGGGGAAGAGACCGCGACGGAAGAACGCGCCGAGCGCCCGGACCGCCAGGACCGCGGCGAACGGTTCAACCGTGAGCGGCGTCCGCGTCGCGACGATCGCGAAGAGCGTGGCCGTGAAGCTCGCGACCGCGAGACCAGCGAAGTGAACGGTGGCGGGGAGACCATCCCGTTCGACGTGCTGCCGCCGGCGATCGGCCGTGAGGACAGCGAGCCCGCGGACGCTTCGGCGGAAGAAGAGCCGCGGCGCCCGCGCCGGCGGACCGGCGCCGCTCGCCCGGCCGAGGGCGACGACGAGGTTGCTTCTCCAGTCGCCTAGCGATCGGCCGGGCTGTCGACCGCGCGCGGGCGATCGTTCGCGTCCAGCGCGACGAACGTGAAAACTCCTTCGGTGACCTTGACTTCGGTCGTCCCGAGGTCGCGGTTGGCGACGACTTCGATCCGCACCCCCATCGAGGTTCGACCGACCCGCTCGACCGACGCATAGACGGAAATGACGTCGCGGAGGTGAATCGGCGCGATGAACTCCATCGCTTCGATCGCCACGGTCGCGACGCGGCCCTTGGCCCGGCGCGAGGCGACGATGCCCGCGGCGATGTCCATCTGGCTCAGCACCCAGCCGCCGAAGATATGGCCATTGGCGTTGATGTCGGTTGGTCCGGGGACCACCCGCAGGATCGGCGCGCGCTCGGGCTCGGTCATTCCTCGTCACTCTCCCTGGTGCATCGCGCTTTCCTTTGACGTTGCGAAGTGGGACTATCAAGGCGACTGGCGACGACTCCGGGAGAAGAGCCATGACCATCGCATCGGTCCTTCAGGGTAAAGGCAGCTCGGTCGAAACGATTGCCGGCGACGCGACCTTGTTCGATGCCGTGCGGCGCCTCGGCGAGAAACGGATCGGCGCACTGCCGGTGGTCGAGGACGGCCGAATCGCCGGCATCATGTCCGAGCGCGACGTCATCTACTGCCTCCGCGATCACGGGTCCGAAGTGCTCGACTGGCCGGTGTCGCGGGTGATGAGCTCGCCGGCAATTACTGCCGACTCCTCGACGGAGGTCCTGACCGCGCTGGCGCTCATGACGCAGCGGCGAATCCGCCATTTGCCGGTCGTCGACGGCGGCGAGATTCGGGGAATCGTGTCGATCGGCGACCTTGTCAAACATCGCATGGAGCGGATCGAGGCCGAAGCCGAAGCAATGCGCGAGTATATCCAGAGCGCCTAGAGCACATCTCTGAAAATCTTTTGAATTCAGTCGCTTGCGTCCTTGAAGTCGAGCCGGATGGGCTTATCTGGACAACAGCGGGGCCGTAACGGCGCCTCGAGCTAGTCGGTCGGCGAATTGCAGCAGCGTTGCAAAAAACCCGGTTGACGGCTTGGGGAGCCACACATATATGGCCCTCCACAGCAGCGGACGCGGCCTTCCATGAGGGTCTCGCGTTCGTTTCGTGCCTCTTCTTGGTCGGTACAACCGATGCCCGGAACAATCGAACCGGGGGAGGATGCGCGTCGGCTCTTTGACATTGTCGGTTTAGATGAAGGGACATGTGGGCGGCGGCCCGGTCACCGATAACCTCTGGGTATCGGCGGATCGGTCAAATTCAAGCCGTTCCTTAATGTGACTTCCGTTGCGGCTTGCCGCGGCGGGACGAGCAAATGTCCTAATACGCAAACACACCAGTTTGTATATTTGTGCAGGAACGGCTCCCGGAGATGCCGGTCTTGCTCTCGCTTATTCCAGCGGGGGTTCGATCGTACATCAACTTGAGAGTTTGATTCTGGCTCAGAACGAACGCTGGCGGCATGCCTAACACATGCAAGTCGAACGAGACCTTCGGGTCTAGTGGCGCACGGGTGCGTAACGCGTGGGAATCTGCC
>JAICVC010000063.1 GCA_025935515.1 Sphingomonas sp.
ATCGACGGCGATAATGCCGCAGCTTACCGTTACACCGAAGCGCGCCTGACCCCGGTCGCAATCCAGCTGATGGCCGGGCTGGACGAAGGAACGGTCGATTTCCGACCTACCTACAACGGCGAAGAGGAAGAGCCCGAGGTCTTCCCCGGCCTGTTCCCGAACCTGCTCGCCAACGGTGCGAGCGGGATCGCGGTAGGCATGGCGACATCGATCCCGCCGCACAATGTCGGCGAGCTGATCGATGCCGCGATCAAGCTCATCGAGCGCAAGCGGCTCGACGACCGCGAATTGATGGAGATCGTCAAGGGGCCGGATTTCCCGACCGGCGGAATCCTGATCGACGACAAGGACACGATCCTTCGCGCCTACGTCAGCGGCCGCGGGGCATTCCGGCTGCGGGCCAGGGCCGAGGTCGAGCGCGAGAAGGGCGGCGGCTGGCATCTGCTGGTCAGCGAAATTCCCTACGGCGTGCCGAAGGCGAAGCTAATCGAGCAGATCGCGCAGCTGATCGCG
Source organism: Sphingomonas sp. (assembly GCA_025935515.1). Classification (GTDB taxonomy): domain Bacteria; phylum Pseudomonadota; class Alphaproteobacteria; order Sphingomonadales; family Sphingomonadaceae; genus Sphingomicrobium. The sequence continues at coordinate 514 of JAICVC010000063.1, forward strand.
GACAAGAAACTGCCGATCCTCGCCGACGTGAAGGACGAGAGCGACGAAGAGGTGCGGCTGATCCTCGAGCCGCGCGCCCGGACGGTCGATCCGGACTTGCTCCTCGAAAGCCTGTTTCGGCTGACCGATCTGGAGATCCGCTACCCCCTCAACCTCAACGTCCTCGACGCCACCCGCACCCCGGGCGTAATGAGCCTCAAGGAAGCGCTGACCGCCTGGCTCGCGTTCCAGAAAGACGTGCTGGTCCGGCGGAGCCAGGTGCGGATCGGTAAGATCGACGACCGCATCGAGCTGCTCGACGGCTTCCTCGTCGCCTACCTCAATCTCGACCGGGTGATCGAGATCATCCGCAGCGAGGATGAGCCAAAGCCGCTGCTGATGGCCGAATTTTCCCTGTCGGACCGGCAGGCCGAAGCGATCCTCAACATGCGCCTCCGGTCCTTGCGCAAGCTCGAGGAGATGGAGATCGGCCGCGAACGTTCGGGCCTCGCCGCGGAACGTGAGGAACTTGCCAGCCTCGTCGCAGACGAAAATCTGCAGTGGAAGCGGCTCAAGGCCGATCTCAGGAAAGTCAGGGACAAGTTCGGCGACGAGCGCCGGACGCAGATCGAGGAAGCGGCGGCCACGCGCGAGATCGACTGGTCGGCCATGATCGAGAAGGAGCCGATCACGGTCATCCTGTCGCAGCGCGGCTGGATCCGGGCGATGAAGGGTCACCTCGCGCTCGACCAGGTTGCCGATCTCAAATGGCGCGAAGGCGACGGGCCGTTCATCCATTTCCATGCCCAGACCACCGACCGTCTGGCGCTGTTCGCGTCGAATGGCCGGGTCTATACGCTCGCCGGCGACAAGCTGCCCGGCGCGCGCGGGTTCGGCGAGCCGGTACGGCTGTTCATCGACCTCGAAGCGGACGTGGATATCATCCAGCTGCTGATCGCCCGGCCGGACATGAAGCTGCTGGTTGCCTCCTCGGACGGGAAGGGCTTCATCACCAGCGGCGAGGCGATCGTGGCGGAGACCCGCAAGGGCCGGCAGCTGGTCAATGTGCGGCCGGGCGCCCGGGTCGCGGTCATCCGCCCCGTTCCTGAGGGCGCGGATGCGGTCGCAGTCATCGGCGAGAACCGCAAGATGCTGGTTTTCCCCCTGGCTGAGCTCCCTGAACTCGGACGCGGGCAGGGCGTCACCTTGCAACGCTATCGCGACGGCGGCCTGTCGGACGCGACCGCGTTCGCCTTGGCGGACGGGCTGAGCTGGGCGCTGGGCGGCGAGAGCGGGCGTGTCCGCACCGAGGCGGACTTGTCGTCGTGGCGTGCAGCGCGCGGTGCTGCAGGCCGCATGCCGCCGGTCGGATTCCCGCGAAACAACCGTTTCGGATGAGCCGTTAACCAGCGGCGGTTAACAAAGCTGGGCAGTGGGAAAAAGATACGGGGAATTAACTCCTCTCGCCCATAGAGACGGAATGCAGGCTGCAGCGACCCGGGCGGCGAGCGTTTCGAGGCTTCGTCGGGCGGACAAATTGAATGCGACTCCGCATCTCGCCGCGGCTGACGATGTCGGCTTGCTCGACGCCCTTCCAATCGCCGCTGCGATCATCGAGCGAACTGCCGCCGGCAATCTCAAGGTGTTCGCCTACAACAGCCGCTTCGTCGAAATCGTCCAGAAGTCGAAATGTGCGGCGCTCGACTGGAACGAGGCCGATTGCCTGAAGTCGGGACCGATTTCCGAACTGCTGCACAATTTCTTCGTCGGCAGCGACCCCGCGGGAGAGCTCGACCTAAAGCATGGCGACGGCGTTTCATCACATTTCTTCCGCCTCAAGCTGGCCCCGCTGCCAAAGCGCAATTCGACCGCCAAGCGATGCCTGCTGAGCGTGGTCGACCGGACCGTCGAGGTTCAGGCCGAACGGACGCTTCGCGCCGAGATGCTGCGCGACAGCCTCACCGGACTTCCCAACCGGCTGGGTTTTTCCGAAGCCGTCGAGCAGGCGGGCGACAACAGCGCGCATGACCTCGAACATGCGGTGCTCGTGGTCGACATGTTGCGCTTCAGCCGAATCAATGAGTCGATGGGCAGCCTCGCCGGCGATGAATTGCTCATCACCTTTGCCCGCCGTTTGATCCTCGCGCTCCGCGCCGGCGATGTGCTTGCCCGCACCGGCGGGAATGAATTTGGGATTCTGGTCTCGCTCCGGCGGGGCGTAGAGGATGCGCTCAAGGCGGCCGAACGCATCCAGGAAGTGATGAAGACGCCGTTCAAGCTCTCGGAGCTGGAAATCCGCGTCGAATGCGCCATCGGCGTCGCCTTGATGCACGCCGGCCAGGACAGCGAGGAGCTGTTCCGCAACGCCCAATTCGCGGTGAAGCAAGCCAAATCGGCGGGCTTCCCGCAGGTCTACGAACCCAAGCAGGCGACCGAGGCGCGGCGCCGCTTCTCGATCGAGACCGAGCTTCGCCGGGCGCTCGACAAGGACCAGCTGCGGCTGTTCTATCAGCCGCTGATCAACCTGAAATCGGGCCAGGTGGCCGGCTTTGAAGCGCTCGCGCGCTGGACACACGAGGAGCGCGGCGAGATCGGGCCGACCGAATTCATCCCGGTCGCCGAAGAATCGGGCCTGATCCTGACGCTCGGGCGGTGGGCGATGGACGCGGCGTGCAAGACGCTTGCGACGTGGGACGAGCAGGCCGGCGAGAAGCTCCCGCTCTATGTCAGCGTCAATCTCTCGGCGATCCAGGTCGCGCGCGACGATGTCGCCGGTCTGGTCGAAAGTTCGCTTCGGTCGAGCGGGCTCAGCGGCGACCGGCTCTCGCTCGAGCTGACCGAAAGCTCGATCGTCCAGGATCCGGTCAGGGCGACGCGCGTCTTCGATGCGCTCAAGGCGCTGGATGCGACCGTCGCGATGGACGATTTCGGCACCGGCTATTCGAGCCTCGCCTATCTGCAGCGGCTGCCGATCGACGTCTTGAAGATCGACAAGAGCTTCGTTTCAGGGATGATGGTCGACCCCGACGCGGTGGCGATCGTGCGCGCCGTGCTAAGCCTCGCCGAGGCGCTTGGCATGTCGACGACCGCCGAAGGCATCGAGACCGTCGAACTGGCAACGACGCTCGCAACGCTCGGCTGCGCGTCAGGCCAGGGCTTTTATTTCGCCCGGCCTCTCGAGGCCGACGCGGCGCTCGAATATTGGAAGTTGCGCCACTGATCTGACCCGCGGTGGCACGGCCTGCGCCTGCCGGAACCGCGCGGCCCTGCCGCGGGTTTTACCCTGCGAAACAGGGGAAGGATCGGGCCATGTGGAAGTGGCTCGCCGTGGCGGCCGTTTCGCCGCTGATCGTGGCAACGGCTGCGCACGCGCAGATGAAGGGATTGGCGCCGGCGGACGTGGCGAGCGTCGCGCGCAGCCACACCCTCGACCTTCGGATATCGCAGCAGCAGGGCTTCGATCGGCCATTGCCGCTGGTCGAGGGGATGCTCGCGCACGGAGAGCTTGCGCCCAACGCCATGCTCGGGGTCGGCCTGGCGAACATGTATGGCCGCAAGAAAGGCCAGAACCTGCGGACGGGCGATCAGCCGACACGCTCGAAAAAGCCCGCGGTCACGTTCGTCCTGAAGTTCTGAGATACCGGTCCAGCAAGTCGCCGTAGGCCGCCGGCCGTCGCGTCGAAGTCGCAGCACTCAGGGTCTTGCCGATGCTTCGCACGATTGCCGGGTGGCTGACGTCGGGCGGATGGACGCCGACCCGGAGCACCTTGATTGGCGCGCGGCGCAAGATTGATGCTGCCGCCAAGGAAGACGCCAATCGGAGCCTCGTCCGGCTCGCCCAGGTAATCACCGGGCCGCGCGCTAGTTGCCGGTGGGCCTTGGGCGACCACACACGCAGGTGGTCTTCCGCGATCGGCACGGCCGCTTCGGACAACGCCTCGAGCGCGCCGCTGCCGTAGAGCCATGCGGGGGCGACGAAGCCGTCGATCGGCCGCCCGATCACGTCTTCGACCAGCGCGCGCCCTTCGCCGATGCGGCGGGCGGCGTCACTGCGCTTCAGACCAAGAAATTCCCCTTCGCCGGCCGTCATCAGGCTTGCCTTCAGCCGACTGGCGGCGTGCACATGATTCGTGTCGTCGCGGTGGAAGTAGCCGTGCAGGAACATCTCGACGCCCCTGTCAGCCCAGTCGCGCAGCCGCGAGGCGAAGGTGGACCCGGGAATGATCGGCGCGGTGCCCCAATGGTTTGGCACCACCAGCATCGCCAGGCGATTGCCGACGTGCGGCTGCAGCAGCGCGAGCAGCCGGTCGACCTCGCCCTCGAAACGCGGCGAGACGTCGTGAATCGAAGCCAGTAGCAGGCCGCGGCGAGGGGTCGGCATTGGTGGGCTTTACCCGATTCGAAGCGCGCGATCCCATGAACAAAGCTTCACTTGAAGTTCACCGGTGCGGCCCGTCTGTTCCGCGCCGATGCGGATCGCCGACGTCAGCGCTTTTTACACGCCCGCCGGCGGCGGCGTTCGCACCTATGCCGAAGCCAAGCTGCGCGCCGCAGCCCGGTTCGGCCACGAGCTGATCCTGATCGCTCCGGGCGAACGTCACGAGGTCATCAAGCGCGGTCCCGGCGCGGTGCTGGTGACCGTCGCGTCGCCCCGGCTGCCGGTCGACAAGCGCTATCGCTACTTCAATGACGAGGCGGCTGTTCATGCAGTCCTCGAGGCCTGGCAGCCCGACCACGTCGAGGCCTCGTCACCCTGGTCCAGTGCGACGATGGTCGGGCGCTGGCGGGGGAGCGCGAGCCGCTCGCTCGTGATGCACTCCGACCCTCTTGCCGCCTACGCCTATCGCTGGCTTGGCGGGTTGGTGTCGACGTCGCGAATCGACGGCTGGTGCGGCTGGTTCTGGCGCCATCTGCGCGGCCTCGGACGAATGTTCGACACCGTGGTTTGCGCGAACGCCGACCTTGCCGCGCGGCTTGTGGAAGGCGGCATTGCGAACAGCGAAACCGTGCCCATGGGGGTGGAAACCGGGCTCTTCTCGCCAGCGCTGCGGTCGGCGGCGTTGCGCGGCCGCGCTTTGCGGGCTCTCGGTCTCGGCGAGGACGCGACGCTGCTGGTCGGAATCGGCCGGTTTTCGGGTGAGAAGCGCTGGGAGATGGTCCTGCGCACGGTTGGCGAGCTCGCCCGCCGCCGCCCGATCGGCCTGCTCCTCGCCGGGGAGGGACCGAGGCGGTGGAAGCTGGAACTGATCGCGGAACGAACCGGCAGGGTCGCCGTGTTGCCCCGCATCTCCGACCGCGAGGAGCTCGCCCGGTTGCTCGCCAGCGCCGATGCGCTGGTTCACGGCTGTGAAGCCGAGACCTTTTGCATGGTTGCCGCGGAGGCGCGGGCGAGCGGCGCTCCGCTGATCGTACCTGATCGCGGGGCCGCCGCCGACCAGCTGGTTGTCGGTGCCGGCCAGGCCTATCGCGCCGGGTCGGAAATCTCGCTGGAGCGTGCGATCCTCCGATTCGTCGATCGCGGACCCGAGCTACAGCGGGCCACGGCGGTCCGGGCGAGCCGCGTGCGGACGATGGACGAACATTTTTCCGAACTCTTCGCGCGCTACGCGGCGCTCGGCGGACATCAGTGGGTCCAGCCGGCGCTGCGGATCGAACCGGGACTTGGAGAAACGGCCGCGCAGCTGGCCTAGGGTTCGCCGTTACGCGAAGCGGCTGCAACAGCGGCGCTGACGATCTCGTCGAACGCCTTGCCGGCCGGGAAACCTCCCTCGACCCAGCGGTCTTCGATAGCGCGAAGAGTGCTGGCGACGATCGGTCCTTCGGGCAGGCCACGCTTGATCAGCGCGCCACCGGTGATCGGCAGGCGAGGAGGATGCCAGCCGGCGATTTGGGCGGCGTCGTCAGCGCGTCCGGCAAGCAGCAGGCGGTCAGCCGCGCAATCGACCCCGACCCTGTAGGCGAGCGCCTGCGACGTCAGTTCCGGAAGCGGCTCCGCCGCGCAGGCAAGCCGCTTTTTCGCCTTGTTCGAGAGCCGAAGCCGGGCGGCGACATTCTCGGCGACGCCAGAATCGCGCGGCAGGAGCGCAGCCAGGCGGCGCAGGGCGTCCGGCGCGACCTGCGCTTCGGCTTCCGCCGCGATGAGGCTTTCGAGATCTCGGAGGCGCTCGAACGCGATTTCCGGGAGTACGGGCCTCAGGATAGCCCGCCCGAGCATGATCCGCACGGTCCGCGTCGGATTGGGAAGCCCGAGCAGCTTCAACAGCTCGTCGGCAATGCGCTCACGGGAGAGTGCCATGAGGTCCTTGGCGCGGGCGGTGCAGGCGTCGACCGCCGCGGCGTCGGGCTCGCCGGCGTCGAACCGGGCATGAAACCGGAAGAAGCGCAGGATCCGAAGATGGTCCTCGGCGATGCGCTGCAGCGGGTCGCCGATGAACCGGATGTGCCGCTGGTCGAGGTCGGCGAGGCCGCCGAAATAATCGAACAGCTTGCCGGTCATCGGGTCGGCGGACAAGGCGTTGATGGTGAAGTCACGCCGCGCCGCGTCCTCCTCCCAATCATCGGTGAAGGCGACGGTTGCCCGGCGGCCGTCAGTCGAGACGTCGCGGCGGAGGGTGGTAATTTCGAACGGGTGGCCGTCACTGACCGCCGTGACCGTGCCGTGGTCGATGCCAGTGGGAACCGCCTTGATCTTTGCCTTTTTCAGCCGCTCGATGACCTCCTCGGGCGGTATCCGGGTGGCGAGGTCAATGTCGTTGACGGGCAGTCCCAGCAGATCGTCGCGCACCGCGCCGCCGACATAGCGGGTCAGGCCCTCGTCGGCACGCAGCGCGAGGAGCACTCGCTTGATGCCGCGCTTCCTGCGCCATTTGGCGGCGTCGAGTGTCAGGACCACTGCAGCCTGCGCGACAGATTGATGATCATCGCTGCGGTCGCCCCCCAAATCCTGCGATCGTTCCAGTTGATCTCGTAATAGTGACGCTCGATGCCCTGGAACAGGGCGCTTCGAAGCTGCTGGTTTGCCGGGTCCAGGAGGAACCCGAGCGGCGCCTCGAACCAGTCCGCGACTTCCGGCTCATGCGGCTCCAGCGGAAGATCGGGCTGAACAACGCCGAGCACCGGCGTCACGACGTAGCCCGTGACGGTGCGGTAAGGCTCGATCGGCCCGACCACCTCGACCGAAGCCGGGTCGAGCAGGAGCTCCTCGTTGGCTTCGCGCAGGGCCGCCTGGATGACGTCTTCCCCGGGATCGACGCGGCCGCCGGGAAAGGCGATCTGGCCCGCGTGGGTGCGCAGATGCTCGCGCCTTACGGTCAGGATTACGCCCGGCTCCGGCCGGTCGGTGATGGCGATCATCACCGCCGCCGGAAGGTCGGCATTGGCACGAATTTCCGGCAGGTCGCCCGCGAGCGGTGGCTCTGCCGCAGGCTCTGCGAGCGCTGCGCGCAGGCGGTCGGCAAGCGTCATTCGGGCGCTTCCAGCGCGAAGAACACGCCATCGCTCCAGACCCCCTGCGAACCTTGGGCGAGCGCCAGCTCGGCGAACTCATAATAGACCGGGCGCGTGAGCTCGGCTTCAAGACCGTGGCGGACCAGCACTCGCGGCGACGGGCCGCCCGGCGAGTCGGCGATGGACAGCGGATGCTCCGGCCCAAGGATGACCGCATCGCCACTGTCGAGCACCAGGCCGACGCGCTGGCCGCGGCCCTCGCCCTCGACGCGCATGTCGATCGCCCGGAATGGCGTCGTCTCGACCTCGATGTCGAGCTTTTCGACCGGCGTGACGAGCACATGACGGCCATCGGGGTCCCGCCGAAGCACGGTTGCGAACAGCCGGACCATCTCCGGCCTGGGGATGGGCGTTCCCTGGTGATACCAAGTGCCGTCGCGGGCGATGCGCATCCCCGAATGGCCGCAACGCTGCGGGTTCCATTTATCGACGGGAGGAAGGCGGCGTTCATCGATCAGCTTCTGCAACTCGGAAAGGGTGATCCCCTGCAGTTCGATCGGCGGGTGGCTCTCCGGCATGTGTTTCCCCTAGTCATTGCGAGCCGAGTGAAGCAATCCAGCCTTGCGCCGAGTGGATTGCTTCGGCTTCCGTATGGAGTACGGGGGCCGCAATGACGGCCGAAAGAACAGCCATCGTCACCGGTGCCGGGAAGCGTGTCGGCGGATTCATTGCCGAAGCGCTGGTTGCCGACGGATGGGCCGTGGTCGCGCATGTCCATCATTCCGAAGATCAAGTGGCGGAGCCCGCGACGAAGGTTGTTGCCGACTTGACCGACGCGGGTTGCGGCTCGGCCATCTTTGACGCGGCGCGCAACCTGCCGCCCGTACGCTTGCTGGTGAACAATGCGGCGCGCTTCGCCTGGGACTGCTTCGGCGAATTCAGCGCCGCGCAGTTCGATGCCCATATGGCGGTGAATGCCCGCGCTCCGGCACTGCTGATCGACGAGCTGGCACGGCGCCACCGCGACGGCGATGCGCTGGTCGTCAACCTGCTGGATTCGAAGCTCGCCGCACCCAATCCCGACTATCTGAGCTATACCTTGTCCAAATATGCGCTCGAGGCCCTCACTGAGCTCGCGGCACGCGCGCTTGCCTCGCGCGGCATACGCGTCAATGGGGTCGCGCCGGCGCTGATGCTTCGTTCCAGCGGGCAGAGCGAGGAGAATTTCGAGGCGATGCACGCCAACAACCCACTTGGCCGCGGAGTTGAGCCCGGAGACATCGTGGCGGCGATCAACTATCTGGTCGATGCCAAGTCCGTGACCGGGCAGGTCATCACCATCGATTCCGGACATCGGTTCCTCGGCCTCGAGCGCGACGTCCAGTTCCTCGGTGACGCGTGAGTAGCGCCGAGCCTGTGCTGTCGGGCCTGGTGCCCCGTGACCTCAAGGTCCGGTCGGCGCGGATCTTGCTGGAATCGCTCGCCGTCCAGGCCGACATCGGCTTTCACGATTTCGAGGTCGGCGCGCCGCAGCGGCTCCTCGTCACGGTCGAGATCTGGCTTCAGGACCGGGCCGCGCCGGCCGACGATGATCCTTCGCGCGCCTGGGATTACGACTTCCTGCGGACCGAGGTCGCGGAGATTGCTTCCGCCCGGCGGTACAACCTCCAGGAGACGCTGGCCCATGCGATCTTTGAACGCGTTGCAGCATTCCGCGGGATCGCCGCCTTGAGGATTCGGCTCTCCAAGCCCGACGTTTATCCCGACGCCCATGGTGTTGGCGTTGAAATCGCTTCCTTTTCCGGACTCTGGCCGGAGCTTTGACCAAGTCGCGCAAACAGCCGGGGTTTCGTGCCTTCCGCCTGTGGAACAAAATCCGTTGCGCGGCCTTTGAGGCGGGGATAAGGAGGCGCGCTTGTCGCCGATGATATTTTGATACATCGGCGCATCAACCAGTTCGACGGGCGCGCGTCCGAACGCCCGGATTGACCGTGGGCCTAGCCCATGGCGTGTCGAGGAGAATTGCGGGTTAATGTCCTACGCCCAAAAGAAACAGCTTAGCGGCAACCGGACTTTCGCGATCATCATGGTCGCCATTCTTCAGCTCGGTCTCGGCTACGCGATCGTCACGGGGCTCGCCTACAACGTGATCAAGAAGGCGGCCCAGGACCTCAAGACCTTCGACGTCGAGGAGCAGCCCCCGCCACCCGAGGAGCCGCCGCCCCCGCCCAAGGACATGCCGAAGGTGCCGCCTCCGCCCGTCACTCCGCCGCCGCTGGTACGGATGGAGGCCCCGCCGCCGCCGATTGCAACGGTCACCGCGCCGCCGCCGCCCGTTTACATTCCGCCGGTCGCGCCGGCTCCGCCGCCTCCGCCCCCGCCCCCGCGCAAGGTCCAGTCGGCGCAGAGCGCCAAAGGCGACCTTCGCAGCCTGTTCAGCCCTGATGATTATCCCGCGGCTGCCTCCGCTGCCGAAGCACAGGGAACCGCTCAGGCGACGCTGACCATCGGACCCGACGGGCGCGTCACCGGTTGCAACCTCGTTCGTTCGACGGGCAATGGCGCGCTCGATTCCGCGACCTGCAACATCCTACGCCGCCGCGCCAAATTCACACCGGCGCGGGACAGCAACGGCAATGCCACGTCCGATACGATTACGACGCCGCCGATCGTCTGGCGGCTGGAAGGCTAAGCGACTTCAGGTTTTTGATTTAGATTTTCAGAAGGAAAGCAGAGCATGCAAGCAGCACCCGCCGCAGGTTCGAACCCGTACGGCCTGATCCCCGCGCTCCAGCAGGGCGGAATCATCGCCATCTCGGTGTTCATCATCCTGGTGGGCATGTCGGTCTTCTCCTTCTACATCCTGATCACCAAGCTGATGCAGCAGCAGAAGATCATCAGCCAGGGGCGGAAGGTGCGCGCCAGCTTCTGGAACTCGCCGAACCTGCGCGAAGCGGCGACG
>JAICVC010000007.1 GCA_025935515.1 Sphingomonas sp.
AACATAGGCCGCCCCGACGTGAAGGTGCTTGAGGACGGCTGGACCGCCGTCACCCGAGACCGCTCACTGTCCGCCCAGTTCGAGCATTCGATCGGAATCACCGACACCGGCTGCGAGATTTTTACCAAGAGTCCCGCAGGCCGCGACAAACCGCCGTACTGACGGGGCGCGGCGTTTACCCAGCTTATTGACAGCATTGTAAGCTAATGCGAGCCTTAGTGCGCTTTGACACTGGCCATGGCAACCTTTCGGCATCCGATCGCCATCGAACCGGCCGACATCGACCACATGGGTCATGTGAACAATGCTGTGTACCTGAAATGGGTGCAGGACGCGGTGATAAACTATTGGCGCAGCGTTGCACCTCCAGGCGCGGTCGCCCAGCACCTGTGGGTCGCACTCAAGCATGAAATCACCTACCTCCGTCCAACCTTCCTTCAGGACACGGTCGTCGCTGAGGTGATCGCCGAGAGGGTCGAGGGCGCCCGCGCCTATTTCACCACCATCGTCCGTCGCCGCGAGGAAGTGCTGAGCGAGATCAAGAGCAGCTGGTGCTGCCTCGACGCCGCGAGCCTTCGTCCGGCCCGCCTCGCCCGCGAAATCGTGGCGCGGTTCGTTCCACCGTCAGCCTAAGCCGACCATCTTTTCTTCGACATGAAGCTCCCGCCTGCTGCGCAGAGCTTTCGCCCATGTTCCGAAGCTCAGTCGTCCCGTGAAATGCGCTCGATCCGCTCGTGGCGCTCCTGCGCCTCCAGTGTCATGGTCGCGATCGGCCTAGCTTCGAGGCGGCCGAGCGAGATTGGCTCGCCGGTCACTTCGCAATAGCCGTATTCGCCTTCGTAGAGCCGGCGGACCGCGCAGTCGATCTTGGCGATCAGCTTGCGCTGGCGGTCGCGGGTGCGCAGCTCGATCGACCAGTCGGTCTCACTCGATGCGCGGTCGGCGACGTCGGGCTCGCGCATCGAATCGACCTGGAGCTGGGCCATGGTCGCCCGCGATTCGGCGACGATGTCTTCCTTCCACGCCTTGAGCTTGCGCAGGAAGTAAGCGCGGTGCTTGCCGCACATGAACTCTTCGCTGTCCGCGGGGCGATAGCCCTCCGGAAGAATGATCCTGTCGAAAGGTCCGAAGTCTTCGCCGCCGTAAAGGTCGACTAGCGCCGTCGCCATAATTGCCCTCCCCGCACATGCCCGCGATCAATGAAAGCGGACGTCCCATACGCCGCCGCCTGACTGCGGCCGGGCCACCGGTGCAGCCGGAGGCGAATTAGGCTGACTTTACTAAGGACTTATCCCCACAAAGCCGGCCATCCCCAACCGCGGCCTATAGTTGCGCCACCGACCGTTAACAAGCACTGACACAGTCGCAGTGAAGAAATCGCCAACATGTTGCGAATATGGCGCAATTTCTTTGCCGGGCGTTCGCGGTTGCAGCATCGGCAAGGCTCCCGCATAGGCCGCGCATGCGGATATTGCTCACCAACGACGACGGCGTGAACGCGCGCGGCATCAAGCTGCTCGAGTCGGTGGCGCGCAAGTTCAGCGACGACATCTGGATCGTCGCTCCGGCCGAGGAGCAGTCGGGCGCCGGCCATTCGCTGACGTTGACCACGCCGGTGCGGCTGCGCCGTCACGACGAGCGCCGCTTCTCGGTGACCGGGACGCCGACCGACGCGGTGATGATCGCGCTGGCGCACATCATGAAAGACGATCCGCCCGACGTCGTCCTTTCGGGCATCAACCGCGGCGCCAACCTCGCCGAGGACGTCACCTACTCGGGCACCGTCTCGGCGGCGATGGAGGGCGCGCTGGCCGGAGTCCCGTCGATCGCCTTGAGCCAGGCCTATTCGCGCGAGGGCATGGGCGACACGGTCCCGTTCGCGGCCGCCGAAGCCTGGGCCGAGCGCGTGCTGGGGCCTTTGCTCGACTTTGAGACCGAGGCTCGGACCTTGATTAACGTCAATTTCCCGGCCCTTCCGCCCGACGAGGTGAAGGGCATCCGCGTCGTCCGCCAGGGGCTGCGCGACTATGGCCGCCTGCGCATCGTCCAGCGCACCGACCCGCGCGGCTACGATTATTACTGGTTCGGGCTCGGGCCGATGGTCGAGACGCCCGGCCATTCGACCGACCTCGAAGCCGTCGTCGACGGCTATGTGTCGGTGAGCCCGCTGCACCTCGACCTGACGCACGAGGGCTCGCTCGGCGCGCTCGTCGATACGTTCGAGGAAAGCTAGGCTAGCGGCCGCGCTCGCCGCGCTGTCCCTGCGCTGGCGGCGGCCCGTTGGTCGCCTGGGCTAGCCAGGTCGAGGTCGCATTGCAGGAACTGGTGACCGTGACCGGCTGCCCGGCCTGGAACGGGGCCGCGTACGGCCAGCATTCCTGGGCAGCGCCGTTGGCAAGGCACAGCTGGCCGCCAGCCGCCGTCCAGGTGCCGCCGACCGGGTTACCCGACGGGGTCAGGATCTGCGCTTGACCGCCGGGACTGAGCGTCACCGTATTGGTGACTCCGTTGGTCGTCACCTGGATCGGTTGGCCGACGACTTCGGAGCCCGGAGTCCAGGCGGCCTGCGCGAACGACGCGGAAGGCAAGCCGGCGGTCGCCAGTCCGACTGCAATGACCGGGATGGAGCTCATTTTCATGGCGCGTATCCTTGCTCCGGGGTCAGGTGGGGCTGTTGCCGTGGTGGCGGACTGCGAAATAGATCCCCACGCCCGCCGCGAGCGCAAGCAGTCCGAGAAGAACCGGGTTGAGCGCGAATGCGCCCGAGGGCGCTGCGATCGGCGGAACCGGCGCGGGCGGGGCTGGCGCCTGGGCCACGGGCGGCGGCGAATCGATTGCCGGCAACACGCAGCCAGCGGGATTTTGCGCTGCCGCCGCAGCAACGGCGGCGCCGCACATGGCCGCGGCTGGCGCACCGCCGCTCATCGCGCTCAACACGCCCCATGGATTGGGCTGGGTCGAAACGGTCGCCGACGCCGCCGCGGCCGTAGAGCTGAACATGAGCGATCCTGCGACGAGCAGGCCAACCATGCCTTTTACGCGCTGGGTCATTCCGATCCTCCCGGCACTCGAAGCAACGAAACCAACATTCTCCGAGGAAGTTGCATTCCGCCGCTCCTAATTCAGCTGGCCAGCGCCGGCGCTTCGACAACTTCGGCCGGCTGCGCCGCCTTGGCCTGGCTCTGGAGCCAGCTCTGGAACATCAGAACCGTCCAAAGCCGGCCCGAATTGAGCTGGCCGCGAAGCTGCTCGTCCCATGCCTTGCGGATTTCGTGCGGGTGGAAGAAGCCCTCGTCGCGCAGGCGCCGCTCGTCGAGCAGAGCCTCGGCCCATTCGCGCAGGGGGCCCCGCAGCCAGGCGTCAAGCGGGACGCCAAAGCCCATCTTGGGCCGCTCGATGAGGGCGCGAGGGACGTGGCGGTACAGCACCTGCCTGAGCAGCCACTTGGTGACTCCGCCGCGGATCTTGAGATCCAGCGGCAGCCGCCAGGCGAACTCGACGACCTCGGGATCGAGCAGCGGCACGCGGGTTTCGAGCGACACCGCCATCGAGGCGCGGTCGACCTTCACCAAAATGTCGTTGGTGAGATAGCCGAGCATGTCCTGCGCCATCATCCGGTCGACTCCGGCCATTCCCTCCAGCTCGCGACTGACCGGCGACGGCTGCGCGGTCGACGACGGCGCGCCGATGACGAACGCAGTCGGATCGCGCCACAGCGCCAGCATGAAGTCGTACAGCCGGTCGGGGGTTTCGCTGCACAGCATCGACGCGCCCTTGTGCACCTTCTCGCCGAGGCGGCTGCGCCGCATCGAACCCGGCAGCGTTTCACCGAGACGCGTCCAGGCCGGCGCGGGCACGGCGGTCAGCGCCCGCGCTGCAAGCGCCCGCAGCGGCATCGGGACCCGGGCGATCTTGTGCCACCAGGCGGCGGTCAGCCGGTAGCGCTCGTAGCCGCCGAACAGCTCGTCCCCGCCGTCTCCGGACAGCGCAACGGTCACATGCTGCCGGGCCAGCGCGGAGATCAGATAGGTCGGGATTTGCGAGGAATCGGCGAACGGCTCGTCGTACATCGCCGGAAGCCGCGGAATGACGTCGAGCAAATTGTCCGGCGAGACGTAAAGCTCGGTGTGGTCAGTGCCGAGGTGCTCGGCGACCGCCTTGGCATGCCGGGCCTCGTTGAACGCCTCTTCGTGGAATCCGACGGTGAAGGTCTTCACCGGCCGCGCCGACAGCTTTTGCATGATCGCAACCACGCTGGAAGAATCGACACCCCCCGACAGGAACGCGCCGAGCGGGACGTCGGCCATCATCTGCCGCCCGACCGCGCGGTCGAGGATGCGCTCGAGCTCGTCGGCAGCAACCTGGGGATCGAGCGCAACCGGATTGGCGATGCCGGCCTGGGCGACCTCGGCGCCGGACCAGTATCGGTCCAGCACCGGTTCGGCGCCGTCGCGGACGGTCAGCATCGTGCCCGGCAGCAGCTTGGCAATGCCGCGGTAAATGGACAGCGGCTCGGGGACTGCGAGATAGCGCACCAGCAGGCTCAGGGCCTCGCGGTCGACCTCGGGCTCGAACTCCGGGTGTTGCAACAGCGCCTTGAGCTCGGAGGCGAACAGGAACGGCCCGCCGACGCGCTGACGCCCGTAATAGAGCGGTTTCTCGCCGAGCCGGTCGCGGGCCAGCGTCAGCGTGCGTTGCTGCTTGTCCCAGGCGGCAAAGGCGAACATGCCGCTCGCGCGCTCGAGCGTCGGCTTGATGCCCCACGCGCCGAAGCCCGCAAGCAGTGTCTCGATGTCGGAATGACCGCGCCAAGCGACCTCGTGGCCGACCGCTGACAGCTCCGCGCGAAGCTCCTGGTGGTTATAGATTTCCCCGTTCGCAGTGATGACGTAGCGCCCCGCCGGCGAGTGCATCGGCTGCTCCCCAGCCGGAGAGAGGTCGACGATCGCGAGGCGGCGATGACCGAGCGCGACCCCGGCATCGCGATCGGCCCAGACGTCCTCATGGTCGGGGCCGCGATGCGCGAGCGCGCGGGTCATCCGGACGACCGTTTCCCGGTCGACCCGCGGTCCGCCGAGGATGCCTGCAATGCCGCACATGATCGCTGATTACCCCCGCCGCAGCCCAAGGGCGAGCGCCGAAGCGTCGATGCCCATGGTCCGGCGCACATAAACGAGCATCGCGACGTTCCAGCACAGGGTGGCCGCCGTCGAGGCGATCGCCGCGCCGATGATGGAGAAACGAGGAATCAAAATGAGGTTGAGGACGAAGCCGATCGCCAGAGCGCCCGCAAAAATCCGCAGCGCATGCGAGTGCCGTCCCGTCATTGTCATCAGATAAGCGACGGAGCCGGTGAAGGCGTTGGCGATGCCGCCCACGAGCAGCCACAGCAGTGCCGGATAGGCAACGGCGAACTCGGGGCCGAATAGACTGAGGATCAAGGGCCCCGCCAGCGCCAGTGGAAGGCAGATCAATAGCGCCGCGACGAACCCGACCCTGGCTGTGGACCGGGCGATGCTCGCAAGCGCCGCATAGTCTCGCTTCTCGAAATGGGAAGCGATCAGGGGGCCGCTGACCGTGGTCAGCGCGGCAACGGCGAAGGACTCCAACGAGGCAATCCTCCAGGCTGCGGCGAACAGCCCGGCGTCCCTGGGACTGGCAAGATAACCCAACATCACGATGTCGACTTGGTTGAGGGCCTCCTGGACCACTGTGGTAGCGAGCAGCACGCCACCCAAGGACAGCCACTGGCGCCATTCGGAATAATCCCGGTCGCCAGCGCTGAGCGGAAGCGCCCGTCGGGCATGAAGCGCCCCCGCCACGAGGGCGGCGAAGGCGCTGGCGGCACCCAGAAAGACTGCTGTGCTGGCGGAAATGGGGCGTGCAAGGAGGACTGCAGCGACCAGCAGCATAATCAGGACCGCAGGTCGCAGCACCTGCTCATAGAATTGCGACGCGAAGATTCGCCGCTCGGCTCGAAGCATGGCGCCGACCAGCGCCAGGGCGGCGACGGGGAAAATGGTCAGCGCGGTAGCGGTGCTCACCCCAGGGGGGATGCTGGTTAGCCCTAAACGCTCAGCAACGATCACCGCCGTTCCCGCAAGGGCAGAAAGGCAGAGCACGCAGGCGGCCGCAAACGAAATGAAGCCCCTCAGTCGGGGATAATCCTGCCGCTCCAGATAAATGGGCGCGAACTTCAGCGCGGCGGTATCGAGCCCGGCGCGCGCGGGAACGACCAGGAGCAATGCCCAGGCCAATGCGATGGAGTAAATCCCATAGCCCTCTGCACCCAGCGTGCGCGAAATGAGGATCGTGGCCAGGTACCCAAGAGCGACGCCTGCAACGCGCGTAGCGAGCGCGATCGCACTTCCCTGAACCAAGAACCGGACCATGGCTTCGTGACCATCGGCTTCGCGGGCGCCGCCGCTCGGCAAATCAGGCATCCGAAATCGACCGGGCCCCGGTCTTGTCGAGAGAGCGCGCGGGAATGCCGCCGACGACAGCGCATGCGGGGACGTCGGAGTTGACCAGAGCGTGAGCACCGATCACGGCGTTCGCGCCGATGCGCACCCCCTTGAGAACACTCGCCTTCGTCCCGATCCAGACGTTGTCGCCGATGATCACGGGCGCCATCTCAAGATTCTGCCGATTGAAGGGCCGCCCTGGATCGATCGAGTGATCGTGGTCACGGATGGTCGCGTATGCTGCGATCAGCGAATCGGCCCCGATGGTGATGCGGTCGATCGACACCAGGATGCTGCCTCGGCCGAGGAAGGTCCTTCGCCCCACCTCGAGCACGCCATAGGCCACGAGATCGCATCCAGCTTCAATCCGCGTGCCATCGCCAATGACCATTCGGCCGCCTTGGACAACCCGAAGCGTCGCACCTCGGCCGATCGTCACGCCGTTCCCGACATGCAGATCCTCAAAGATCGCGCGATACCAGAAAAGGGCGAGCGCCGACCTTAGCCGATCGGCGCCAAAATGAATCGCGCGCAGGATTCGTCGGAGGGTCGACATTATGCAGCAGGAACGAGATTGGAGATAGGATCGTCAAGTCCGGCTTCGCATGGGACACGCATTCAATCGGCTAGAGGGCGGAATGGAAACCGGACATGGTTGCATTTTGTGCGGCGGCCCGCTCGCCAGGACCTCGTCCGCCGACGGCTATCATTGGGAGGGGCGGGTGTTCGCGTACCGGCGATGCAGGCGTTGCCTCTCCCGAATCATCGAACCGGGTCCGTCCTTGCGCGATTTGGCGCGGATGTACCGGCACGACGATTATCACGAGGCTTATTACGAGGAGTCTGCGCAGACCGAATGGCCGCCATCGCTTCGGCCCGCGCGCAAAGGCCTTCGACTTCTCGACTTTGGGTGCGGAAACGGCGCCTTTCTCATTGAAGCGGCGAGAATTGGCTTCGAAGCCGTGGGAGTCGAACCCGACCCGGACACCAGGGCGGTGGCGCAGCAAAACAGCGGCTGTCCAGTTCTTTCGATTGAGGAAGTGATCAGTTCGGAACAGCATTTTGATGTCATCCACCTTGGCGACGTCCTCGAGCATCTCCCCAATCCAGCCGGCACCCTGCGGCAGCTGGAAACTTTGCTGAATCGCGACGGGGTATTTTTCATTGAGGGCCCGCTCGAAGAAAATGCGAGCTTGGTCCGGCTGTCCAACAAACTGTTTACCCGGTTGAAGTGGGCGGCCGGCCAATCTTCTTTAGCGGAACTGCCCCCTCTTCACTTGAGCCGGACCAGCGCCACCAGCCAGCGGCGCTTTTTCGAGCAGGCGATGCACTACGAGCTGAGACTGTTCGAGGTCAGTGAAACCGGTTGGCCCTACCTTCTCCCCGACTCCCCGGCGGCCGTCGATGGGATGACGAGGGCGCGGCGGATGATCGGATACGCCGCCGTTTCACTCGCCAGGATTGGGCGCCGCTTCGGCCTGCGCCTCGGCAACCGGTTCGTGGCAATTGCCACGCCCGTCAAGCAGGGCGGCGAGGTAGGCGTCGGCAGCCCGCTCGGGTGAAAAGTCGGCGGCGCGCCCCCGCTGCTTTTCCGGATCGCGCCGGTCGTTGAACTCAGCGATCATCGCCTCAGCCAATTCAGCAGCATTGCCGACCGCGGCGAGGCGGCCGAATTTGCCGCCGGCCAAAATCTCCGCGGGCCCGTCAGGGCAGTCGGTACTGACGACTTTCAGACCATGATGAAGCGCTTCCACGAGGACGAGAGCGAAGCCTTCATAGTCGGATGACAGGACGAAGAGGTTGGCCGATGCATAATAAGGCGAAGGATCGCCAACATAGCCGGCAAGTTCGATCCTCCGGCCAAGCCCGAGATCGTCGATGCGGCGTTGCAGCTCCGTCCGCAGCGGTCCATCGCCAATGATGATCAGCTTTGCATCCATCGTCTTCGCGATGGTTGCGAAGCTGTCGATCAACAGGGCGTGGTTCTTCTGGTCCTTCAGCGTGCCGACACTCAGAAACCGGGCTTCGGCGCCGCCCCACAGTTGCTCCTGTTCACGGCCCAGTTTGCCAAGGCGTGGGGTCGGCACCGGGTTGTAGATCGTCGTAATGGCTCGCTCGCGCATACCCGACAGACGTGCGAGGTCGCGCGCGGACCCGTGCGAAACGCAAATGCGCGCGTCGGCGAGCGGATAGAAGAACCGCGTCGTGAGCTTCAACAGGGCGAAACGGACCTTGTCCGCGCCGAACTGCCGCGAAAGCGAGATATGGTCGCTGACAACGACCCGCATTGGAACGCGAGAGAGCCGCGCGGCGACACTTCCGACGATCGTCAGCGGCCAGAGCGAAATCTGGAATGCATTCGGCCGCTCTTGGCGAAGGTAGCGGATCAGCGGGCGAAGAACCCCGCGAATGCGCGGCCCATTCAGGTTGATGAGGCGAACGCCCGGCGGCACCTGTTCGACGAGCTCGCCCCGTCGCTCCATGATCACCAGGTCGACATCATGACCCCGCTTGAGGAACGCCTCGACGAGCGTCAGCGCCACGCGTTCCGCGCCGCCGCCTGCAAGGTTGGGGATGAGGAACGCAATCTTCGCCACGCCGGCTAAACGACCTCCCGCCCCACTTGCCTGCCCGGATATTCGCCCTAGGCCTGTGGCGGATGGGCTCGAGAGCTTCAAGGCGGCGCGGCGCGCGCGTGCTCTATCTTTCCTACGACGGCATGTGCGATCCGCTCGGCGGGTCGCAGGTGCTGCCGTACCTTTTCGGCCTCGCCGAGCGCGGGCACCGGATCACCCTGGTGAGCTTCGAAAAGCCCGAGCGGAGCGATGCGGAGCGCCAGGAGGTCCGTCGCGCCTGCGCGGCGTCCGGGATCGACTGGCATCCCCTGCCCTATCACAAGCGCCCGCCCCTCCTTTCGTCGATGTACGATGTCCGGCAGATGCGACGCCTCGCTGGCGACCTGCACCGCCGGGAACGCTTCGACCTCGTCCATTGCCGGAGCTACCTGCCGGCCCTGGTCGGGCTGAAGATGAAACGGCGGTTCGGCGTGCCGTTCGTCTTCGACATGCGGGGCTTCTGGGCCGACGAGCGGATCGACGGGCAAATCTGGAATATGTCCAACCCGCTGTTCCGGGCGGTGTTCGCTTATTTCAAGCGCCGCGAGGCGGAGTTCCTGGCCGAGGCCGATCAGGTGATCAGCCTGACCGAGGAGGGACGGAAGATTCTGCTGCAACGGCGCCCCGGTGCCGACGGCCCGCCGATCGCAGTCATTCCCTGCTGCGTCGACTTCGGCGCGTTCCCGCGGGTCATGCGCGGCGACCGCGCCGCGGCGAGAAAGCTGCTCGGGATTGGCCCGAAAGCCACCGTCGCCGCTTATCTCGGCTCGTGGGGAAGCTGGTATCTGACAGGCGAGATGCTCGACTTCTTCACGGTCCAGCTGGAGCGCGACCCAGCGGCAATCTTTCTGGTGGTCAGCCGCGAGCCGCGCGACCGGATCGTCGCCGAAGCAGCTTCGCGTGGAATTCCTGCCGACCGCATGATCGTCCGTCCCGCTTCGCGTGCCGAAGTGCCGAAACTGGTCGCCGCCGCGGACTACGGCCTGTTCTTCATCATGCCGGTCTTCTCCAAGAAGGCGAGCTCGCCGACCAAGATGGGCGAATTCCTGGCGTTGGAGCTTCCGGTCGTCACCAACGGCGAGGTCGGGGATGTATCGCAGATCATGCGCGAGACCGGTGCCGGCGTGGTCGTGCGGGGCTTTGATTCGGCCAGCTACCAGCAGGCGCTCGACGCTCTCACTACGCTGAAACCCGACATGAAACGCTGGCGATCCGCGGCCCGCCGCTGGTTCGCCCTCGCCACTGCCGTCGAACGCTACGACGCCATCTACCACGCTTTGGTTGGTTGGGATGTTGGCAGCGCCCAGCCACTCCGCTAGCCCTTCAGCCAGTTTCGACGGATTTTCCTCGATAGACGACCAAAGGGGCCAATGCCGAAGCAGCGTATCTTCATCTCCGGCGTCGCCGGCTTCCTCGGCAGTCACCTCGCCGATGCCTTCCTCGCCGACGGCCATGAGGTGATCGGCAACGACAACATGATCGGGGGCTATCTCGACAACGTCCCCGAGGGCGTCGAGTTCTACCAGTTCGACTGCAACGACTTCGACAAGCTGAAGCAGCATATGAAGGGCGTCGACATCGCCTATCATTGCGCCGCGACCGCCTATGAGGGGCTGTCGGTCTTCTCGCCGCATCTCATCACCCAGAACATCGTCGGCGCCTCGACCGCGATGGTCTCGGCGGCGATCGCCAACACCGTCCGCCGGTTCGTGATGTGCTCGTCGATGGCGCGTTACGGCACCAACCAGGTGCCGTTCACCGAGGAGATGACTCCGCGGCCCCAGGACCCGTACGGAATCGGCAAGTATACCGCCGAGCTGATGCTCCAGAACCTGGCCGAAACGCACGGCATGGAATGGGTCATCGCGGTGCCGCACAACATCGTCGGTCCGCGCCAGAAGTACGACGACCCCTATCGCAACGTCGCCAGCATCTTCATCAACCTGATGCTGCAGGGGCGCCAGCCGTACATTTACGGCAGCGGCAACCAGAAGCGCTGCTTCAGCTTTGTCTCCGACGACATCGATCCCCTGAAGCAAATGGCGTTCGACGCCAACTGCGTGGGGGAGATCATCAACATCGGGCCGGACGACGAGTTCGTGACCATCAACCAGCTCGCCGAGACGATCGGCCGGCTGATTCAGTTCGATGTCCAGATCGCTTACACCAAGGCGCGGCCGCAGGAGGTGGAGCTTGCCAATTGCTCAGCCGACAAAGCGCGCCGCCTGCTCGGATACCAGCCCCGGATCAAGCTTGAAGAAGGCCTCGAGCAAATGATCAGCTGGATCAGCAATCGCGGCGTCCGGCCGTTCAAATATCATCTCGATCTCGAGATCGTGAACGAGAAGACCCCCGAGACCTGGTCGAAGAAGCTGTTCTGAGGGCTTCATGACGCACGTGGCGGACGGGCGAGAGCTCAAAGTGCTGGTGCTTGCAAGCAAGGCGCCGGGCCTTGCCCCCGGCCAGCGTTTCCGCTTCGAGCAATGGGCACCGCGGCTTCGGCGCGATCATGGGATCATGCTCGATCTGATCCCGTTCGAGTCGCCGCGGCTTTCGCAATTGCTTTACCAGCGCGGCCATTTCGCGGCGAAGGCAGCCAGGGTCAGCTACGATTTCTTCCGCCGGGCAAGTGCGGCGTTCGCGGCACGGTCGTACGACGCGGTGCTCGTCTTTCGCGAAGCGGCGCTGATTGGCCCGGCGATCTACGAGAGCCTGATCGCGGCACTGGGAAAGCCGATCATCTACGACTTCGACGATACGATTTGGTCGCCGGCGCAGGCGCACATGAACGGGATTTTTTCGAGGCTTCATTTCTACGGCAAGACATCGCGAATCTGCCGCCTCGCAACCGCCGTGACCCCGGGCAATGAGTTCCTGGCCGAGTACGCCCGTAAGCGCAATTCGTCGGTGTTCATCATGCCGACCAGCATCGAGCTCGACGATTATCCCGTCATTGCGGAGCCTTCATCCGCCGAGCCATTCGTCGTCTGCTGGACTGGATCGACCAGCACCCTCCCGCATTTCGAGCATGCCAGGGCCGCGCTCGAGCAGCTGGCGAAGACCATCCCGGTCGCGGTCAAAGTCATTTGCAATGAACCGCCGGCGCGGCCGATTGCCGGCGCCGAGATGCGTTTCGTCCGCTGGTCGCCCGAACGCGAAGCGCAGGAGCTGGGCGATTGCCACGCCGGAATCATGCCCTTGCCGGACGACGAGATTGCACGCGGCAAGTGTGGGCTGAAGGCGCTCCAATATATGGCGACGGGTCGCCCGGTCGTGGTGTCGCCGGTGGGGGTGAACACCGAGATCATTCGCGACGGGGTGAATGGCCTGCTCGCGTCATCGACCGACGAATTCGTTGCGGCCCTGACCAGGCTCGCCGAGGACCCCGATTTTCGTCGGCGGATGGGCGCCGAGGCGCGCAGGACGATCGAAGAGCGCTATTCGGGCGAGGTGGTCGCAAAGGCGTTCGCGCAGGTCGTTCGGTCGGTCGTCCGCTAGAGCTTGCGCCCGCAGGCGACCCAGTAAGGCTCGCGCTCGCTGAAGACGATGTCGGTCAACCCGGCCGCAGTCATCATCCGTTCGATCTCATTTCTGGAAAAACGCTGCTCGAGCCGGGTCCCGAACCGGTCGAGCGCATCGGTCCGCATCGTGTAGAAGCTAGTGTCGCGGTAGAAGCTCAGCGGAATGTTGGCGACATTGATGCCGCGCCGTTCGGCTGCCTTGGCTGCCCGGGCCAAGGGCCAATAGACCAGCCCGGCGATCCCAGTGGTGATCGCCTTTCGAACCCCGAACGGCGTGCGCGAGATGCCGCCACGAACGAGGTCAGTCGCCTTCCACAACGCGCGGAACCACGACGGGCGGTTGTCGAGCTTGTAATAGAGATAAAGCAGGAATGGAGCGCCTGGCTTCAGGAGCCGCACGCAGTCGGCGAGGGCCCGTCCTGTGTCCGGCACATGATGAAGCACGCCAAGCGAGTAGCCAAAATCCTGAGTGTCTGCGCCGAGTGGGATCGATTCGATCGCCGCTACGTGAAAGGCTACCTTCGGATTGTCGCCGAGACGGGCCCTGGCGACGGCCAGCGCTTCGGGCGACGCGTCGATGCAATGCAGCAAACCGACGCGATCGAGCACGCCTTGCGCCCACCGGCCTGAACCACAACCAAGATCGAATCCCTCGGCCGACGGCGGAAGAGTGTCGAACGGGAAAATCGAGAAGTAGCGGTCGAACAGCTCGGCATATTCGGCGTCTCCGAGCGCCCGCTGGTCGAATGCGCTCCATTCTTCGCCAAACCCACGCACGGTCGCCGGGTCGACGTTCGGCGCTAGACATGGCGGCTTCGGCAAGGGTCAGCGGCTCTTCGCAAATATGCCCACCGTCGGGGCCAGCGCGGCGGGCAGGCCGAATGCTGCGAGCCCGTCCACCGCGAGGACCTCGAACCTCTTGCCGACCTCGGCAATGACGTGACGGTAATCGAAGCCCTTGTGATCGTCGCGTTCGATCTTGTCGCTGTGCCGCAAGGTAGCGGCGACCACCTCCGCGAGCGAATAGGCCTGCTCCCCGCCGTAGAAGAGTCGTTTGCCGAGATACTTTACGAGAAAGACGGGCCCAAGCTCGTTCGGAACCGTGACGAACAGATGGCCGGCCGTCACGCGCTGAAGCTGATCGAGGAACGGCGACACATAGTCGGGCGGAACATGCTCGAGCGTTTCGAGCGCTGCCGCGACGCTGAAATGTCCGTCCGGGAATCGATCGAATTCATCCGGACGCTGGGCCTCGATCAACGTGACGGCCTTCCGGTCCCGATACTTTTGCCGCGCTAGGTCGAGACCGCCCGACCAGTTCGCGTCCAGGCCGACATATTCGCTCACCCGATCGGCGAGCGTGTCGAACAGCCGACCGTCGTAACAACCGAGCTCGATCAGCCGCAGGTCGTGCCCCAGATATTGTTCAACCTTGTGACGGACCCATCGGAATCGCGCGAAATGGTAGAAGCTGCGAAGGCCGCGTCCGGCGAACAGCCGCTCGTTATATGCGGTGGTGGTCGGCACCGCGGACTGCATATCGGGCACTACCAAATGTCCGCCATCTCATAGGGCAAATAGTATCGCGCGTGGGTGCCGAGCGCGAAATAGATCATCAGCGTCAGGGCGCAATAAACCACGATGGCCATGACCGGATATATCCGGGTTGCGGGAGAGGTCGAAAACTGACGCGGGATGGCGCTCAGCACGAGGATCTGGAGAGGCACAGCGTAAAGCGACAAACGGTCGACCGCGGTAGTCGACTTTACGTATAACATCGCGGGAATCAGCGCGAGCGACAGCAACGACAGGTTGCGCCAGAATGCCTCTTCGCCGCCCGGGGCGAAGGCCCTGCTTCCCCGAACCAGAAGGATGATTGCCGGGATCGCGTTCATCGCGACCCGGAACGCGACGCCGCCGGAGTCGATCCGATGTGCCCCGTACCGCTTCAGATAAAGGTCGAAGGTGCCGAACAGAACGTAATAAGCGGGGATCGCAGCAGCGATCAATAACGCGGCCGCCTGCAGACGGTTGCGGGTATAAGAGAGCGCGATCAGGACCGCGACGATGAACGCGCTGGCGTGAAACAGCGAAGCGATCAGGACCCAGAATATCGTCTTCCAGAGCGGCTTGGCGCCCATTCCGCGAAGCGCCAGGAAAACGAAGCCGATGGCCGTCGCCTGACGCAACGCGCTCATCGCAATGACGATCACCAAATAGGGGACTGCGACCAGCACCGCGAGCCACGGATTGGGCAATTCCATGCAAAAGCGCGCCAGGCCGAACGAGAAGACGCACGCGCAAATCAGGTTGAGGAGCCAGAAGGGGGCATTCTGTGACTGGAGGAGCAGAACCAGGATGCGAAAGCCCGGATCACTTTGGCCGGCTGCTTCGCGGAGGCTGCCATCGTGGAGATAGCGGAACAGTGCGCGATAGGTTGTCCAATCCGGCCCGATCTCCCATCGCAGCCCGACGAACAGCGCCAGCAGGCCCATTGCCACGATGAGCAGAATCCCAAAGCGCCGCCCGCCCTCGCCGCCGTGCTTGAACAGCGCGCCCGACGCGAAAAGTGAAAACAGGGCCCAATAGGCGGCCATCAGCGGTGGGTGTACTCAGTAACGGCGGTCACATCGCACCTTTGCCCGAGAGCGAAGGTTCGTCAAAGCCCCCGAAAAGCGCCGGTCGAGTGAGGTCAGTTGCTGCCGCGCGCGTCGGCCAGCCGAACGTCCAGCGCGCTATGCTCGGGCAGCACAACTCGGAGCTTCTTGCTGGCAAAGTCGATCGAGACTTTCTTGAAAGCCCGGATGGCATTCATCCCGAGCAGCAAGGCAGGCCTCTTGTCGAGGCCAAGCTGCTTGAACGTATGGGCGTCGGTGAAGACCACCGCGAGATTGGTAAGTCCAACGCCGCCGATCGTCAGTTGCTTGATGAACATATAGTCGCCGACGATCCTTTGCCCGGTCACGGACTCGAGTTCCACGCTCTGGTTGATGTTGACCAGATTGTCGCCGAGCAGCCGGCGACGAAGGGCCCGATTGCCAATGCTGACCTGGGACCCTGTATCGAGGACCACGGTCAGCGGCTCATCGTTCGCAACGGCGTCAGTTACGACGAGTCGACCGTTCTTGCGCTTGGCGCGGACGACGATGGTGCCGCGCTCATCATTAAAGTCGGGGGTTGCCGACGGAACGATCGACATGGTCTTCTTTTCGAAATCGAACTGGACGCGCTGCGAACGGAGCAAATCCACGCCGACGATTCCGTCGGCGCCCATGTTGGCCCCGTCGAGCACTGCCGCATCGACAGTCTCGGGCGTGCGGGTCAGCTGCAGGTTGTAGACCTTTGCGGTGGATACGTTCGACACGCCTGAAACGCTGTGCAGCGCAGCATCGCCGGCGCTCGGCAGGTTCAGCTTGGCGACGAGTTGGCGCGAGACGGCGGTACGGTCCGCGCCGGTATCGACCAGGAACTGGTAGGGGCCTGCGCCGGCGAGGCGCACCGGAACCGTCATCCGGTCATCGCGGTTGCGGAACTGGACGTCCTCGGTCTGGGTCGTCTTGTCGATCTCGGGAACGCCGGAAACGGTATCGAGCCGGGTCGTCGCCGTTTGAGCGGAGAGCGGGGCGGTGTTTGCCAGTGCCGCCGCCAACACGAGATATCGCGTCGTCATGATGCCGTCTCCACCCCTTCGACTCTTCTACGCCTGCCGCAGTCCAACGGCAAACCGCCAGATCGGAGGCAAAGAAAGGCTCTGGTAAGCCTTGGCTGCTAGCAATCTGCAGCATGTGGGGCCGGTTCGACGAAAGTCGGGACGGAAGAGGGCAACCTTAGTTGCGTCATTCGAATTCGGAGCCCGCACTTGGCCAAGAAGCTTGTCGAAACCACCCTGTATTCGCTGTCCGCGGCCACCCCTGCGCGGCCGGACCGGCGCAACGACGAACGCTATGTAAGCTTGCTGAGAGTCGGCGCGCTAACGGTCGACGGTCGCCGCGAGCTTTGCCTCATCCGCAACATTTCGGCGGGGGGGATGATGATCCGGCCCTATTCGCCCATCGCCGTCGGCGCGTCGATCTCCGTCGAGCTCAAGCAAGGCCACAGCGTATCGGGCGCGGTGCAATGGGCCGACAAGGGGCTGGTCGGAGTCACATTCGACGCGCCGATCGACGTCCTCGCCTTGCTGAGCGCGCCGGGCGGCGGGCCACGGCCGCGCATGCCGCGCATCGAACTCACGTGCACCGCAACGCTTCGTTATGAGGGCATCGTCTTCCGCGCCGACGTCGCCAACATCTCGCAAGGCGGCATATGCGTGGACTCGCCGGTCGACCTGGAGGTGAACGGCGATGTCGTCGTCAGCCTGGCCGGTCTTCATGCCGCTGCCGGCGTCGTGAAATGGCGCGACGGCCATTATTACGGGATCGGGTTCAACCGCGTGTTCCCGGTGGCGGAGCTGATGGCGTTCCTGAAGGACCAGCAGCTCGAGGAGCGGCAACGGCAGGCTGCGGCCTGAGCCCTTAGCTCCGCCGCAACAACAACATCAAATTGTTCGCAGGCATTGCTCGGGTCGCTTCGAGCCCAAGCCCGCGCTCTTCCGCCGCCTTGGCAAAATCCTCAACCCGGCGGAGGCCCCATTCCGGATCGCGGCGCTTCAGGTCGGCATCGAACTCCAAATTGCTCGGAACGGTATCCACATCGCCCTTTAGCCAGGGGCCGTACATGATCAGCGGTGCGGCGGGAGCGAGCAGGCGCCGTGCCCCGGACAGCAGGCCAAGCGCCGACGTCCACGGGCTGATGTGCACCATGTTGATGCTGAGGATCGCGTCGGCACGATCGATCGGCCAGTCGGTCGAGGCCGCATCAAGCGCGAGAGGAGCGAGGACATTCGGCAATTGCGCCTCACCGCGCCATGCCTCGATTGACGACAGCGCGCTGGGATGAACGTCGCTCGGCTGCCAATGGAGATCCGGGAAGCGTTGGGCGAAATAGATTGCATGCTCACCGGTCCCGCTCGCGATCTCGAGCACGAGTCCGCTTGGCGGCAACCACCCGGCGAGCACGTCCGCGATGGGCTCGCGGTTGCGTAACGCCGCGGGCGCGGACCGCCGCTGCGCCGAGGCCGGCGCCTCGTAGAAGCGCCGATCGTCGGTCATTCCGCCGCCTGTGCCGGCTCCGGCTGGCGCCAGGTCAACACCGGCTTCCGGGCAGCGAGCGTCTCGTCGAGCCGCCGCCGCGGCGCGTGGACCGGCGCGGCCTTGAGACCCTGGTCGCCAGCCTTGGCGCGCTCGGCAATCGAGCGGACCGCAATGATGAACTGGTCAAGGCTCGCCTTCGACTCGGTCTCGGTCGGCTCGACCAGCATCGCGCCGTGGACGACCAGCGGGAAATACATGGTCATCGGGTGGAAGCCCTCGTCGATCAGCGCCTTGGCTAGGTCGATGGTGCTGATGCCGCCTTCGAATCCTCGGTCCGAGAAGATCGCCTCGTGCATGCACGGCCCACTCTTCGCGAAGGGCGCGTCGAGCACGTCTTCGAGGCTGCGCAAAATGTAGTTCGCGTTGAGGACCGAATCCTCGGCGACCTGCTTCAGCCCGTCCGCGCCGTGGCTGAGGATGTATGCGAGCGCGCGCGTGAACATGCCCATCTGGCCGTGGAAGGCGACCATCCGGCCGAATGCGTTGGGATGCTCGTCGCCGGCGCTTTCCTCCTCGACAAGCTTGTAGCTGCCGTCCGGCATTTTCGCGGCGAACGGCAGCGGGCCGTAGGGCGACAAAGCCTTCGACAGCACCACTGGCCCCGAGCCGGGCCCGCCGCCGCCATGCGGGGTCGAGAAGGTCTTGTGGAGGTTGATGTGCATCGCGTCGATGCCGAGGTCGCCCGGACGGACCTTCCCGACGATCGCGTTGAAGTTCGCGCCGTCGCAATAGACGAACGCGCCCGCCGCATGCACGGCATCGCTGATCGCCTTCATGTCGGGCTCGAACAGGCCGCAGGTGTTGGGGTTGGTGATCATGACCGCGGCGACGTCTGGGCCAAGGCGGGTTTTCAGCGCTTCGAGGTCGACGCGGCCGGCGACGTTCGCAGGGATGTTCTCGACCCGATAGCCCGCGAAGGCCGCGGTCGCGGGATTGGTGCCATGGGCGCTCTCCGGCACCAGCACGACCTCGCGCTTATCGCCGCGCGCCTCTAGTGCGGCGCGGATACAGAGCAGCCCGCAAAGCTCGCCATGCGCGCCCGCCTTCGGGCTCATTGCGATGCCGTACATCCCGGTGAGGTCGAGCAGCCAGAAGGCCAGCTCGTTGATCACCTGCAGCGCCCCCTGGACCGTCTCCTGCGGCTGGAGCGGGTGGACGTCGGCAAAGCCCGGCAGCCGCGCGACCTTCTCGTTCAGGCGCGGATTGTGCTTCATGGTGCACGAGCCGAGCGGGAACAGCCCGAGGTCGATCGCGTAATTCTGCCGCGAGAGGCGGGTGTAGTGGCGGACTGCTTCGGGCTCGCTGAGGCCGTGGAGTCCGATGCGACGCGAGCGCGTGAGGTTACCGAGACGATTGGCCCCTCCCCCGTGTGGGGAGGGGTTGGGGTGGGGGCGGGCCGCCTCTGCTGCCGAATGATTCTTTTTTGGCGAGCATAATGGCTCGCGCCCCCCACCTCTCTCCTCCCCCACAAGGGGGGAGGATGAATCGAAATCGACGCCGGTCTGGTCGATCGAGCCGATCTCAAACAGCAAAGGCTCTTCCAGCATCAACGCACGATTGCCCGTGATCGTCCGGGCTTCGCCCTGCTCGTTGGCGGGGGTGGTCGGGCGCCAGCCGGAAGGGTTGACGGTCATTGGACCACCTCCTTCAGCGCCGCTTCAAAGCCCGCGATATCCTCATCGGTTGCAGTTTCGGTCACCGCGATGACGAGGCCGTTCTGGAGCTTATCGACGCCGGGATAGAGACGCCCGAGCGAGACTCCGCCGAGCACGCCTTTTTCAACCATCGCATGCACCGCCGGCCGCGCTTCGACCGGAAGCTTCAAGGTGAATTCGTTGAAGAAGCTGTCGTTGACGAGTTCGACGCCCGGGATTGCCGCGAGCCGCGCCGCCGCCTCGCACGCGCGCGCGTGATTCAAGGAAGCGAGCTGGCGCAGGCCCTTCTCGCCCAGCAGGGTCAGATGTGCGGTGAAGGCCAAAGCGCACAGCACAGAGCTGGTGCAAATGTTGGAGGTCGCCTTCTCGCGGCGGATATGCTGCTCGCGGGTCGAAAGCGTCAGCACGAATCCGCGCTTGCCCTCGGCATCGACGGTCTCGCCGGCGAGCCGGCCCGGCATCTGCCGGACGTGCTTCTCGCGGCAGGCGAAGAGGCCGACATAGGGGCCGCCGAACTGCAGACCGACGCCAATGCTCTGCCCCTCGCCGGCGACGATGTCCGCGCCCATCTCGCCGGGCGACTTGATCAGCCCGAGCGCCACCGGTTCGGTCACGACGGCGATCAGCAGCGCGCCGGCCGCGTGCGCTGCCTCGGCGATGGGGGTCAGGTCGGTGATACGGCCGAGGATGTCGGGATATTGCACGACGACCGCGCTGGTCTCGCCGTCGATGCCTGCGATCAGGCGTTCGGCATCAGTCTCGGCGCTCAGCTCAGGCGGCGCCGTCTCGAGCTCGTCCTCGGTGAACTTCGCCATCGTCTTCGCGACGCTGACATAATGCGGGTGGACCCCCGACGAGATGACCGTCTTGCTCTTGCGCGTGATGCGGTGCGCCATGACGATCGCTTCCCACATCGCGGTCGAGCCGTCGTACATCGAGGCATTGGCCACCTCGCAGCCGAACAGCCGCGCGACCTGCGTCTGGAACTCGAACATCATCTGCAGCGTGCCCTGAGCGATCTCCGGCTGGTAGGGCGTGTAGCTGGTCAGGAATTCGCCGCGCTGGATGATGTGATCGACGCTTGCAGGCACATGATGCCGATAGGCACCACAGCCAAGGAAGAAGGGGACCTCGCCGGCGACCATGTTCTTGCGGGACAGCGCGGTCATGTGCCGTTCGACTGCCATTTCGGACGCGTGCAACGGCAAACCATCGATGGGACCTTTGAGCCGAAGCTCCTCGGGCACATCCCGGAACAGGTCATCGATCGAGCCGGCGCCGATTACGCGCAGCATCTCGCTGCGATCAGCATCGCTTAACGGCAAATAACGCATCAGGCGGGCTTCCTCATGATGAAGCGAAGTCGGACGTAATCCGCGACGTTGGAGCCGACCCGGTCGGCGACGGCTGCGGCGATTTCGGCGCGCTCGCCTTCGGGGACACCGGCACGATCCAGCCAACCCTTGCGAAAGGTCGTCACCCAGGCGGCAATACCATGCTCAATCGGCGTCGCCCGTTCGATCAGACGGGCGTCGACCTCGCGGAAACCCGCAGCCTCATAGACGGCGGCGAACTCATCCGGCGACGGGTACCAATTGCTCGCCTCGACCGGCGGGACGTAGCCGCGGATGATCAGCTCCTCGTCGAGCGCTTCGCGGAGCTTCGCGAGATTGCCCTCGCCGCCCATCTCGCCGGCGAAGCGGCCGGCCGGCTTCAGCGCACGAAAGATCGCGCGGGCCGCCTGCTCCTTTTTTAACACCCAGTGCAGCGTGGCGTTGGAAAAGGCTGCGTCGAACTCTGACGAGAAGGGAATGTCAGTCGTATCCATCAGCACCGCATCGATGCCCTTGGCGCGCGCTGCGGCGATCATCTCGGGCGAATTGTCGATGCCGAGCAGGGCCGCGCCGCGCTCGATGATCTTCTTTGTCAGCGTCCCCTCGCCGCAGCCGACGTCGAGGATCCGCTCACCCGCCTTCGGGTCGAGCAGGTCGAGCGCCGCCCCGCCCAACTCACCGACGAAGGCGGCGACGCGGGCGTAATCGGCGGCGTCCCACTTGCTGGTCGAGAGGGCAGCTGGGCTCAAACCGTCTTCACCCATTCGCGGTAGGCGGCGTCGTCCATCAGCCCCTCGAGCTCGCCCGGGTTGTCGAGCTTCAGCTTGAAGAACCAGCCCTGCCCTTGCGGATCGCTGTTGATCAGCGAGGGATCATCGGCGAGCGCCTGATTGCCTTCCACGACCTCGCCCGAAAGCGGCGCGTAGACGTCGCTGGCGGCCTTCACCGATTCGACCACCGCCGCTTCCTGCCCCTTGCTGACGCGTCGGCCGGCCTCCGGCACTTCGGCGAAAACGATGTCGCCGAGCTGCTCCTGCGCGTGGTTGGAGATGCCGACGGTCGCGGTGTCGCCCTCGACCCGGATCCATTCATGCTCCTTGGTGAAATAGAGACTCATGCGGAAGCTCCCTTGCGGTGATAGCGGTGCGGGACGAACGGCATGGCGGTCACCTTCGCGTCGAACAGCTTGCCGCGCTGCTCGAGCTTCAGCGCCGATCCGGTCTCGGCGAGGTGGCTTGCGACATAGCCCATGGCGATCGGCCGCTGCAGCGAGGGCGAGAAGCCGCCGCTGGTGACCTTGCCGACCTCATTGCCTTCGCCGTCGAGGATCAAGGCACCCTCGCGAACTGGTTGACGGCCGTCTATCTCCAGGCCGACGCGCTTTTGCGGCGGGCCATTCTCGAGCTCCGACAATATCCGGATCGCGCCCGGAAAGCCGCCCTCGCCGCGCCGGCGCTTGTTGATGGCGAAGGTCAGGCCGGCCATCACCGGCGTGGTTTCGGTGTCGAGGTCATGTCCGTAGAGCGGAAGGCCGGCTTCGAGCCGGAGCGAATCGCGTGCGCCAAGGCCGATAGGCTTGGCGAGGTCGTGCGCGACGATCGCGTCGGCCAGCCCGGAAACCACGGCGGCCGATACTGAAATCTCAAACCCGTCCTCGCCGGTGTAGCCCGAGCGGCTGATCCACAGGTTCTGGCCCTGCCAGTGGAACGGCCCGCCCTGCATGAAGCCCAGCTCGCTGACGCCGGGGACGATCGTCTCCAGCACCTCGGCCGCGCGGGGCCCCTGGAGGGCGAGCAACGCCTGCTCCCTCATGTGGTCGACGACCACGTCGCCCGGCAGCCTTTTCTCCATCACGGCGATGTCGCCATGCTTGGTCGCGCCATTGACGACCACGTAGAAATCGTCGCCGCGGCGGGTCGCCATCAGGTCGTCGATGATCCCGCCCTCATCGTCGAGCAGCAACGAATATTTGGGCTTCATGTCGGCCGCTGCCTGGTAGTCGCCCGGCATCAAAGTCTCGAGGGCAGCCGCGACGTCGTGCCCATGCACCAGCAACTGGCCCATGTGGCTGACGTCGAACAGCCCGGCGTTCTCGCGGGTCCACAAATGTTCGGCCATGATGCCCTCGTACTGGACCGGCATTTCATAGCCCGCGAAGGGGACCATCCGGCCGCCGCGCGCGCGGTGCCAGGAATCGAGCGGTAGCTTGCCGAGTTGCGCTGGCTCCGTGCCGGCGCCGCCCTCGGGATCGCCGCTGTAAGGCGTTCCGCGCGCCTGGCTCTCGTCGGTGGGGCCGTTGTGGACTTCCCTGCTCATTTCCAAGCGCTCCGGCAAAAGGTGCGACGGACAAGCTCACTCGAGCTTGGCCAGCCGCCCCCGTCTGTCGCTAGCGCCTGAGAGCTTTGCCCCTTCGGCGGCCCCAATCGGGACTCTTTCCAGACTGTCAGGCGCGCGCGGTCCCTGGTGCCTGAGAGATTCCGGGGGCGGTTGCTCCTTCGGCGTCCGCCGTCGCCCGAGGGCTAAGGCGGATCTCTCCCGCGCGGCCATTCCGGAAGCTCGCGCGTCCGGCGACGCCGGCTGCCTTGGCCGCGCCCTTGCTTCAAGTCAACGCGAGTTTCGGTGAAGTCCTAACGGGTTGCGTTATACTTCAGCTGGTCCTGGGTGAGCTGGAAACCGACCAGATGCTCGAAGGTCGCTTCGGCGACCGCCGAGCGCACCGCCGGGTCGGCCATCGGGTCGATCGCGGCATCGGCCTGACCCGCCTTGCGCGGCCGCGTGAGGATCGCCCGCACATTGGCCGGGAGCGTCGCCGCGGATCGATTGACGCGGACGCTCGCCTGGGCGCGACCGGTCGCATGCTGGCTGCCCGCCGGGAAATTGACCGCCACCGCGCCAACTTGCTTGGCGGCGATGGTCGAGCCGCCGCGGAGGGCGACGTCGAAATAGGGCAGGACCACCTGTCGGGCAGGACCGGCATCGCGGCGCAGCGCCGTCACCGTGAAGGTCACCGTCGAAACCACGTCGGCGCCCGAATCCTGGCAGAAGGCCCGCAGCTGGGTAATGGTCGCAGTCACGTCGATCGCCCGCGAATCCGTGCTGTCTTGCGGGTTGAACAGGGTGACATCCCCGGTGCCGGTCGGGATGCCGGCAATCGGGCACGCGCTGCGCACGGCATAAACGCCGCCGCCATTTTCGCTCGTGATGTCGCCGGCATGGCGGCAAGCGCCGAGCAAGGTCACGGCAAGCAGGGCAGGAAGTCGAAGCTTCACGAGGGGCAATCCTTAAGCGGAGAAGTCGTGCGCGTTCATAGGAAGGGCCTTCTATGGCTGCAAGCGATGCCTTACATGGCCTGCACCGTGGCTGAATTTCCGCCTTTGCGCGTCCTGATTGCCGCTCCGCGCGGATTTTGCGCCGGTGTCGACCGGGCGATCCAGATCGTCGAGCTCGCGCTCGAGCGGTTCGGCGCGCCGGTCTATGTGCGTCACGAGATCGTCCACAACCGCTTCGTGGTCGATCGGCTGCGGGGCCTCGGTGCGGTGTTCGTCGACGATCTCGACGAGGTTCCGGACGATCGGCCCGTGGTATTCTCCGCGCACGGCGTGCCGAAGTCGGTGCCCTCGGCGGCGCAGACCCGCGGGCTGACCTATGTCGACGCCACCTGCCCGCTGGTCTCGAAGGTCCACCGGCAGGCCGAGCGGCTGATCGACGAAGGCCGCCACATATTGTTCATCGGCCACGCCGGGCACCCGGAAGTGATCGGCACCTTCGGCCAGGTGCCGGATGGTTCGATCACCCTCGTTGAAACCGTCGAGGATGCCGAGACCGTCGCCATGCCGAATGCCGACAATCTCGCCTTCCTCACGCAGACCACGCTGTCGGTCGATGACACGGCGGCGATCGTCGAGACGCTGAAGCGCCGCTTTCCTACCATCCGGGCGCCGCGCAGCGAGGACATCTGCTACGCGACCTCGAACCGTCAGGCCGCGGTCAAGGCGATCGCCGGCGAGTGCGACCGGATGCTGGTGATCGGCGCTCCGAACAGCAGCAATTCGCTCCGCCTCGCCGAAGTCGCCGAACGCCTCGGCGTGCCCTCGCGCCTCATCGAGCGAGCGGAGGACCTTGACTGGCAATGGCTGGGCACGCCGAAGACGGTGGGAATCACCGCGGGAGCGTCGGCGCCCGAGGTGCTCGTCCAGGAGGTGGTGGACGCCCTACGGTCACGCTTCCATGTCACCGAGGAGGTCGCTGACCACACACCGGAACGGATGATCTTCAAACTGCCGCGCGAGCTGATTTCTGACCGAGCTGCCTGAAGTCGAGATGTTCACCGACGGCGCCTGCCGCGGCAACCCGGGCCCCGGCGGCTGGGCCGTGCTGCTGCGCATGGGCAACAGGGAAAAGGAATTGTCCGGGGGAGAACCCCTGACCACCAACAATCGCATGGAGCTGATGGCCGCGATCCGGGGGCTCGAGGCCTTGAACAAGGCCTGCCGGGTCCGGCTGCATACCGACAGCATCTACGTTCGCGATGGGATCACGCGCTGGGTCCACAATTGGCAACGCAACGGCTGGCGCACGTCTGACAAGAAGCCGGTCAAGAACGCCGAGCTGTGGCAGGCGCTGATCGCCGCCTCGGCGCCGCACCGAATCGAATGGCATTGGGTCAAGGGCCACAGCGGCCATCCGGAGAACGACCGCGTCGACGCGCTCGCCTGCGCCGCGGCCGACGACCAGCGCCGACATCATCGCCTGTGAATTAAAGTTCACTTTTTGTGGCTTGGCGGTGGGGCTAAAGAGCGGCGGCCACCGACTCTCTCGTTCCCCTGTTGGAAAGTTGGTGAGGGGAGGCGCTACCCGCGCCTCCCCAACTCGCGCCTCAATTCGAAAACCGGCGAGGCGAGAAAATCGCCGGGTCGATTCGCTCGACCATCGGTTCGGGGGCCTGGTCGAGCAGGATTGCCGCGGCCATTTTCGCCGCCGCCGGCGAGGTCTGGATCCCGAATCCGCCCTGCCCCGCACACCAGAAAAATCCGGGCGCGTCGGCGTCGAATCCGTAGATCGGGAGCCGGTCTTTCGCGAAGCTGCGCAGGCCCGCCCAGCTTCGCTCGACCCGCTCGATCGACCAGTCGACGACCGATTCGAATCGGTCGATCGCCCTCGCAATGTCGATTTCCTCGGGCGCCGCGTCGCATGGATCGGTCGCTATCTCGTCGTGCGGGCTGAGCCACACCGTGCGGTCGCCTTCACCCTTGAAATAAAAGGTGCCCTTCGCGTCATCGACGAGCGGCAGGTCGCGCAGCCCTGAGCGCCCGACTCGCAATTGCACCATGGTCCGCCGCTTTGGCGCGATGCCCAGCGGCGCCACTGAACATGCCGCGGCGACCGGGTCCGCCCATGCGCCGGCGGCATCGACGATGGTCGCGGCGGATAACGACGATCCATCGGCTAGCCGGGCAATCCAGCATGAGTCACTGCGACTCGCGGAATGGAGCCGGGAGGCTGTCCTGAGCGTTCCGCCGGCCCTCCGGAATGCCCGTAAAAAGGCGGCGTGGAGCGCGGCAACGTCGATGTCCGCGCAACCAGGCTCGAACAAGGCACGCCGCCACTCGGGCCGGATTCCGGGAATCAGCTGCTCGAGCTCGCGACGCTCGACCGCTCTGCTTTCGACGCCCGGCGGAAGTTCCGGCAATTCGTCGCGGCTGATGTGGAGATCCCCTCGCGTGCGAAGAAATCCTTGCGCCGAAAAATCCCCCGGCGGCGCAGCCAGGAATCGGCCGGACGCGG
>JAICVC010000035.1 GCA_025935515.1 Sphingomonas sp.
CGCGCGCCGGCGAGGTCTCGACGATCTCGCCGTCGCGGTCGAAGGCAAGGCCGCCCGCGGCGACGAGCACGCACCGCTCGATGCCGGCAACGTGCTGGCGCACCGGCAGCGCATCGAGGAATTCGTTGGCGACGAGGATCAGCGGTTTTGCGGGAAGTTGGCCGATGCTTTCATGCCAGTGCGCATCGGGCAGGGCCTGTTTCTGCAGCTCCCGCAGCACCGGGCTGGTTTCGACCAGATGCACTTCGCCCGAAAATCCCGCTGCCCGGAGCATCCGCAGCGCGTCGGCGGCGAGCGTCCCGCGCCCGGGCCCAAGTTCGGCGTAGACGGCGTCGGCCGGAGCACCCGCGCGCTTCCAGCAGTCGGCGAGCGCGGCGCCGATCAGCTCGCCGAACATCTGGCTGATCTCCGGCGCGGTGGTGAAGTCGCCGCCGGCGCCAAGTGGATCGCGCGTCGCGTAATAATAAGCATTGCAGGCGTGCATGAACGCTTCGACGCTGATCGGCCCCTCGGCCGCAATCCGCTCGCGAAGCGCTCGCTCAAGCGGGGTCACGCGACCGATTCGGTGCCTAATGTCGGTTCGACGCGCACCCGCCGCCTGGCGGCGGTCAACATCAGGTAGAGACCGCCGAGGATCATCGGCAGCGACAGCCACTGGCCCATGTGGAGGTGCGTCGCCTCGGCGAACCCGCGGAGCTGGCTGTCGGGCTCGCGGATGAACTCGATGCCGAAGCGGAACAGTCCGTAGAAGAAGATGAAGGCGCCGACGAGCTTGCCCGGCTCGTAGCGGGCCTTGGTCTTCCAGAACATGAAAGCCAGGATCGCGAACAGGACGATGCCTTCGAGCACGGCCTCGTAGAGCTGGCTCGGGTGGCGCGGCGGCCCGAGCA
Source organism: Sphingomonas sp. (assembly GCA_025935515.1). Classification (GTDB taxonomy): domain Bacteria; phylum Pseudomonadota; class Alphaproteobacteria; order Sphingomonadales; family Sphingomonadaceae; genus Sphingomicrobium. The sequence continues at coordinate 891 of JAICVC010000035.1, forward strand.
TCGGCCCGAAGGGCGTTACCTCGACGAACCGGACCGCCCAGGGAACGGTGGTCTGCGCGCCCCACAGCTCCTGGTTGATGAAGTTGGCGAGCCGCCCGAAGAAGAGGCCGAACGGCACGCAGCAGGCGACATAGTCGTGCACTCGAAGCCAGTTCAGCTTCTGCTTCCAGGCGAAATAGAGGATCCCGAGCGAGGTGCCGATCACTCCGCCATGGAACGACATGCCGCCGTCCCACAGCTTCAGGATTTCGATCGGGTGCCTCAGATACTCGCCGAGATTGTAGAACAGGACGTAGCCCAGGCGTCCGCCGAGGATGATCCCGAGCGCGGCGTAAAAGACGAGGTCGTCGGCATGGCGGCGCGCGAACGGCGCGCCCGGCTGCTTCAGCAGTTTCAGCAGATACCAATAGCCGACGAAAATGCCGGCGAGATAGGCGAGGCTGTACCAGCGCAGGTCGAACGGGCCGAGGTGGAGCGCGACCGGCGACAGCCCGAGATCCGGAAACGCAACGAAGCGGCTATTGTCGGCGGCTTGCAAGGGCTTCCCCATCAAAGTTCAGCGCCTCATAAGGCGGGGACGCCCAAAGGCAAAGGAGCGCGAGAGAAGCGATGGCGAACGACCTGGACCGCCGATTTGACGAGGAGCTGGCGCGCGTCATCGGGCCGGGCGGGCGGCTGGTCATCGGCGAAGACGAGCTTGGGCGCGCGATCGTCACCAACTTCCCGGCAACGCTCCCGGCCTTCTTCCGCACCTTCGCCGCCCTTAACGGCGCGAACGAGGCGGTCGTTGCCGGCGACGAGCGGCTGACGTTCGCCGACCTCGACCGTATTTCCGAAGTACTGGCCCACGGTCTTGCCGCGCGCGGAATCGCCAAGGGCGACCGGGTTGCGATCGCGATGCGCAACTGCCCGGCATGGATCGTAACCTACATGGCGATCCTGAAGGCGGGCGGGGTCGCGACGCTGCTCAACGGCTGGTGGGAGCCGTTCGAGATGGAACATGCTGTGCAGCTGACGGAGCCAAGGCTGATCATCGCTGATCCGCCGCGCGCGAGGCGACTGCAGGAACGCTGCGGCAGATATGAGACCGTCAGCCTGCCGATCGACGAGCCGGTGGAGACTGCGATCGCGCCGCTGATGAAGGCTGCGGACGAAAGCTCGGCGCTGCCCGAACTCGCGCCGGAGGACGACGCGACCATCCTGTTCACCTCGGGCTCGACCGGCGAAGCCAAGGGCGCGGTGTCGACCCACCGCGCGGTCACGACCGGCGTCTATGCTTATTCAACCGGCCTCATCGTGCTCAAAGGGCTGCTCGAACAGGAAGGCCGTCCGCCGCCGACGCCGCGCACCCTGCTCAGCGTGCCGCTATTCCACGTCACCGGAGAAGTGCCGGTGATGCTCAACAGCTTCGTCGTCGGCCGCTGCATGGTGATGATGGCGAAATGGGACGCGACCGAGGCGCTGCGGCTGATCGAAAAGGAAAAGGTCACCTATTTCGTCGGCGTGCCGACCATGAGCCTCGAGCTCATGAACCACCCGGAGCGGGACAAGTACGATCTATCGTCGCTCAGCGACATCACAGCGGGCGGCGCACCGCGCCCGATCACGCACGTCGAGCGGCTGAAACACGAATTCCCGAACGCCCAGCCGGCGCTCGGCTATGGGCTGACCGAGAGCAACGCGACCGGCTGCGCGAATTTCTGGAGCAGCTACGCGGCCAAGCCGGCGTCCACCGGACGCGCGCAGAAGCCGCTGGTCGAGGTTTCGATCCTCGGCGCGGGCGACCGGAAACTGCCGGCGGGCGAAAGCGGCGAGATCGGTATCCGCACCGCGGCCAACATCAAGGGCTATTGGCGTAACCCCGAAGCGACCGAGCAAGCGATGACGCCCGACGGAACGGTGAGGACCGGCGACGTCGGCTTTCTCGACGAGGAGGGTTACCTGTTCATCGTCGACCGGAAGAAGGAGATCATCATCCGCGGCGGCGAGAACATCTCGGCGGCCGAGGTTGAGGCCGAATGCTACGCCTGCCCGTCGGTCGCCGAAGTCGCGGTGTTCGGCGCGCCGGACGAGCGGCTGGGCGAAGTGCCCGTCGCGGTGATTTACCTCAAGCAGGGCGAGGCGCTGAACGGGCCCGAGCTGCTCGGCTTTCTTGACGGCAAGCTCGCGAAATTCAAAATCCCCGAGCGGATCATCATCTCCGCGGAACCGCTGCCCCGCCTCGGCACCGGCAAGATCGACCGCCGTGCGTTGAAGGCCCAATACGCGCATTGAACATTGATCGACGGACCCTGCTGATCGGCGGCGGCGCGGGCGTTGGCCTGGTCGTCGCCTTCGCGCTGTTGCCGCGACAATGGACGAGCGAGCTGTCAGCCGGGCGCGGCGAAGCGACGTTCGGTAATTTCATCAAGATCGCGCGTGACGGGCGGATCACCGTTGCCGTTCCCCAGGTCGAGACCGGCCAGGGCATCTGGACCGCTTTGCCGCAGATCGTCGCCGACGAGCTCGGCGCGGCATGGGAAACGATCGGAGTCGAGCCCGCGCCGCTCAACGATGCCTATGCCAATACCCTCGCGACCGAGGCGGGATGGCTCGATGGCCTGGGATGGCTGCGCCGCCACGAGGTCGCCGGCGATGCCACCGCGCGGATCACCGCCGGGTCGACCTCGGTGCGCGCCTTTGGCGATCGGCTGCGCGAAGCAGCGGCGGTCGCCCGCGCAATGCTGGTCGGAGCGGCGGCGGACCGCTGGAACATCGCCGCCGCCGAGTGCGAGAGCGCCGACGGGTTCGTCATCAACGGGGTCAGGACCTTGACCTTCGGCGAACTTGCGGAGGAAGCCGCCGAGCGGCGCCCGCCATCGAATGCGCCGTTGCGCGTTGCCGCGAAAGCCCGGCTTATCGGACAATCGCTCCAGCGGCTCGATACCCCCGCCAAGGCCGACGGGAGCTGGCGCTTCGGGGCCGACGTGCGGCTGCCCGGCATGGTGTTCGCGAGCCTTAGAGCGGCGCCACCTGGCGGAAAGCTGACCGGCTTTTCGCGCGAGGCCGCAGAGCGTTCTCCGGGCGTCCGCCACCTCGTCGCGCGCGAGCGGTGGGTGGCGGTTGCGGCGGGCAGCTGGTGGGAAGCGGAAGAGGCCGTCAAGGCCGCGGAGCCGACCTTTTCGGGACCCAGGACTCCCGCCGACATGCGGGCTCATTTTGACCAGGCGGTGGCCGGCGACGGGGGCCGCAGGCGATGGCGCCGCGGTGATTACGATTCGGCGATCGAGGGGTCGCGGCCACTCGCAGCGACCTACTATGTCGCGCCGAGCCAGCATCTCGGCCTCGAACCGCTTTCGGCGACGGCGCGGTTCGACGGCGGCCGGCTAGAAATCTGGGCTCCGACCCAGGCGCCGGGGGTTGCGCGCGAAGCCGCGGCGCGGGCCGCCGGGCTCCGCTCTTCGCACGTCACCCTCTACCCGATGCCGGTCGGCGCCGCCTCGGGACGCGCGCTGGAAGCCGATGCAATTCCTTATGCCGTCGAATTGGCCCGGGTGGCGAAAGCACCCGTCCAGGTCAGCTTCTCCCAAAGCTCCAGCCAGAACCACGACCTGGTGTCGGCCGGCGCTCTGGCGCGAATGACTGCGCTCCCCGGCGCGGACGGAATCACCGCCGCGTGGAAGATGGAGGTGGCAACGGTCAACGGCATGGGGTCGGCGATCGCCCGTTCGCTCGATTCGAAAGATGCCGGAATGACGATCCGCAACGCGATCGAGGCGATCCCGCCCTATACGATCCCCAATGTGACGATCGAAGCCGTCCGGGCCGAATTGCCGTTCGCCGCCGGCTACATGCGCGGCTCGCCGCAGCGCGAGTTCGCCTTTTTCACCGAGAGCTTCATCGACGAGCTTGCTCGCGCCGCCGGGATCGAGCCGCTGGCCTTCCGCATGTCGCTGCTTGGCGGCAACGGCCGATTGGCGCGCTGCCTGCAGGCGGCGGCCCGGCTCGCGCAGTGGGACGGGGGCGGTCCCGGAAGCACGATGGGCCTCGCCGGCGCGTCCGCATTCGGATCGCATATCGGGCTGGTGGCGATGGCCACCATCGGCGACAACCAACGGGTGAAGATTCATCGCCTGGTTGCGGCGGTCGACTGTGGGCGGGTGGTCAATGACTCGATCGCTCGGCAGCAGATCGAAGCGGGCCTGGTCTGGGCCGCGGCCCAGGCGACCGCCCCGTCGCCCGAATGGATCGCCGGCATGCCGCGCGCGCGGCCGTTCGGCTCCCTCGGCTTGCCGGGGATTGGCGAGACGCCGCAAATCCAGGTCGAAATCATCCGGAGCAGCGAACCGCCCGGCGGCTTGAGTGGGCTCGGAACGCTGCCACTGGCACCCGCCGTCGCCAATGCGATCCATTCTGGCTCGGGCAAGCGCATGCGCTCCCTTCCGTTCGATACGATGGCTGCATGACAGCGCCAGCCCCATCGATACCGGAGCCAAAGATCGGCGTGCTGCTGATCAACCTCGGCACGCCCGACGCGCCCGAGGTGCGCGCCGTCCGCCGCTACCTCGCCGCGTTCCTCAGCGACCCGCGGGTGATCGAAGTCCCTGCCATCGCATGGAAGCCGATCCTCTACGGGATCATCCTGCGGACTCGCCCGAGGAAATCGGCCGAGGCATACAAGCAGGTCTGGACTAACGAAGGTTCCCCACTGCGTGCGATCGCTCAGCGCCAGGCGGTGGCGCTGCGGGAGCGGCTGCCCGGTGTGAGCGTCCATTATGCGATGCGTTACGGCAATCCCGGGATTGCGGCCGCGATCGAGAACATGATGGCCGAGGGCTGCACGCGCATCCTCGCCGCGCCGCTTTACCCGCAATATTGCGCGGCGACGACGGCGACGGCGAACGATGCCCTGTTCGCCGCGCTGGCGGGGATGCGCGTCCAGCCCGCGATACGGACCCTTCCGCCCTACTATGACGACCCGCTGTACATCGAGGCCGTTGCCGCCAATCTGAAGCGTCAGCTCGAAGGGGTCGACTTTGAGCCGGAACGGCTGTTGCTGAGCTTCCACGGGATGCCCCAGCGCACGCGCGAGCTCGGCGATCCTTACCACGATCAATGCCAGATCACGGCGCACCTTGTCGGCGAAGCGCTGGGCCAGAAGGTCGACGTCGCCTTCCAGTCGCGGTTCGGCCGGGCCAAATGGCTGGAGCCGGCGACCGACGCGACTCTCGCCGCCTATCCGCAGCAGGGCGTGAAGCGGGTTGCAATCGCGGCGCCCGGCTTTTCCGCCGATTGCATCGAAACCCTGGAGGAGCTCGGGATCCGCGGCGGCGAGACCTTCGAGCACGCCGGCGGAGAACGGTTCGCACTGCTCGATTGCCTCAACGATTCGCCGGAAGGCATCGCGATGCTGGAACAGCTGGTCAGCCGCGAGCTTGCAGGCTGGCGCAGCGAGTCATAAGCGCCGCTCCGCAGGAGAGGAGAGAGACATGGCTCGAGTGGCGATCGTCACCGGAGGCACACGCGGCATCGGCGAGGCGATCAGCGTCGCGCTCAAGGACATGGGGATGAAGGTCGCGGCAAATTACGCGGGCAATGAGGAGCGCGCCCGCGAGTTCTCCGAGCGCACCGGAATCCCGGCCTACAAATGGGACGTATCCGACTTCGACGCCTGCCAGGAAGGCGTGCACAAGGTGGAGGGCGACCTCGGGCCGGTCGATGTGCTGGTCAACAATGCCGGAATCACGCGCGACGCGACGATGAAGCGCATGGACCACCAGAAATGGCAGGACGTCATGGATACCAACCTCGGCGGCTGCTTCAACATGGCCAAGGCGGTGTTCGAAGGCATGACCGGCCGCGGCTACGGGCGGATCGTCAACATCGGCTCGATCAACGGCCAGGCCGGGCAATACGGCCAAGTCAATTATGCCGCGGCGAAGTCGGGCATCCACGGCTTCACCAAAGCGCTCGCGCAGGAAGGCGCGCGCAACAACGTGACCGTGAACGCGATCGCGCCCGGTTACATCGATACGGACATGGTCGCCGCGGTGCCTGAGGAAGTCTTGGGCAAGATCGTCGCGAAAATCCCGGTCGGACGGCTCGGCAAAGCCGAGGAGATCGCCCGCGGGGTCACCTTCCTGGTCGATGAGAATGCGGGCGTCGTCACCGGCTCCACGCTGTCGATCAACGGCGGCCAGCACATGTATTGATGCCGCATTACGCACCGCCCAGGAAACGGTCGGTGCTGATAGCCGGCCATCAGACCTCGATCAGCCTGGAGCCGATGTTCTGGCGCGCGCTCGAAGCGGCGGCGCGCGAGCGCGGCTGTCCGCTCAATGCCCTGGTCGCTGAGATCGACGTCGCGCGGCTCGATTCAGCGCAACCGCCGAACCTGACTTCGGCGATCAGGCAGTGGTTGTTCGAGCGAAATTCAGCACCGCGCGAGTGAAGGCCGCGCCGCCGTCGGGCGAATGGTCGAGGAACAGCGCGGGCTCGATCAGCTCCAGCTCCATGATCCGAAGCGTGCCTTCGTCGTCCGGCACGATATCAACGCGAGCATAAGTCGCCTTGGCGGGCGCGGCCTCGAGAGCCTGCCTGGCCAGGCGCTCGGCGCCCGGGGGCGCGTTCGAGGGCAAGGTCACGCCGCCGAGATGCGGCTGGACGCGGAAGTCGCCGCTCTTCGGGCGCTTGACCACCGCGTGGCTATATTCGCCGTCGAACAGCATCAGGGAAAATTCGCCGGTGCGGGAAATTTCCTCGATCAGCGGTTGGACGATCATCGGCCGGCGAGCGCTGTCGGCTGGCAGGTCGTCGTTCGGCCCGAGCCGGTGCGTGCCCGACGCGCTTGCCGAGACCGGCGGCTTGATGACCAGCCAAGCGGTATCGAAGCGGCGGCGCGCTTCCTCGAGGTCGGCGTCGCAGCAGCTTTCGACAGCGAGCGTCGGGACCGTCGAAACGCCGCGGTCGGCAAGCTCGGCGAGATAAGCCTTGGCACCATTCCACCGCAGCAGCGCCGGCGGATTCACCATCGGCCATTGTTCGGCCTCGGCGCGGTCGAGCAAAGCGAGCCAGCGCGGATAGTCGAGGTGATAGCCCCAGGCGACCAGCGGCATGACCAGATCGTAGCCGGAGATATCGCCGACCATCGTCCAGGCGAGCGGGTGGACGGTGCAGCCGGCACGCTTCAGCGCATCGGCTTCGACGTCGAACGCCCAGCGCCACGGCTCCGGATAGTCCGGATCGGGCACCAGGACAGCGATGCGCATGGGCCCTAGCGGCCGAGCAGGATGCGCGCTTGTCCCGCAATCTGGGCGAGCATCGGCGCGCTGACGCGGCCCTCGGTCCGCGCGCGGGCGATGAGCTCCCCGAACTGGTCGATTCGGGCGCGCCGCTGATCGACCCACTCCTCGACGCCCTCGTCCACATTCTTGCCGCGGCAGCCCGACAGGAATTCGATTCGGAGCTGCTCGAAATCGCGCGCCAGGCCGGCGGTCAGCAGCCGTTCCCACTGGTCCGCAGGGACATAGCGCGCCACCTGCTGCTGCGCCCAGTCCAGCCCGAGCGCTTCGCCGAGCCGGGTGTAGGCGCGCGTCGTTTCGAGCTCGTCGAGCTTGTTGCGGGCCGCCAGCGCGGCGACTCCGAAGACCCCGTCGAGCTCGTAAAGGCGGACCAGCAAGCGAACAATGTCGTCGCTGGCCCCGAGCGCGACGAGCCGGTCCCGGCGTGCCGCCGCCTCATTGCGGACTTCGGCCCGGATCAGCTTGGTCGCCGCCGCCGAGATTTTGCGCACGCCCGGCTCGAGCAAGGCGCACAGCTTTTGGACCCTGGTTTCGCCGTGCGCCGCGCGCAGGATGTCCGAGATGTGCGACCGGACGCTGGCGGCAGCGATCGAGAAGAGTTCGATGCGGACGGTCTCGGGGAGATCGTCATGCTCGATCTCCTCCCACATTTTGTCGAGATCGAGCAGCCGCTCGGCGACCAGGAACGCGGCAACGACCTGCTGCAGCGAAGCGGCCTCTTCCTCCGTCAGCTCGAATGCGACTCCCGGACCAAGGCGGTTGACGAGCCGATTGACGACCTTGGTCGCGACGATCTCGTTGCGCAGCCGATGGGCACGGATCGCGTCCGCGTGTGTTTTGCGCATCGCCTTGGGGAAAGCATCGAACAGCTCCGGGCCGACCAGCGCGTCTTCGGCGAGCCGAAGCTCCTCGGCGGCCGCCTGGAGAACGATCTTCGAGATCGACAGGACGACGGCGAGCTCGGGCCGAGTCAGGCCGCGGTTGTCCTGGCCGCGGCGCAGCAGTTCCTCACTGGATCCCAGGCCCTCGACCCGCCGGTCGAGCCGGCCGGTAGCCTCGAGCAGCTCGATCGTACGGACATGCCCCGGCAGCGCCTGGGCGCCGCCGGCTTCGGCGATGGACAGCGCGAGCGTCTGGAGCCGATTGTCCTCAAGCACGAGCTCGGCGACGTCGTCGGTCATCTTCGCCAGCAGGCTGTTGCGCTTGTCGAAGGCCAGCCGCCCCTCCCGCATCTCGCGGTTGAGCGGAATCTTGATGTTCACTTCATTGTCGGAGCAGTCGACGCCGGCGCTATTGTCGATGAAGTCGGTGTTGATGCGCCCGCCGCGGTCGGCGAACTCGATCCGTCCGGCCTGGGTGACGCCGAGGTTCGCACCCTCGCCGATGACCTTGGCCCGCATCTCACTGGCGCTGACGCGAAGCGAATCGTTCGAAGGATCGCCGACATCGGCGTTACTCTGCGCCGAGGACTTGATGTACGTGCCGATCCCGCCGAACCACATGAGGTCGACCGGGCTCTTCAAAATCGCGTTGATGAGGTTGACCGGGTCGATCGTCTTCGATTCGATGCCGAGCGCTTCGCGCGCATCCGCGCTCAGCGTGATCGACTTCTCGGTGCGCGCATAGACTCCGCCGCCCTTGCTGATCAGCTTCTTGTCATAATCGTCCCAGCTCGACCGCGGCAGGTCGAACAGCCGCTTGCGCTCGGCCCAGCTCTTCGCTGGATCGGGATTTGGATCGATGAAGATGTGGCGATGGTCGAACGCGGCCAGCAGCTTGATCGACTTGGACAGCAGCATGCCGTTGCCGAACACGTCGCCCGACATGTCGCCGCAGCCCGCGACGGTGACCGGTTCGGACTGAACGTCGATGCCCATTTCGAGGAAATGACGCTGGACCGAGATCCACGCGCCCCTGGCAGTGATGCCCATCTCCTTATGGTCGTAGCCGTTGGAGCCGCCGCTCGCGAACGCGTCGCCGAGCCAGAAATTGCGTTCGAGCGCGATCGCATTGGCGATGTCGGAGAAGGTCGCGGTGCCCTTGTCGGCGGCGACGACGAAATAGGGATCGTCACCGTCGTGAACCACGACGCAGTCGGGATGGACGACGCGGTCGTTGACCAGGTTGTCGGTGAGCGACAGCAGCGAGCGGATGAAGATGCGATAGCTCTCAGTGCCCTCGGCGAGCCAGGCGTCGCGGTTGGCCATCGGCGGGAGCTGCTTGGGATAGAAGCCGCCTTTCGCGCCGGTCGGGACGATCACTGCATTCTTGACTAGCTGCGCCTTCATCAGGCCGAGAATTTCGGTACGGAAGTCATCGCGCCGGTCCGACCAGCGAAGGCCGCCGCGCGCGACCGGACCGCCGCGCAGGTGGATGCCTTCGATCCGCGGCGAATAAACCCAAATCTCGCGCCACGGCACCGGTCTCGGCAGGCCCGGGACGAGCGACGAGTCGATCTTGAACGCCAGCGCTTCCTCGGCGGCCGGCGCGAAAGCGTTGGTGCGCAGGATCGCGTCGACCAGCGCGCGCAGGCGCCGCAGGATGCGGTCGTCGTCGATCGAGCGAACCTTGGCGAGGCTTCGGTCGAGCTGCTCCGAGCAGTCGGCGACCTGCCGGTCGCGGTTCTTCGCCGCGGGGTCGTGCGCGGCGACGAACCCGCCGATCAACGCCCGCGTCGCAGCCGGTGCTCTGCGCAGCGCGTCGACCACCGTGACCAGGCCGAAGCTGCTGCCAGTCTGGCGCAGGTAACGGAACCAGGCGCGCAGCCAGACCACCGGACGCGTGTCGAGGCCGGCGTAAAGCACGAGCTGGTTGAACTCGTCGTCCTCCGCGCTCCCGCACAGCACGTTGGCGATTGCGCGCTCGATTTCCGCGGTGCGCGCGAGCAATTCGCCAATATCCGCCTCGGCGCCGATCTCGACCCGAAGGTCGGAGATGTAGCCATTGTCGCCGCTGAGCGCGGTCGGGAATTCCTCGAGAACCCGGAACCCGAAGTTCTCGAGCACCGGCACGACATCGGAAAGCGGGATCAGCCCGCCGCGCCGATAGGTCTTCAGCCGGAGCTGTCCAGGCGGATCATGCTCGATCCGCTTGATGCGCACCGCGCGATCGCTCTCGTCGCCCAGCTCGCATAGCCGGAGGATGTCGGCGGCCCCTTCTTCCGGCGCAGTGCGCGCGCGATAACCGTCGGGGAACGCATTGATGTAGGTCAGCGCGAGGCGGGTCGCGCGCGGGGCGCCGGCGGCGTCGATCAGGTCGGCTTCGACCGCGGGGGCCCAGCCGCGAACCATCTCGACAACCGCGGCGTCGAGGCTAGCCGCATCGGGCGACGGCGCGCCCTCGTCGATATATTGGGTGTAGCGGATGAGCGCGAGATCGGCCTCGCCAAGCTCCACTGACCAGCTCGTGATCTCGCGGCCGACTTCATTTTCAAGAAGCATCGCAATCGCGGTGCGGCGAGCAGTGCTGAGCTCCTCGCGCGGCAGCCAGACGAAGGTGAACAGCTGTCCCCTGAGGATCGACCGGACCTGCATCAACGCGGGGCGCGGGCGATCGGCGAGCGACATCGCCATCATCACGAGGTCGCGCAGCTCCTCATAATCGATGGCGATGACGAGGTCGCGCGGGAGCGATGCCACCGCGTGGCGCAGCGCCTTGCCGCTGTGGCCCTTCGGGTCGAACCCGAAATCCTTGTCGAGCTGGTTCAGGCGCGCCCGCAGGACCGGCACGTTCTCGGGGGGGACGCGCAGCGCTTCGCTCGTCCAGAGGCCGGCATGGACGCCGATCCCGGTGACGGTCTCACCGGCCTTGACCGGGATGACGACCAGGTCGAGGGGGACGCGGCGGTGCACGGTCGATTTGCGCTCGGCCTTCGCCATCAGCGGAATCTCGCCGCCCTTTTCGAAATAGCGCATCGCGCCCAGTGCCCCGCCCTCGTCGGTCGGGGCGCCCGGAATGCTGAAGATGCCGAGCGCGCACGACGGCTGTTCGTAGGGCTTCTCGACATGATAGCCGAGCAGGGTCATCGCGCCGTCGGCGAACCAGCTGAGGAGCGCGGCGCCTTCGGGATCCTCGATCGCGGCCGCGTCCTCGCGCATCTGGCGCTGGAGCGATTCCCAGTCACGCACGGCGAGGCGGACGTCGCCGAGCACGCGCCGCAGATCGGCGGCCAGCTCCTGCCGCCCGCGCGCGTCGGCGCGGTCGAGCTCGAGATACATCATCGATTCTCGGCGGCTCTTGTCTCCGCAATAGGATTCGAGCGCCTGCAGCTCGCCCTTTTCGTTGCGGTCGACGCACACGACCGGGTGAAGCAGCCGGTGGATGGTGAGCTGCTTTTGGGCGACGGCATTGGCGACGGAGTCGACCAGGAACGGCATGTCGTCGTTGACCATGCCAATCCGCATCCGCCGGTTCCCGGCCTCGCCGCCGGTCGATTCGATGGCCAGCGCGAGCTCCCCGCGCTTGCGCCTGGCGGCGACCTGGGTGAGGAATTCGGCCGCGTCGCGCTCGGCTTCGCCGCTCAACCCCTGCGTTTCACCCGGCAGCGCGTTGCCGGTCAGCGCCTTGCGGATCGACTCGACCAGCGGCGGGTCCAGGCGCGTATGAGCGGTCATGGAAAAATCTTGCTCCGAGGAGTGAAGAGGCCGGCGGGCCTATAGACCCGGCCTCCTCGGGCGGACAACCCTCAGGCGGCGCCGCGGATCGCGCGCTCGACCAATGCGGGGTCCTCGACGATCGCGACAGCCTCGTGCGTTCCGTCGGGACCGCGGCGGGTGACGACTAGGGCGAACTCTTCATGCGCCGGCAAGTCCGCGAGGGAAATCGACGGGGCCGCGCGGAGCCGAGCGCGGGCAACCTCGCCCTTGGTGTCGACCCTGGCATCGGGGCGGCGCGCCTGGCGCTCGGCCGCCACCAGCGCCTTGAGGCCGCCCGGCTGGGTCTGGATGAAATCCTGGAAGCCCCCGGTCTGGATCAGCCGGCGCTCGGCGTAAGACAATGCCGCCGCGAACTCGGTCAGCCGCGCCTTGTCGTAATCGACGCCGAAAACCAATTTGACGATCGGGGTCATCGGGGCGCGGGCCTGCGCCTTGACGCCCGATTCCTCGAGCAGCTCGATATATTCATCCGGGTTCAATCGGGCCGCGACCGCGAAATCATAGGCGAGCGACAGCGCCTGATAGAGCGCGGCACGGGTCCGGCCTTCGCCGGCCTTGACCGATTCCGCGCTCTCGCGCGCGGCGCAAAGGCGGTCGGCGAGGCCGGCATCGCCGTCGAGGCTGATCTCGGGAACCGCGATCTCCTCATCATCGTGAAGCGGACCGTCCTCCCAGGATGAATGGACCGGGACCGCCTCGAGCGGCTCGGCCTGGGCTTCGACTGCGAGGTCCTCGTCGACGGGCAACGGCTGAACCATGTCGGTCAGTTCGAGCGGCTCGTCGCTGGCGTCAGGATGCTCGAGCTCCTCGTCCGCGTCGGCGATGCCGGCGATCTCGATCGCCTCCGGCTGGGCCGGTTCTGCGGCCAGCGCGGCGACCAGGGTTGCGGCGGCAGCGGGCGCATGGACGTGCTTCCAGTTGATCACGCCATAGATGAAGTCGATCTCCTCGCCGTCCGACGAGAAGGGCATCAGAATGCCGCGGTAGCAGATGGTCTTGCCGTGCGGGTTCTCGAACTCGGCCTCGAACCCGACCGGGGCGCGGTTGGCGATGATCTGCATGTAATGGTCGGTCAGGCGCGACAGCAGCGACCGGCTCGGCACTTCGGCGATGGTGCGCATGCCGTCGTCGAGCGCGCATTCGTCGCGGATTGCGGCGCCGACGTAGGGGATTGAGGGATTGTCGCGGCTGCAGGTGAAGTCGAGCAGCACGCTGTGCGCGGAGAAGTCCTGGACGTCGTCGGACTCGAGCTCCTCGATCGAGGGAAAATCACGCCCGGCGAGGAGGGAGACCCAATAATTGTAGGCGCGCACGTGCATCCGCCGCTCGTCCGTCCCGATCGCCGCCGAGACGTCGTTCTCCGGCGCGGAATCGTTCGTTGACGGCGCGTCGAAGTCGCTCGGATGATCGCGGTAACTGTCCATCTGCGCCTCAAGCCCTACCCGTCTTGTTCGAAGGGAAAATGGCGGAGTGGCGTTACGAAAGCGTTAAGCATAAACGGTTAGCAATCGAGGCGACCTTGCGAGGCCCGCGCGGCGCTGTTAGTGGGCCGCCACCTCCGAAAGAGCCAAGCCGCTTTAGCTCAGCTGGTAGAGCACATCATTCGTAATGATGGGGTCGCGTGTTCGAGTCACGCAAGCGGCACCACTTTCGCGCCGTGCTGCGACGATCAGGCGGGCGTGCCGGTAAGCGAGGTGTCTTCCGGATCGTCGTCCGCGCCGCGGTCAGCCGTGAGGTAGGTCGGGGTCATCATCGTCGGCGCCTTGACCGCCGGCTTTCCCGGCTGGAGCAGCCGCAGATTGAACTTTTCCTTGAACTGGCAGCCGAACTGCGTGCCCTTGATCCAGCGAACCTCGGCATCGATCAGGCCGCCGGCGGCGAAATCGAGCTGGACCTGCGCTCCGACCTCTACGGGCTCGCGGCACTCGACCAGCGCTCCGCCGCTCGAGATGTTGCGCAGGCGGGCGCCCCTCACCTGGCCCTGGTAGTGGAGCAAAGCGGCGCGAATGATCCGGATTCGCGGTTCGCGGGGCGGCAATTGCTCGGGAAGGGTGGCCGCCCCTTTCGCCGCCAGGGCGCGCGCCTCCTCGGCCGGCATCGGCTTGCCGAAGATGTACCCCTGGACGAGCGAACAGCCGAGGTTCCGAACCAGAGCCAGCTCTTCCTGGGTCTCGACGCCCTCGGCCGTCGTCTGCATCTTGAGGTCGGATGCGAGACCGACCATCGCCCGGATCAGCGCTGCGTTGCGGCCCTCGGGGTCGGACGCGCCGGTGACGAACGAGCGGTCGATCTTGATCTTGTCGAACGGCACGCGCTGCAGATAGCTGAGCGACGAATAGCCGGTCCCGAAGTCGTCGAGCGCGAGCTTAACTCCGATCGCCTTGAGGCTGCCGATCATGTCGTGGACATGGTCGTCGTTGCTGAGGAACACGCCTTCGGTGATCTCGAGCTCCAGCCGATGCGCGGGGAGGTCGGTATCGCCGAGCACCATCCGCACCACGGTCGGCAAAGCGTGCGACTTGAACTGGATCGGCGAGAGGTTGACCGCGACGGTGATATGCGCCGGCCAGGTCGCGGCTTCGGCGCAGGCCGTGCGCATCACCCATTCGCCGATCTCGTTGATGAGGCCGATCTCCTCGGCCAGCGGAATGAAGTCCACCGGACTGACCGGCCCATGCTCCGGGTGGTCCCAGCGGATCAGCGCCTCGAAGCCGGTCACGGCCTCGCTCGAGGCGTCGACGCAAGGCTGGTAGACGAGGCGCAGCTGATCCTTCTCGAGCGCGACGCGGAGATCCGATTCCATCAACTGGCGTTGGCGGGCAGCGTCGTGCATCTCGGGCTCGAAGAAACGGAAGCAGCCCTTGCCGGCCGCCTTGGCGGCGTAAAGCGCAAGATCGGCGTCGCGCA
>JAICVC010000139.1 GCA_025935515.1 Sphingomonas sp.
CGCTTCGCGCATGCGGATGGTGTCGAATCGGGCGCTTTGGATCATGCCGGTCATTGCCGCGAGCGAGAGCCCGAGGAGGTCATGCGCCTCGAAAACCGGCGGCTTGTCGTTCTGCATGTCCTTGGAATAAGCGAGCGGAAGCCCTTTCATCGTCATCGTCAATGCGATCATCGCTCCCGCGATACGCCCGGCGTGACCGCGCACGAGCTCGGCGGCGTCGGGATTGCGCTTTTGCGGCATGATCGACGAGCCTGTCGAAAACTGGTCCGACAGTTTCACGAAGCCGAAGGCGGCACTCGCCCAGACGATCAGCTCTTCGGCCAGCCGCGACAGGTGCAGGCTGCACTGCGCGGCCGCCGACAGATAATCGAGCGCGAAGTCGCGGTCGGAGACGCTGTCGAGGCTGTTCGCGGTCGCCCGGTCGAAGCCGAGCGCATCGGCCGTCCGGTCGCGGTCGATCGCGAAGCCGGTTCCCGCCAGCGCGGCACTGCCCAGCGGGCTCTCGTTCATCCGGGCGCGGGCGTCGGCGAAGCGCGAGACATCCCGGTGCAGCATCCCGTAATAGGCCATCAGGTGATGGCCCAGAGTCACCGGCTGCGCGACCTGCAAATGCGTGAAGCCCGGCATCACGGTCTCGGCATGCTCGTCGGCACGCTCGACCAGCGTGCGCTGCAGGTTGCGGATGGCGTCCATCACCTCGTCGCAGGCCTTGCGCACCCACAGCCTGAAGTCGGTCGCCACCTGATCGTTACGCGAGCGGGCGGTGTGCAATCGGCCCGCTGCCAGGCCGATCAGCTCGCCGAGCCGCTGCTCGACAGTCATGTGGATGTCCTCGAGCTCGAGGCGCTCGGGCACGCCGTCGCGCTCATATTCGGCGGCAATCCGGTCGAGGCCTTCGAGGATTGCCGCAGCATCTTCTCCGGAGATGATCCGCTGCTCGCGCAGCATCGCGGCATGCGCCTTGGACGCGGCGATATCTTCCCGCCACAGACGCTTGTCGAAGCCGATCGAGGCATTGATGCGCGTCATCAGCGCGTCCGGGCTACTGCCGAACCGCCCGCCCCATGTCCTCTGCGAAGGCTCGTCGTGCGCCATCGGCAGGCGCGTTGCCATGTCAGGGGGTGGGGGTCAAACGATGGCGCACCCGACAGGATTCGAACCTGTGGCCTCTGCCTTCGGAGGGCAGCGCTCTATCCAGCTGAGCTACGGGTGCTTCGCGGCGGACTTAGCGAGGCCATCCCTCAGCGGCAAGGCGTCAGGAAGCGTTTCAGTTCCTGGTGAAGCCGCGCTCTGGCCGAGCCGACGATCATCCCGACATGGCCCGAAGGAACAGCGACGACCTCGCCCGAAGCGACCGTCTGAGGCGGCGCAATCAGGTCGCGTTGGGCGGCCAGATGCAGGGTGGGAACCGACAGCCGGTCAGACATGGCTCGACCTGCGACCAGCCAGTCTCCGGACCCGGGCAGGTCTCTGCCGAACAGGTCCTCGACCAGTTCCCTCGCTGCCGGATAGGGCAGGGGCTCGCCCTGGTTTGCCCATTCCTCGAGCTCGATGAAGCGGCGTGCCTCGGCGCTGGCCGGATCGAGGCGGCCGAACTCTGCGAACTTGCGCACAGTGCGTTCGGGATCGAGCGACCAGAATGCGGCTTGCAGCACTTCCATCGGCAGCGCGCCAAGCGTCTCTGCAGCTCCCTGCGAGTGCCGCCACATATCGTTCAGCGCCTGCCGTGAGCCGTCCGGGTACTGTGCGAACTTCCACGGCGCGGCGAGCGTGATGACACGCTCCACCGGCGCCAGGTTCGCCGCGGCGATGGCCATGGTTCCGCCGAGGCAATAGCCGACCACCGCGACGGGCTCATCCATGCTGCGCAGCAAGGGCAGCAGCAAATCGCCGATATGCCCTGCGACCGATAGCTGCTTTCGCTCGTCGCACTTGCCCCAATCGAGCAGCAAAGCCCGGCGGCCCATGGCTGCAATCGCACCAGTCAGCGAGATCTCTTCGTCGAGGTCGAGGATTCGCGGTGGGTTGATCAGTGAAGGGACGAGAATCGCTGGCTTTCCTTCCCCGCCATGGTCCCTCAGGCAAGCCGCCCCAACGCGCGCGATCTCCGGCTTCGGTGAAGGTCGTTCGCGTCGCGGCGCCTGCTCATATGCGCGCAGTCCCGCAAGCGCGTCGGCGGCAAGCTTGGGATCGCGTTCCGAAACCTCGCGTACCAATTCGAGAAACAGCGGGAGAGGACGTGGCGCTCTTTGGGCGACGCGTTCATGTTGCAGCGCACTATGCTGCGGTAGTAAGGCGCGGTCCGCCTCTGGGGAAATGTTCATGGCGAAATCATCGGGCAAGGTGACGATCAAGAAGTACGCGAACCGGCGGCTTTATGACACCGAAAGCTCCACCTACATCACGCTCGACCGGCTGGCGCAAATGGTGCGCGAAGGCCGCGAGTTCGAAGTCGTCGACGCGAAGAGCGGCGAGGACATTACCCGCCAGGTACTGACCCAGATCATCGTCGACGAGGAAGCCGGCGGGGGCACCATGCTCCCGATCAACTTCCTGAAGCAGTTGATCGGCCTGTACGGCAACTCGATGCAGAATTTCGTGCCGTCGTATCTCGAAGCGGCAATGGATGCGTTCCAGCGCAACCAGAGCGCGGTCAAGGACGCCTTCAGCGGCAACGTTTTCGCCGACCTCGCCAAGCGCAACATGGCCATGTTCGAGGATGCGAGCCGTGCTTTCACCGGCAAGGCCAAGGGCAAGGCCGAGGTGCCGCCGAGCGGTAGCAGCACCGACATGGACCAGCTCAAGGCGGAGCTCGCTGCGTTGCAGGCAAAAGTCGACAAACTGAGTCGCTGACCTCATGAGAATTCTAATTGCTGCAGCGCTCGCGCTGCTTGCTGCTTCATCGGCTTCGGCGCAGGACCTCAGCACCGCCACGCCGATCGCGGGCAGCTGGAGCTATGTGCCGACCGTCGACGGCAGCGAGGCAGTGTTCACCAACGGGACCGGTCATCCCCAGCTTTGGGTTCACTGCACTCGAGCTACGCGCCGCGTCGTAATTTCCAGGCCGGCGACCGTACCGGCGCCATTCGTCAATGTCTGGACGAGCTCGCTCACGAAGAACGTCCCATCGAGCTTCAACCCGACCGCTGGGCGGCTGACGGCCGATCTTTCGAACTACGATTCGCTCCTCGACGCTATCGTCTTCAGCCGGGGACGTGTCGCCTTCACCGTCGGCACGCAGCCGCCGCTGGTCGTTCCGCCGTGGGCGGAGCCTGCTCGCGCCATCGAGGATTGCCGCGCCTGAACAGCGCGAAGCGCAGGATTGTGACGATAATTCACGCAAGCGCAAGTCTTGTACTTGGGCTCGCTATGAATCATCTTCGTCGTGGCTTTAACGCAGCGAAAGGAGGTGATCCGATGTCTCATGGTTCAGCAGGGAGGTCGGAAAGGGGTGTTCGTAGGCCCTAAACGCTGACGAACGGCCACATCTCCGGCCGCTGACCATGTCGAAGGGCATCGCTGCGATATGCGGCGGTGCCCTTTAACATATCTGGATTCGGCGCACTTCCCGCATCGTTTGGGAACCGTTACAGCCGTGAAGTGTCTTTTCCCGCAAACGGAGGGAGATGAAGCGATGGCCAAGTCACCACGCAAAGGTTCTTCGGGTTCTTCGTCGGGCAAAGCGACCGTCGACAAGCTCGCCAAGGGCGCGATGAGCAAGGAAATGCTCGCCGCCGGTCTGGCCGCCGCGGCAGCGGCAATCAGCGCGAGCCCGAAGGCCCGCCGCGCGATCCGCGACGCAGGTCTCGACGCCGCTGACACCGCCAGCCAGGCGGCAACCAATATGATGGCGAGCGCAACCAAGCTCGGTTCGCTGATCGCCGAGGCGGTAGCAGACGCGGCTCAGCGAGTAATGTCGGGCAAGTGGTCGATGGAAGCCAGCGCGGGCACGAGCTCCGGTTCATCGGCCTCGCGCAGTGGCGCTGCGAAGAAGTCCAGCGGCGGCCGCAGGACCGCGGCCAAGCGGTCGACCGCCAAGCGTTCGACGGCCAAACGGAGCACCGCGACGAAAGCGTCGTCCACGCGCGCCAAGTCCACGGGCACCAGTGCTTCTCGCGCAAGCACAGCGCGGAAGCCCGCTGCAAAACGCTCCACCGCAAAGAAGCCGGCGCGCCGGACTACGCGCAGGCCCGCAGCGCGAAGGCCCAGTGGCGGCGGAACACCGCCGGCGGGTGGCGCTGGCGGGAACGCTTAGGCGGCGCGATCCTCGAACTGCAGCCGGGCGAGGCGCGCATAAAGGCCGCCGCGCCGGCTCAGCGTCGCGTGCGTGCCTTCCTCGACGATCCGGCCGCCATCCATCACGACAATCCGGTCGGCGGCGCGCACCGTCGCCAGCCGGTGCGCAATGACGATCGTGGTGCGATGCTCCATCAAGCGGTCGAGCGCATCCTGCACCAGCCGCTCGCTTTCGGCGTCGAGCGCCGACGTGGCTTCGTCGAGGAGGAGCAAGGGCGCGTCACGCAGCAGTGCGCGGGCGATGGCGATCCGTTGCCGCTGACCGCCTGAAAGCCGCGCGCCGCCTTCGCCCATGTACGTATCGAGGCCTTCGGGAAGCGCGCGCAGGAATTGCTCGGCATTGGCGTCGCGCGCCGCTTGCCAAAGCTCCTCCTCGCTCGCGTTCCAGTTGCCGTAGCGGAGGTTGTCGCGCGCGCTTGCCGCGAAGATCACCGTCTCCTGCGGGACCATCGCGATGCGCTGCCGGACATCGGCCGGGTCGGCGTCTTTGAGATCCACGCCGTCGAGCAGCACGCGGCCCTCGTCGGGGTCGTAGAAGCGTTCGGCGAGCTGGAAGATCGTTGTTTTGCCGGCCCCGGACGGCCCGACCAGGGCCAGCCGCTCACGCGCCTTCACCGTCAGGCTGAACCCCTCGAGCGCCGAAGTCTCGCGACGCGTCGGGTAATGGAACGTGACCTTCTCGAATTCGAGCGCGCCAAGGGGCGGGTGCGGGAGCTTCGCCGGCTGCGCGGGCGCGCGGATCTCGGGCTCTGCCGTCAACAGCTCCGCCAGGCGCTCCGACGCCCCCGCGGCCCTCAGCAGGTCGCCATAAACCTCCGACAGGGCACCGAACGCTCCGGCCAGCAGGACACCGCAGAGAATGAATCCGGCGATCGACCCGCCGCTCATGCGGCCAGCCGC
>JAICVC010000010.1 GCA_025935515.1 Sphingomonas sp.
AAGGTCGTCTGGTCGTAGGTTTCCTTGTCCATGAAGACCAGGCTGTCGCCATCGGCGAACAGGAACTGGAAATCCTTGGTGTCGAGCCGCACCTTCTCCACCGTCTCCGCCGAGCGGAAACGGACGTTGTTCTTGCGGCCATCGCGCAGATTCTTCATCTCGACCTGCATATACGCGCCGCCCTTGCCGGGCTGGGTGTGCTGGATCTTCACCGCGCGCCAGATGCCGCCCTCATATTCGATGATGTTGCCGGGACGGATGTCCACGCCGCTGATCTTCATGTCTTCTCTCGGAGAAAGTGTTGGGAAAGAGCCGGGGCGCGCTCTAGCCGCTGACCTTTTTCCCGGCAAGCAGCGGGTAGGGATTGATCGCGGTGCCGTTCCACCAGCGCTCGCCCGGCGCCATCGAATTGATCGCGAAGTGGAGATGCGGACCGGCCGCGCTCGCGTCGCCGGTATGGCCGACGCGGCCGATCACCTGCCCGCGCTTCACCTGCTGGCGCTCGGCGAGCCCCGGCGCATAGGCCGAGAGGTGGGCGTAATAGTAAATCCATTTCTGGTCGTTCGACCGCTCGTAGATGGTGATGCCGCCGCGGACGCTGTTGAACAATTTCTCGATCGTCCCGTCCGCAACTGCGATCACCGGAGTCCCTTCGGCGGCCATGATGTCGATGGCGTCATGACGTCGCCCTTGCCCGCGGGCGTCGTCGTAGGTGTCGCTCAACTGCTCCGGCTTAACTCCAACGACCGGCAGCGCGAGCCCCGACGGCGCGACCTGCACCTGCTGTGCGACCACGACCGGCGGCGCGTTCTCGGCCTTGACCGTGACCACCGGCCCGCTGCGCGCGACGCTCGGCCGCGGCTGCGGCACGAAATTGTAGAACCAGATCCAGAACATGCTGGTCACGAACGCCGTGAGCAGCGCCGTTCCGATCACTTTCAACATCCTTGGCAACCCTCGCGCGGCAACGTTGTTCAGCTGCAACGATGGAAGCAACGAGTGTATCCAATGTCCACGTCGGCTGCTCTGGCTGGGTCTACAGGCATTGGCGCGGGCTGTTCTATCCGGAAGGGCTGCCGCAGAAGCGCTGGTTCGAACGCTACGCGGAAGAGTTCGACACGGTCGAGATCAACGCCAGCTTCTATCGCCTGCCGCTCGCTTCGACATTCGAGGGCTGGCGCGACAAGGCGCCGCCGGGTTTCCGCTACGCGGTGAAGGTCAACCGCTTCATCACCCATATGAAGAAGCTGCTGGGTTGCAGGGACGAGGTCGACCGCTTCATCGAGCTGGCGCGTCCGCTCGGGGATAAGCTCGGACCCCTGCTCTGCCAGCTTCCGCCGAGCCTCCACAAGGACCTCGAACGGCTCGACAGCTTCCTCTCGTGGCTGCCGACCGATATCGAGCAGGTCGTCGAGTTCCGCCATCGGAGCTGGTACGACGAGGACGTCCTCTCGCTGCTCGACCGCCACGGCGTCGGGTTCGTGGTGCACGATCTCAAGGGCCTCATCTCGCCGCGCTGGGCGACCGGCCGCACGGCCTACGTCCGCTTCCACGGCACCAGCGGCAGGTACCACGGCCGTTACACTAACGAGGCGCTGCTCGACTGGACCGACTGGATCAAACAGCAGCGTGACGAAGGCCGAACTGTCTGGTGCTACTTCAACAACGACATCCACGGTCACGCGATCGAGGATGCACGAACCCTCAAGTCGATGGTGGGCCAAATGGCCCGCTGATTGGCAAGGGCCCCATTCTCTAGCAAAGTGCCGGCATGGCCGATGCCGGACCGCCTCCCTATTACGAGCCGCCGACGCCGTTCGCACAACAGCAGTCGGACTTGCGCGCCGGGATTGCGCGCCGCATCGGCGACAATCTCGAAAGGACGCCGGGGCTCTGGCGGTTGTGCTGGCCGGCAACTCAGCCGATCCAGCTTTATATCGCGGACGCGTTCCTGGAGGCCGAAACCTGCCGCCAGATGTGCGCGAAGATCGACGAAGGCAGCTATCCCTCCCCACTCTACGAGAAGGACAAGTGGGAGGACGTCCGCACCAGCTACAGCTGCAACCTCAACGCCTACGACCCGCTGATCGTCGAGATCAACGAGCGGATCGCCGACATGCTCGGGATCGACAAAATCCAGGGCGAGCCGCTGCAGGGCCAGCGCTACCAGGAGGGCCAGCGGTTCCGCGAGCATGCCGACTTCTTCTACATCGATGAACCCTATTGGAAGGACTACGAGCCGCACGGCGGACAGCGCACCTGGACCGCGATGATCTACCTCAACCAGCCGGAAGCCGGAGGTGCGACGCGGTTCAAATTGCTCGACTTCCAGGTCGAGCCGACGCTCGGCCGGATCCTCATCTGGAACAATATGGCGCTCGACGGCAGCCCCAACCCATGGACCCTGCACGAGGGCATGCCGGTCGAGGCCGGGACCAAATATATCGTCACCAAATGGTACCGCGAACGGCAGTTCGTTTAGGGCTTCAGTACTTCCGTGAAGGCTCGCGCCGCAGCAGCCGGATCGTCCTTGCCCCACACCGCCTGGCAGACGGCGATGAAGTCGGCGCCGGCGTCGACCAGGGGCTTGGCGTTGTCGGGGGTGATCCCGCCGATCGCGACGCAGGGAATTTCGAACAGGCTCGACCACCAGGTGAGGATCGAGGGCGCGGGCCGGTAGTTCGAAGGCTTGGTCGTGGTCGGATAGAAAGCGCCGAACGCGACATAGTCCGCGCCCGCCTCGCCGGCTTCCATCGCGAAATGGCGGCTGTCGTGACAGGTCTTGCCGATCTGCGCCGACGGGCCGAGCAGCGCGCGGGCTTCTCGTACGTCGCCATCGGTCCGGCCGAGATGCACGCCATCCGCACCTAGGCGCTTGGCGAGCGCCATGCTGTCGTTGACGATGAACGCCACGTCGGCGTCGGCGCAAATGCGCTGGAGCGGCTCGGCAAGCCGCGCGAGCTCATGCTCGGCGACCTCCTTGACGCGAAGCTGGAATGCCGTCGCGACCCCGGGTTCGACGGCCGCCTTCAGCCGGTCGGGAACATGCCGCCGACTTCCTGCGGGCTGATCAGGTACAGTTTCGCCCGTTCCGAGCGCTGCGGCGGGCGAAAATCGATCGGGTCGAAATCTATCTCTTCTGTCATTGCGAGGAGGGCATGCGACGAAGCAATCCAGCGGCGCAAGGTCTGGATTGCTTCGCTTCGCTCGCAATGACGAAGGAAACTACGCCAGCACCTTTGCGGTGGAAGCGCGGTGAATTTCGTCGATCGCGGTTCCTAGCGTCCGGTTAAACTCCTCGTCACTCTGCTGCGCGCGGAGGTCGGACAGCAAGGCGCGGCTGAAGCTGGCGATCATGCCGCGGTTCCTGGCAAGCTCGCGGCAGGCTTCCTCGCGGCTGAAGCCGCCCGACAAAGCGACGACCCTGAGGACCTTCGGATGATTGACCAGCGGGTCGAACAAGCCAGCGTTCGCCGGAATCGACAGCTTCAGCATCACTTGCTGGCCATCGGGAAGCTCATCCAGCTCCTCCAAGATCGCCGCGAGCAGTAGCTCGTCACTTTCTGCGCGGTCGCCGCTCTTTATGTTCACCTCGGGCTCGATGATCGGCATCATGCCGTGGGCGAGCACCTGCCTGGCGACTTGGAACTGCTGCGCGACCAGGACCGCGATACCCGCCTGGTCGGCCGAGTTGATCACCGACCGCTCCTTGGTCCCGAACACGCCGAGACCCTTGGCGCGCACCAGCAGCGCGTCGAGGTCCGGCATCGGCTTCATCATCTGGACGCCGTTCTCGGCCTCGAGACCCTTGTCGATCTTGATGAAGGGAACGACGCCCTGGTCGATCAGCGCCTGCGGCGTCGGCTTGCCATCGACCGTACCGTCCATCGTCCGCTCGAACAGGATCGCGCCGATGACCTTGCCGCTGCCGAAGCAGGGCGAGGTGATGATCCGCGACCGCATCCGGTGGATGAGGTCGAACATCTCCTCATCGCTGCCCCACGCGCCCTCCTCGATGCCGTAGCCTTTGAGCGCCTTGGGCGTGGACCCGCCGGACTGGTCGAGCGCGGCGATGAAGCCGTCGCCTTGTCGGATTTTCGCAGTCATTTCAGTGTGGTTCATGGCGTCCCCAATTATCAGCGTTTTGGAACCGGGGCCCACGGCGGGCCCTTGAGCTCGAGATTGTTTCCTTCCGGATCGGTCACGTAGATGGATGGACCGTCACCGTCCGCACCGTAGCGCGACACGATCTCGCCTTCGATGCCGTGGCCCTTCAAATGCTCGACTACGGCCTGGCCATCCCACGGCAGCACACGGAAGCAGATGTGGTCGACGTTGCGGCCTTCCTTGCCGGGAGCCGCACCGCCGCTGCGGCCGAGCCGCTCGTCAACCGGCACGAAATCGATCAGCGAAGTACCGACGCGCAACTGGTAAAGTCCCAGAATTTCCTGGTTCTTCTCGGGCTTCGCGCCGAGCACGTCACAGTAAAATCGCGTCATCTTCTGAAGATCGCGCACGCGCAGCACGACGTGATCGATGTTCCGGATGTTGATCATGTGCGCTCGAGCGCAGCCACGCCCGGCAGCGTACGCCCTTCCATCCACTCGAGAAACGCTCCGCCTGCGGTCGAGACGAAGCTGAAATCGTCGGCGACGCCGGCATGGTTGAGCGCGGCGACCGTGTCGCCGCCGCCCGCCACCGACACCAGCGAGCCTTCCTTGGTCAGCGCCGCGGCGGTCTTGGCGAGCGCGACCGTCGCCGCGTCGAACGGCGGTGTTTCGAATGCACCCAGCGGCCCGTTCCAGACGAGCGTGCGGCAGGTCTTGAGCGCGTCGGCGAGCGCCTCGACCGCGGCCGGGCCGACGTCGAGGATCATCTCGTCGGCAGCAACCTCGTGGACGTTGCAGGTGCGGACGCTCGGCGGGTTGGGCGCGAACTCCTTGGCGACTACCACGTCGTAAGGAAGATGGATCGTGCACCCGGCCTGCTCGGCCCGGTCGAAGATGGCGTTGGCTTCGCCGGTCAGCTCATGCTCGCACAGCGACTTGCCGACGTTGATCCCCCGCGCGGCGAGGAAGGTGTTGGCCATGCCGCCCCCGATGATCAGATGATCGACCTTGCCCACGAGGTGGCCGAGCACTGCGAGCTTGGTCGAGACCTTCGCGCCACCGACGACCGCGGCGACGGGCCGCTCGGGGTCACCGAGCGCGCGTTCGAGCGCCTTGAGCTCGGCCCCCATCGCCCGCCCGGCGAAACTCGGCAGATAGTGGGTAATCCCCTCGGTCGAGGCGTGCGCGCGGTGTGCGGTCGAAAAAGCGTCGTCGACATAGAAATCGCCGAGCGCCGCCATTCCCTTCGCCAAATCCGGGTCGTTCTTCTCTTCGCCGTCGTGAAACCGCGTGTTCTCGAGGATTCCGATATTACCGGGAAGCATGGTCGCGACCGCGCGCTCCGCCTCCGGACCCTGGCAATCCTCGATGAAGCGCACGGACCGTCCCGAGAGCCGATGCAGCGGCAGTACCAGCTGCGCGGTCGACATGTCCGGCCGAACTTCGCCCTTCGGCCGTCCGAAGTGTGAAAGAAGCAGGACAATGGCCCCGCGATCGCTCAGTTCGAGCACCGTCGGCAGCATCGCCCGCAGCCGGGTATCGTCGGTGACCTTCGCGCCGTCCATCGGCACGTTGAGGTCGACGCGAACGAGAACCTTTCTGCCGGCCAAATCCTCCGGCAGATCGTCGAGCGTCTTGAACTGTTTCATGTCGGGCGAAAGTTCACAAAGTTCACGACCCTACGCGCACGGGCGTGCGCGCGCACGACGCGACAGCGTGACGGGATACGCACGGCGCTGGCTAACTGCATCATCAGGCGGCCATAAGCTCAAAGAAAGCCTGTAGGACAGTCCTAACCCAGCCTGGCCATCGCCCCGGCGGTGTCGACCATGCGGTTCGAGAAGCCCCATTCATTGTCGTACCAACTAAGGACCCGGACCAGCTTGCCCTCGATCACTGCGGTCTCGAGGCTATCGACCGTCGAGCTGGCGCTGGTGTGCATGAGGTCGATCGAGACCAAAGGTTCGTCGGTGTAGTCGAGGATGCCCTTGAGGCGATCGGTCTGCGACGCCGCTTTCAGGATCTGGTTGACCTCGTCGCGGGTCGTGTCGCGCTTGGGCGTGAAGGTCAGGTCGACGAGGCTGACATCGGGCACCGGCACGCGGATCGCCGAACCGTCGAGCTTGCCCTTGAGCTCGGGCAGCACCTCGCCGACGGCGCGGGCGGCGCCGGTGGTCGTCGGGATCATCGACATTGCCGCGGCGCGGGCGCGGCGGAGGTCGGAATGGATCTGGTCGAGGATCTTCTGGTCGTTGGTGTAGGCATGGACCGTGGTCATCAGCCCACGCTCGATCCCGAGCGCGTCGTTCAGCACCTTGGCGACCGGCGCGAGGCAGTTGGTTGTGCACGACGCGTTGGACACGATGGTGTGGTCCGCGGTCAGCTTGTCCTCATTGACTCCGTAGACGACGGTAAGATCGACGCCCTTCGCCGGCGCCGAGATCAGGACCCGCTTCGCGCCGGCATCTAGATGCTTTTGGGCGCTGTCTCGGTCGGCGAAAAAGCCAGTACATTCAAGGGCGATGTCGACATTGTTCGCAGCGTGCGGAAGATTCGCCGGGTCGCGCTCGGCGGTCACGTGGATGCGCTTGCCGTCAACCAGGATGTCGTTGCCGTCGGTGGTCACCTCGCCCGGGAACTTGCCGTGCACGCTGTCGTGCTTGAACAGCCACGCATTGGCCTTGGCGTCGGCGAGGTCGTTGACGCTGACCAGCTCGAGCCCGCAGTCGGGCCGCTCGAGGATGGCTCGGGCGACCAGCCGGCCGATGCGGCCGAATCCGTTGATGGCGACTTTGGTCATTTAAAATCCTCGTTGTTTCATGAAGTCGATGATGCGGGTGGCAACCTTGTCCGGGGTCAGCCCGAAATGTTCGTAGGCGTCTGCGGCGGGCGCGGAGACGCCGAAGCGATCGATCCCGATCTTGAGGCCGTGGAGTCCAACATAGCGTTCCCAGCCGAAGGTGGCGCCGGCCTCGATCGACACGCGCAGGATTTCGCGATTGCTAACGTCGGGCAGGATATCCTCGCGATAATCCCACGGCTGCGCGTCGAAGCGGTCGGTGCAGGGCATGGAGACCACGTCGGTTCCGATGCCCTGCACTTCAAGCCGCTCCGCAGCATCGAGCGCGATTTCGACTTCAGAGCCCGTTGCAACAATGATCGCCTGACGATTGTTTTCAGATGACTTCAGTCGGTACGCGCCGCGAGCGCTCAAATTCTCTGCCGCGGCTTCGGTGCGTACCGGTCTCAGGTTCTGCCGGGTCAGCGCAAGAATGCTCGGTCCTTCGCGCTGAAGCGCCAGCGCCCAGCATTCGGCGGTCTCCACCGCGTCGGCGGGGCGAAAGACCTCGAGCTGCGGCATCGCCCGCAGGCTCTGCAGATGTTCGATCGGCTGGTGGGTGGGCCCGTCCTCGCCAAGCCCAATCGAGTCATGGGTCATCACGTAAACGACCCGCGCCTTCTGCAATGCGCTGAGCCGGATGGCCGGGCGAGCATAATCGGTGAAGACCAGGAAGGTGCCGCCGTAGGGGATGACGCCGCCGTGCAGCGCCATGCCGTTCATCGCCGCAGACATGCCGAACTCGCGGATGCCGTAATAGATGTAGCGGCCGCCATAATTTTCGGGCGTAAGCGGCTCGATATTCCTGGTTTTTGTATTGTTTGAGCCGGTGAGGTCGGCCGACCCGCCGATGGTTGCCGGGATCGCGGCATTGATCGCCTCCAGCGCCATCTCGGACGCCTTGCGGGTCGCGACCGGCTTCAGATCGAGGAGCAGCTTGTCGAGATAGGGCTTGAGCCAGGCGTCGCTGACCTGACCGTTGAGGCGGTGCAGGAACTCGTCCTTGCGCCCGCTCGCCTCGAGCCGCTCGCTCCACAAGGCATGCTCGATGCCGCCCCGCTTGCCCGCCGCACGCCATGCCGTCAGCACGTCGTCTGGAACCGAGAAGGGCTCGTCGTCGAGCCCGAGCTCCTTGCGCGCCGCAGCGACCTCGTCCTTGCCGAGGGCGGCGCCGTGGGTCGCGGCGGTCCCCTGCTTGTTGGGGGCGCCGTAGCCGATGATCGTCTTGCACCGGATCAGGCTCGGGCGTGGATCAGCCAGCGCTTCTTCGATCGCCCGGCTGACATCGTCGGCGCTGAGCCCGTCGCACTCGCACACATGCCATTGCGACGCCCGGTGGCGCGCCACGACGTCCTCGTTGCGGGAAAGCTCGGTGGAGCCGTCGATCGTGATGCTGTTGTCGTCCCACAGCACGATCAGCCGGCCGAGCTTCAGGTGGCCGGCAAGCCCCACCGCCTCGTGATTGACGCCTTCCATCAGGCAACCGTCGCCGGCGATGACGAACGTTCGATGGTCGACCAGGTCGTCGCAGTAGGTCGCGTTCAAGTGCCGCTCGGCGATGGCCATGCCGACCGCCATCGCGACGCCCTGCCCCAGTGGGCCGGTGGTGACCTCGACTCCCGGCAACTCGAAATTCTCCGGGTGGCCGGCGCAAGGGCTGCCGAGCTGGCGGAAGCGCTTGATGTCGTCGAGAGTCGGCCGTTCGTACCCGGTGAGGTAGAGCAGCGCATAGATCAGCATCGACCCATGGCCCGCCGACAGGACGAAGCGGTCGCGGTCGGGCCAGCGAGGGTCCGCCGCGTGGAACTTCAAATGGCGCGTGAACAAGGCGGTCGCCGCGTCGGCCATGCCCATCGGCATTCCGGGATGGCCTGAATTCGCGGCCTCGACCGCATCCATCGCAAGTGCGCGGATGGCGTTGGCGAGGCGGCGGTCGGTCGGCTGCA
Source organism: Sphingomonas sp. (assembly GCA_025935515.1). GTDB lineage: Bacteria > Pseudomonadota > Alphaproteobacteria > Sphingomonadales > Sphingomonadaceae > Sphingomicrobium. The sequence continues at coordinate 8,895 of JAICVC010000010.1, forward strand.
TGGTGCTCCGCTTATGGGGTTCGAGCCGCCCGCGAGTGCGGGCGGCGATGCGGCTCCATTAGCCGCCCTGCCGGGGAGGTCAAATCGCCGCTTGGGCGCTTGCCCGCCATTGCCAACTTGCGTAGCGGTGTACGGATGGACGACGGGGAGATCAACTCGGCACTGGATCGCGCCGAACGCGCGCTCCAGCGGATCGAACGCGCGCTCGCCGCTCAGCAACCGGCCGCCGGCCGCGACGACGAGCTCCGCGCCAAGGTGCGCGAAGTGGTCGAGGAGCTGGACGAGCTGATCCGCGAGGCTGCCGCCTGATGGCGCAGATGGTCGACCTGACGATCGCCGGACGCACCTATCAGGTCGCCTGCCGCGAGGGCGAAGAGGAGAATCTGCGTGCCGCGGCCCGGCTGGTCGACGGCAAGAGCCGCGAGGCGCTCGCCGGGCTCGGCACGTTGAGCGAGGCACGCCAGTTCCTGTTCGCCTCGCTGCTGCTCGCCGACCAGCTGGTCGACGACAAGCCGCAAGCTGCGGCTGCCGCACCGCCCCCGCCGCCGCAACGTCCGGACCCGGCGCTGGTCCTGCGCGCCGAAGCGCTCGCTGACCGCCTCGAATCTCTGGCGATGGCGCTTGAGAACGAGTCTTCAAATCCCTAGATCCCGAGGCGACGGGCACTACCCGGTGCGAGCCTTCGGAAAATCCCTGAGGCGATAGAACATCCTAGGGAGCTGTCCCTGCCCCGGTCACGAGGGGATCCTCGGGGTCGGGAGCATACGGCGCCCACCTGACGTTTTGGCGTCAGAGGATTTTAGGGCAAACGGCCATGGTGGTCCCGTCACCTCCCTTTTTTCCTGGGCCGCGGCCTGAGATGCAGCCGTTGTCCAAGGAATCGCTGCGGACGGCGGCGCTGGACGCGCGCAAGGCGTTCGTCCGCACCCTGTCCGACGGCGAACGCGCACTGCTCGAGGAGCGGCTCGCCCGGAATCTCACCTCTTTGTGCGCGGAGGCCAGGGTCGTCGGCGGCTATGCGCCGCTCGGGTCGGAGATCAGCCCGCTGCTGGCGATGGAGGAAGCCCGCGCGATCGGCCGCATCGTCGCCTTCCCCGCTTTCGATCATCCCGCCAAGCCGTTCCGCTTTCGGGCCGGCGACCCGCTCGAGGCCGGGCCGTTCGGGATCATGCAGCCAAAGCCGCGCACTCCGGTGGTCGAGCCCGACCTCATCCTCGTGCCGTTGATCGCCATCGATGGCGCCGGAACGCGGCTCGGCCGCGGCAAGGGGCATTACGACCGCGCGCTCGTCCGGCTCAGGAAAAGCCGCGCGCGGCTGGTCGGCATCGGCTGGGCGCTCCAGCGGCTCACCGAAACCATCCCGGCCGACGAATGGGACGTCCCACTCGACGCCTTCGCCTCGCCCGAGGGTCTCGAACTGTTCAAGCACTGACCGGGGCGTGACGCCAAAAGCACACTTTGACCCAATCCGCGGTCAGCAACCCTTGTTCGATAATCTTCGCGGAAACTCTCCTTCTTTTACCGGGACTTAAATGTTAGCGTGCAAATGCTCGCGATCGAAACACGGTCGCGATAGAGGTGCGTTATGCGTAAGAAGACTTTCGCAGTCGCCGTCATTGCCGGCCTCAGCATCATTTTGTTCGTCGCCATGCGCAGCGAAAACCGCGCCGACGCCGCCGCCGGCAATTGCTACGCCTCGCCGCAGGGGCCATCGGCACCGACAATTTGTCAGTAGGGCGAATTTAAAGACCGGCACCTCGTCCGCTGCTATCTGCGCGGCATGACCCAGCCCTCCGCGCGAACCCTGATCGGAATCGTCCTGATCCTGCTGTTGATCGTGGTCTGGGCGGCGTTCGTCGCAAGCCTGGCGCAAGTCATCGGGGGCTGGCCTATTCTCGTTCAGGCTGCATTCTATCTAATCATGGGAATAGTCTGGATTATCCCGCTGAAACCGCTGGTTAGATGGATTCAGACCGGCTCGTTCCGGGACGGTCAATCGGGACAAGATTGAAACATCTGTATTAGCTGGCTATAACACTTAACACATGACTCAGGGTCACGCTCTCACTCGCCCGCTCGACGGGATGCGCCAGTCACTGGCGCGCGCGCAGGAGCGCGGCGCGGCGCTGTGGCGCGCCCATCCGCGCGAGACGCTGGGGCTAGGCCTGTTCGGGCTTGTGGCACTCTCGGCGATCGCGTCGACCGCCGTTACTCCCCTCGGTTCGGGCCGCGCACGCGCTGCGCCCCCGGCGCCGCCGCCGCTGATCATGCGCGAGATCGCGCCGGACCAGGCGGTGAAGGTCAATGCCGAGATCCCGCTGGCCGGCGGGCCGAACCCCGTGGCCCTGCCGTTCGTCTTGAAAGGCGATGCGGCCTCGCGGAGCCAGGCGCTGAACTGCCTCGCGAGCGCGGTCTATTACGAGGCGGGCAATCAGGATGAGAATGGGGCGCGCGCGGTCGCCCAGGTCGTCCTGAACCGCGTTCGTCACCCGGCCTTCCCGGCCAGCGTCTGCGGCGTGGTCTATGAAGGCTCGACCCGCGCGACCGGATGCCAGTTCACCTTTACCTGCGACGGATCGCTCAATCGGCAGCCCGACGCGGATGGTTGGCGCCGCGCCACGCGAATCGCTCGCGAGGCCCTCGGCGGAGCGGTCTATTCCCCGATCGGCTGGGCGACCCACTATCACGCGGATTATGTCGTGCCCTACTGGGCCTCGACCATGGCGAAGAACGCCGTCGTCGGCGCACATTTGTTCTATCGCTGGTCCGGCGGCTGGGGTCAGCCGAGCGTGTTCAGCAAGGCCTATGGCGGGCATGAACCGAACGCAGCGGCGCTTCGGATTGCAGCTCTCGCCGTCCCGCACATCACCCCGGTTTACGGCCAGGGCGAGGTCGCGCAGGCGATCAAGGAGATTCCCGGCGCCGAGCCGCTGAAGCTCGCCCCCTCGCTGCGCGGCGACAAGCGCGTCGCCGTGCGCTTCAACCTCGCCGCCCGCAAGGCCTCAGACGAAGCGACGCACGAGGATTATGCCAAGAAGTTCGAGGCCTCGGACAATCTCAAATGGTCGTTGTCGAGCGACACCGTCGCCGACAATCAGCAGCCGCTGGGCAAACCCGCGCTGACTGCTTCGCTCGCGACTTCGACCGGGGCCTCAGGCCAGCGCTAGTCGTCCCCTGCCGGCGCCCGTTGAAGCGCCGGCGCAAGGCCAAGCTCAACCCTGAGGCGAATTTGATCGAGCCGTCCGTCGATGGCGACGGAGTCGTCGGACAATGCCGCCGCGCCGCTCCAGATCCGCCCGGTGACGGCGAGCTCGCTGAACGGCCCCTGGTCGCGTAGCGGATCACGGTCCTGGAGCTGCACGACCGCATCGTCGAATGCCGCGCAGCGGTCGAGCTGGGCGAGGCTCGGCTGGGTCCTCAGCCGATGGTGGCAATCGCGGCTCGTCCGGGCCAGCGCCATTTCATCGCTGGTCCGCGACAAGCGAAGCGCGTCCCGAACCGAGCCGTCGATCGCAGCGACATCGAGCGGCTGGTTCATCGGGTCATTGCGGACCGCAACCGCCTTTCCCTGCCCTCCCGGCGACCTCGATGCCGCGCCCGCAGGCGCGAGCTCCGCCAGCGGCGCCATCGGAGTCTGCGATACCAGCAGGCCAATCGTCGCGGCGGCGAGCATAAACGCGAAGATCAGCCAGCCGCGCTCCCGAGGCGGCGCTGGCCAATCCTCATTGAGCTCGAGCGGATCTCTGAGGTGCCGCTCGGCGCGAATTTCCCGATAAGCCTTCGTGATCTCGGCGGCGCGCCGCCCATCGCCCCCCTCGCGGTCGGGATGATGCTCCTTGATGAGCCGCTTGTACGCCTGTTCGATCGCGTTCGCGTCGGCGCCCGGCTCGAGGCCCAAAGCGGCATAAGCGGAAGCGTCGGCGGACATCAGTCGCCGGTGGTATCCACTCCGGACATGCGTGAAAAGTGGCGCGAGTGACGGGGCTCGAACCCGCGACCTCCGGCGTGACAGGCCGGCGCTCTAACCAACTGAGCTACACCCGCGTTTTTGGCGTGGGCGGCGACCTAGGAGGGGTGCTTTGGAGTGTCAACCATCGCTGGCTGCATTTCCTGCCGCTCGTCTTCTTCTTCCTCGTTCGGGTCCCCGACGTGGGTCAAGGTCCCGTGTTCGAACAGGAATCCGGCGATGTCAGGGGTACCGGCGGCGGAGAAGATCGTCTTCATGATGATCAGCAGCGGGACCGCCAGCAACGCTCCGGTGGTCCCCCATACCCACGCCCAGAAGGACAGCGAAATCAGGATTGAAAGCGGGCTGATCGTCAGCCGGTGGCCCACCACCATCGGCGTGAACAGGTTTGCCTCGATCAGGTGGAAGCTGATGAACGCGGCCGGCGGCAACAGTGCCCCCCAGACGTCCGGATAGGTCATCAGGCCGCCGAGGAAGAGCAATAGAGCGGCGACGATCGGCCCGAGGTAGGGGATGTAATTGGCGACTGCGACGATGCCGCCCCACATCACCGGCGAGGGCATTCCGAGCCACCACAGGACCAGCGCGGTCAGGCCGCCGAGGCCGATGTTGATCAGGGTAATCGTGCCGAGATAGGTCGAGGTGGCGTCCACCACCTGCTGGATCACGCGCGCGGTCGTCAGCGCCCCTTCGAAGCTACCGCGGCTGACGATCGTCTTCTTGCGCATCGCGGTCCAGCCGGCGAGGAAGAAGAAGATCACGAGCAGCGCGAAGAACAACTGGATCAGCAGATGGGGCGCGGAGCTGGTGAGCAGCCCGAGCATCGAATTGGGAGTCTCGATCCGCACCGCCCGGGTTTGCGACGACTGCGCGCCCGCGACCTCGATCTGCGAGACGGTCTTGTCGATGAACCGGTCGAGGTTCTTGTAGAGGTCGAAGATCGGCTCAAGCGCCGAGCGCACCTTGGTGATTTTGGTCGGAACCTGAGCGACCCAGTCGCTCGCCGGCACCAGGATCGATCCGATGGCAAATATTGCAAACAGCAGGAAGACGAGCACGCAAAGCCCCGCTGCCAGCTTCGAGGGGATGCCCCGGCGCTCGAACCATTCGAGCAAGGGGACCAGCGCAATTGCGACGACCAGCGCGGCAGTGACCGGCATGAAGAATTCGGCGCCCATCCGCAGCGCGAATGGAAGTCCGACGATCAGGCCAATCCCGGCAATCAGTGTCAGCGAGGCGAGCAACCGGTCCCGCTTCGCAACAATCGCTTCGGCGAGCGAGCGCGCTTCGTCCGCCCGTTCAACGCCGGCCGAATGATCTTTGCGAGTTCGCGCGTCCATCAACGCAGCATATCGCTGGTCCAAACGCGCGGCTAGCGGATTAGCGCGCGGTTGGTGCCCCTGGTCCGACTCGAACGGACACTCCGGTGAAGGAACTCGATTTTGAGTCGAGCGCGTCTACCATTCCGCCACAGGGGCCCCGCAGCCCGGCTTAGCTAGCGACGCCTTCGGCGCCTTGCAAACTCTTCACGGAGCATCGACGGGCCGACCGCGTTTTCCGTCACATGAAGACAGCGGATTTCCTAGTCGATCGCCTCAAGACGTGGGGCGTGAAGCGAATCTTCGGCTACCCGGGTGACGGGATCAACGGGGTGATCGGCGCACTGCAACGCGACGGCGGCATCGAGTTCGTCCAACCCCGCCACGAGGAAATGGGCGCCTTCATGGCGGTCGCCCACGCCAAGTTCACCGGCAAGCTCGGTGTCTGCCTCGCCACCGGGGGACCCGGCGCGACGCACCTCGTCACCGGCCTTTACGACGCCAAGCTGGATCACATGCCGGTGCTTGCAATTTGCGGCCAGGCGGAAGCGACGGTGCGTGGCGGCAGCTACCAGCAGGAGCTCAATCTCGACCGGATGTTCGCCGACGTTTCCGAATATGTACAGGAGGTCACGCACCCGGCCCAGCTGCCACACGTGATCGACCGCGCGATCCGCCTCGCCCTGGCGCGGCGTCAACCCACGGCCGTCATCATCCCCAAGGACGTCCAGGAGCAGCCGTTCGAGCCGCCCAAGCGGGCCCATGGCTTCACGCGCTCGGGTCCCGGCTATTCGCGACCGCGCGTCATCCCTGTCGAGGACGACCTGCGCAAAGCGGCCGAGCTGCTCAACTCAGGCGAGAAGGTCGCAATGCTGATCGGAGCGGGAGCGATCGGTGCGTCCGACGAGGTCATCGCTGTCGCCGAAAGGCTCGGGGCCGGTGTCGCCAAGGCGCTGCTTGGCAAGACGGCGCTGCCCGACGACCTGCCGTTCGTGACGGGCTGCATCGGCCTGCTTGGAACCAAGCCGAGCTCGGAACTGATGAACGGCTGCGACACGTTGCTGATCGTCGGCAGCGGCTTTCCATGGTCCGAATTCCTGCCGAAAACTGGGCAGGCACGAGCGGTCCAGATCGACGTCGAACCCGCTATGCTGTCGCTTCGCTATCCGTGCGAGGTCAACCTTCACGGCGACGCCGCCGAGACCCTCCGGCTGCTGCTGCCGCTGCTGAAGCAAAAAGACACCGGCTGGCGGCGCGGGATCGAAGCATCGCTCAAGGACTGGCGGCAGACGCTAAAGGCCCGGGCGATGACCAGGGCCCATCCCGTCAATCCGCAGCGCGTGGTCTGGGAAATGTCGCCGCGCCTTCCTGAGAATGCGATCGTGACCAGCGACAGCGGCTCCTGCGCCAACTGGTTTGCGCGCGACTATCAGGTCAAGCGCGGGCAAATGGCTTCGCTGTCAGGCGGCCTCGCCTCGATGGGCGCTGCGGTCCCCTATGCCATCGGGGCCAAGTTCGCGCATCCCGACCGGCCGGTAATCGCGCTGGTGGGCGACGGCGCGATGCAGATGAACAACATGGCCGAGCTCATCACCGTGGCGAAATACGTGGACCGCTGGCCCGACAAGCGGCTCGTCACCTGCGTCTTCAACAACGAGGATTTGAACGAGGTCACCTGGGAGCAGCGCGTGATGAACGGCAACCCGCGCTACGATGCCAGCCAGGACATCCCCGACGTGCGCTATTCGCGCTTCGCCGAGCTGATTGGGCTCAAGGGCATTTATGTCAATGACCCGAAAGACCTCGGCGGCGCCTGGGACGAAGCACTGGCCGCCGAGCGTCCAGTGGTTCTCGAGGTGAAGACGGACCCGGAGATCGCACCGCTGCCGCCGCACATCAGCCTTAAGCAAGCCAAGGGATTCATGTTTGCCATGGCGAGGGACCAGGACGCCGGCCACGTGATCCGCGACACCGCGCGGCAGGTGGTCAACAAGGTGCTGCACCGCGAAGATACGGATTAATTGCGCGGCGCCTGCCGTCGGTAACTGAGCGCTTCGGCGACATGGATGCGTCCGACCTGCTCGGCTCCGGCGAGGTCGGCGATGGTCCTGGCGACCCGCAGCACCCGGTGAAAGCCGCGTGCCGACAGGCGCATCGCGGCGGCGGCATCGGCGAGCAGCTTGCGGCCCGGTTCGTCGGGCGTGGCGACCTGGTCGAGCAATTCGCCGTCGGCCTCGGCGTTGGTGCGCGGACCGTGGCCGTTATAGCGGTCCGCCTGGACCTGCCGGGCCGCGGCGACGCGGCGAGCGACCTCCGTGCTGCCCTCGGCGGGCGGGGGCAAGGTGAGATCGGCAGCCGACACGCCGGGAACCTCGACATGAAGATCGATGCGGTCGAGCAGCGGCCCTGACACGCGCGCCTGGTAATCGGCGGCGCAGCGCGGGGCGCGGCTGCAGGCCAGCGCCGGATCGCCGAGATGCCCGCAGCGGCACGGGTTCATCGCCGCGATCAGCTGGACCCGCGCCGGGAAGGTGACGTGGGTATTGGCGCGGGCGACGCTGACATTGCCGGTCTCCAGCGGCTGGCGCAGCGAATCGAGCACCGGTCGCTGGAACTCGGGAAGCTCGTCGAGGAACAGCACCCCGAGGTGCGCGAGGCTGATCTCGCCAGGACGGACGCGCAGGCCCCCGCCGACCAGCGCCGGCATCGAGGCGCTGTGGTGCGGGGCCCGGAACGGCCGCCGGCGCCGGATCTTGCCGCCGCCGAGCTCGCCGGCGACGGAGGCGACCATCGAGACTTCGAGCGCCTCGCTCGGCTGCAGCGGCGGCAGGATTCCCGGCAGGCAGGCCGCGAGCAGCGACTTCCCGGCGCCGGGCGGACCGCTCATCAGCAGGTTGTGGCCTCCAGCCGCGGCGATCTCGAGCGCGCGCTTGGCGACCTCCTGGCCCTTGACCTGCGCAAGATCGGGGCCGCGGCCGGGCGCTTCGGCTTCGGCGGCCGGAGGCGCCGGGACCAGCGACGTGCCCTTGAGGTGTGCAAGCAGCGCCAGCAGGTCCGGGGCCGCGATCACGTCGAGCTGCCCGGCCCAGCTCGCTTCGCTGCCTTGCGCCGCCGGGCAGATCAGGCCCCGGTCGAGCGAAGACGCGTGGATCGCGGCCAGGAGCACGCCCGGCGACGCGGCGATCCGTCCGTCCAGGCTAAGCTCGCCCACCGCGACATAATGCGACAGTGTCTCGGCGTCGGTGGCGCCGATCGCCGCCAGCAGACCAAGCGCGATGGGCAGGTCGTAATGCGAGCCTTCCTTGGGAAGGTCGGCGGGCGAAAGGTTGACGGTGATGACCTTGGGCGGAAGCGCGAGCCCGATCGAGGCGAGCGCCGCGCGCACGCGTTCCCGGCTCTCCGCCACCGCCTTGTCCGGAAGCCCGACGATCGTGAACTTGGGCAGCCCCGACGAAAGCTGCACCTGGACTTCGACGGAGCGAGCCTCGAGCCCGAGATAGGCGACGGTAGCGACGGTCGCGGCCATCTAGGCCGCTCCCTTTCTTGTCATTCCCGCGACGGCGGCAATCCCGCTTTTATTCAAACCCTTGCCCGAAGGCAGCGGGACCCCCGCTTTCGCGGGGGTGACGGTAAAGAGGTTCAGACATCCCCCTAGCTCGGCGGAGCAAAGCTAGACCGCAGTGGACCTTTCCCGCAAGCGCCTTGCGCTCGGCGGCCGGGATGACCAAATGCTGCTCCCATGGAACGGCGGGAAAAGTGGCGTAGATTCCTCGACAATCCGATTGTCGAATGGACGATCTTCGCGGCCGGCGTGCTGCTGATCATCGGCGGACTGGTGATCGCCCCGCTCCCGGGACCGGGGGGGATTTTCCTGATTGCGCCGGGGGTCGCGCTCATCCTCAAGACCAGCATGTGGGCTAAGCGCCGCTACGTGCGGGTCAAGCGCTGGCAGCCCAAGGCGGGCCGCTGGATGGACTGGGCGCTTCGGCGGCAGAGCCATCAGCGGCGCGAAGCGCTGCGCAAGGCTGAGCGGCAAGGCGAGGCGCCCGAAAGCCGTGCCGGCAATTGACTTGCCGGCCCTGCTCCACTATCGGCGCGCACGACAACGGCTGCCTCTTGGGCGGCCCTTTTTCTTTGAATTCGAACTTAAAGGCATGAGCGATGAAGCGCACCTTCCAGCCGAGCAACCTGGTCCGCAAGCGGCGTCACGGGTTCCGCAGCCGCATGGCGACCGTCGGCGGCCGCAAGGTGCTGAACGCTCGCCGCGCGCGCGGCCGCAAGAAGCTCAGCGCCTAGGCACCATCAAGAAGCGCGCCGATTTCCTCGCCGCGAACGGCGGGCTGCGCACGACCACCCCCGGCTTCATCTTGCTCGTCCGCGATCGCGAGGATTCGAACCCCGCGATGCGCGTCGGCTTCACTGTCACCAAGAAGATCGGCGGCGCAGTCGTGCGCAACCGCATGAAGCGCCGTTTTCGCGCGCTCGCCCGCGAGATCGTCCCAGCTAAGGGCCTGCCCGGCGCCGACCATGTGATGATCGGACGAGCCAAGGGCATCGAGCGCGAGTTCGCCCTGCTTCGTTCGGAGCTCGCCGGCGCGCTGGATAAGCTGCGGAAATGAGTATTTTCTGCGTCATCGTGAGGAGCGCAGCGACGAAGCGATCCAGACTGGATTGCTTCGCTTTGCTCGCAATGACGATCTGATGGTCGCCAAGCTCATGATCCTAGTCGCCAAGGGCTGGCAGAAGGGCCCCTCGCAGATCCTGCCGCCGAGCTGCCGCTACCAGCCGAGCTGCTCGGCCTATGCGATCACCGCGATTGAACGCTATGGCGCCGCGCGCGGGGGATGGATGGCGGTGAAGCGCATTCTCCGCTGCCACCCGTGGGGCGGCCAAGGCTATGACCCCGTCCCCGAGAGGATCGAAGGCAAGTGAACGACAGCAAGAACCTGATCCTCGCGGTGGCATTGAGCGCGCTCGTCCTGCTCGGCTGGAGCTGGGCCGCAAACAAATTCTTCCCGACCGCCAATCCGCCGAGCACCAAGGTCGAGGCGGGCAAGCAGCAGCCACTTCCCCAGCCGCAGGCGCAGCCATCCGCGCCGGCGACTCCCAAGGCGACACAAACGGTGGCCGCGGCGCTTGGGTCGAACCCGCGCGTGAGCATCCGGACGCCTTCGCTCCAGGGCTCGATCAACCTCAAAGGCGCGCAGATCGACGATTTGCTGCTGCTCGATCAGAAGCAGACCATCGCCAGGAACTCACCGCCCGTCAGGCTGCTCTCCCCACTCGGCGCGCCGGGGGCCTATATCGCACAATTCGGCTGGACTGCGCAGGGTGGGCAGGCCCCGGCCCTCGATGCCCTGTGGACCGCCGACCGGCAGGTCCTGTCACCTGGGCAGCCGGTAACGCTGAGCACCCGGACTGCTGACGGCACGCGCTATCAGATCAGGATTGCGGTGGATGACGGCTACCTCTTCACGGTCCAGCAAAGCGTCGCCAATGCATCGGGCCAGCCGCTGAACGTTCGCCCGATCGGCCTGGTCAGCCGCGCGCAGCAGTCGCACGATCCCGACAGTTGGACCAATCACGTCGGCCCGATCGGGCTGTTCGACGGCAAGGCCAATTACGAGGTCAACTGGAAGGATCTCGACGAAGGCGCCGGCGAGGCGTTCGACAACACCAGCGGCTGGCTCGGCTTCACCGACAAATACTGGCTAACCGCCCTGGTCCCGCAGGGTGCGATGAACGGCCAGTTCCGCCGGTCGCCGGGCGGTGGCTACCAGGCCGACTATGCGCTCGCCCCGGCAAGCGTGGCGCCGGGCCAAACGGTGACGACACAGACGCGCCTGTTCGCGGGCGCGAAGGAAAAGTCCTGGCTCGACCGCTACGAAGAGGCCGGAATCCCCAAGCTCTCCAAGTCGATCGACTGGGGTTGGTTCGAATGGTTCATGCGGCCGATCTTCGACCTCCTGATGTTCCTGTTCCACGCCCTGGGCAACTTCGGCGCGGCGATCATCTGCCTCACGCTCATCGTCCGCGCGCTCATGTTCCCAATCGCCCAGAAGCAGTTCCAGTCGATGGCCGCGATGCGCAAGGTCCAGCCGAAGATGAAGGCCATCCAGGAGCGCTTCAAGGACGACAAGCAGCGCCAGCAGCAGGAGATCCTGAAGCTCTACCAGGCCGAGAAGATCAACCCGGCCGCGGGCTGCCTGCCGATCCTGCTCCAGATCCCGGTCTTCTACGCGCTCTACAAGGTGCTGCTGGTCAGCGTCGAAATGCGCCACCAGCCGTTCGTTCTGTGGATCAAGGACCTGTCCGCGGCCGATCCGCTGACGCCGGTCAATCTGTTCGGACTGCTGAGCTTCGCCCCGCCGGCGTTCCTCGCCATCGGCGTGCTGCCGATCCTGGTCGGCGCGACCCAGTGGATGTCGATGAAATTGAACCCGCAGCCGATGGACCCGACGCAAGCCCAGATCTTCGCGATCATGCCCTGGTTCCTGGTGTTCATCATGGCGCCGTTCGCAGCCGGGCTGCAGCTCTACTGGATCACCAACAACGTGCTGACGATGGCCCAGCAATGGTGGTTGTATCGCAAGTACGGCCTGCACTTCAGCGACACCCACCCGGTCCATACGTAGGAATTCGTCATTGCGAGCGCAGCGAAGCAATCCAGAACGTCCGGAGAAGAGCTGGATTGCTTCGTCGCTCCGCTCCTCGCAATGACGGACGGGATGGAACTGGAGGGTCTTTCGGAACGCGCGCGCAAGCTGTTCGCGGGACCGATCGAGTTCCTGAAGTCCGCGCCCGACCTCAGGTTCCTGCCCGAACCGCAAGCGCCCGAGATTGCCTTCGCCGGCCGCTCCAACGTCGGCAAGAGCTCGCTTCTCAATGCCCTCACCAACCGCAAGGGACTCGCCCGCACTTCGAACACGCCCGGCCGCACGCAGGAGCTCAATTTCTTCGATGTCGGCGAGCCGCTCCAGCTGCGCCTCGTCGACATGCCCGGCTACGGCTTTGCCGAGGCGCCCAAAGACTTAGTCAAACGCTGGAAGCGGGTGGTGAACGATTATCTGCGCGGCCGCGAGGTGCTCAAGCGGGCGCTGGTCCTGGTCGATGCGCGCCACGGCCTCAAGGAGGTCGACCGCGAGATGATGCGCATGCTCGACGATGCCGCGGTCAGCTATCACATCGTCCTCACCAAAAGCGACAAGGTGAAACCGTCGGCGCTCGGCACCCTCTATGAAACAACGCTGACCGAGGCGGCGAAACATCCCGCCGCGCATCCCGCCATCTTCACCACCTCGAGCGAAACCGGTAGCGGGATCGCCGAGTTACGAACGGCAATCCTCGAAGCCGCGACCGCCTAGGGAGACTGACTTGTTCAAGCTGATCATCGGCAATCGCGCTTATTCGAGCTGGTCGATGCGCGGGTGGCTCGCCTGCAAGCAATCGGACGACGAGTTCGAGGAGTTGGTCGTGCCGATGTTCGACGACGAATGGGAGAAGCGGCGCGAAGGCGACGAATTCGCCCCATCGCTCGGTAAGGTGCCGATCCTGTGGGACGGCGACATCGTCGTTTGGGACAGCCTTGCCATCATCGAGTTCTTATCCGACCGCTACGGCAGCGCGCTTTACTGGCCGGAAGACGAAGGCGCGCGCGCGGTCGCCCGGTCGATGGCCGCGGAGATGCATTCGGGGTTCGCCAACCTGCGGCGCGAGCTGCCGATGAACGTCCGCAAGAGCTTCACTCCGGCCAAACTCAGCGAGCCGGTGCGCGAGGAGATCGATCGCATCCTCCAGCTGTGGGCGCAGGCCCGGGCGCGCTTCGGCGGCACCGGCGACTATCTGTTCGGCGACTGGTGCGCCGCGGACATGATGTACGCGCCGGTCGTGACCCGGTTCATCACCCATGGCGTCGCGATGCCGAGCTTCGCTGGAGTCTACATGAAGGCGGTGCTGTCGCACCCGCACGTCGCCGAGTGGATCGAAAAGGCCCAGGACGAGCCTTGGGTCATCGAGGCTTACGAGAGCGGCAGGGCCGCCTAGTAAGGCGTGCCGTCGCGGTGGGCATAGGTCCCTTCGGGGGTGAAGACCAAATCGACATCCGAATAGCCGCCGCCGGTGTTGGTCCCGCCGCCAATGACGACAAAGGTGCAATCCTGGCCGCTCTCGTTGCGCAGATGATGCCCGTTGGTGCTGCCCTTGGGCCAGGCCGCGCAATCGCCGGGTCGGAGGATCGTGCGGCCCTCGTCCTCGACCAGCACCGCCTCACCTTCCAGCATGACCAGGAACTCGTCCTCGCCATTGTGCCAGTGGCGCTGGGACGACCAGGCGCCGGGTTTCAGGACGACATGGCTCACGCCGAAATCGGTGAGTCCGGTCGCCGTCGCGAGGCGGCGGTACCAGCGGCCCGCGACCTCCTGGTCGTACGGCGAGGGATAGCCGGTGCGGTTGACCTGCTCGATGGCGTCGAGATCGATCCTGGGCATGGCGACCCAATAGCAGAACAACAGCGGTCTAGAAGGTGCCCTTGATCGACAGGTCGAAGATCGGCCCGACCAGCTGGTCGTGCTTCTCGATGAAGTTGATCGGCGCGCGGTCGCGGAAGCCGGAATAGACGGTGCGGTCGAGCAGGTGCCGGCCATTGAAGACGTTGTCGACCGTCAGCCGTACCGTCAGCCCGAGCAGGTTCTTGTGCTCGACGTAGAAGCCGGCAATCCACGGCAGGTCGAGCGAGCGATAGACTTCGGTCAGGAAGTAGTTCTTCGCATAGTGGCGGTACTGGACGTACGCGCTCCAGGCGAACGGCGTCCCCGGAACGTCGTGGCGCACCTGGGCGGTACCCCAGGCGTCCTGGATGCCGCTGATCGGCCGCTTCTGGCCGGTGAGCGGATCGCGCACGCGGGTCCGCTCGCCGCCGATCGTCAAGTCGAGCTTGGCGCCCTTCCAGCCCAGCGGATCGAGCACGAAGGTGCTGACGCTTTCGGCGCCGATGCGGTCGGCCCGGGGGAGATTGCCGATCCCCTCGCCAGTGTCGCCGATCGGGATGACGTCGACGATGTCCTCCACCCGGTAGTACCAGGTGCGCAGGCGGGTCTTCCCCCACGGGCCGAGATCGTGCGCGACCTCGGTCTCGACCTCCCAGCTTTGCGGCGGGACGAGATTGGGGTTGCCCGCGTTCTCGCGGTCTGAACTGAGCTGCGGCTGGGCAAGGAAATCGTAGAAGCTGATCTGGCCGACGCGCCGGCGCAGCTTGAGGCTGACGTCCCAGTCCTTTGCCGGCCGCCAGCCGAAGGTGACGCTGCCCTTGGGCCGAAAGAATTTGCGCGCGGGCTGGTCGTCGGGCGTGCGATCGAGCTTCGAGATTTCCGCGCCCGCGGCAACCTGCAGATCGAGATTCGCCGCCAGCGGCCGGCTCAATGTCACAATGCCCTCGTACCGGGTCTCGGTGACCTTGCCGGTGCCTTCCGGAAACGGCACCTCGACGAACTCCTCGTCGGAATTGAGCTGGAAGAGACCTCCCTTCTGGTCGAGCGAGTTGAACGCGCGCTCGAGCGACACCTGCCAGTCGTTCTTGCCGCTTTTCCAATGATATTCGCCGCGGCCGATCGTCTCCCCGAGATGGGTGTCGCGGCTGAAGCGAGTGCCGATCGAATCCGCTCCGCTGGTGTCGAACCGCAGGATTTGCGTGACGATCAGCGGCTCGTGCTCCCAGTGGCGCACGCCGATCAGCTTCAGCCGCCCCGGCCCGAGCGCAAACTCATAGTCGGCGTTGATGTCGGCATAATAGCCGTCCAGCTGCTGGACATTGGTCCGGCTGCGGCGTTCGCCGGTCACGAGCAGGCGGCGGTCCCGGCGGTCGACCGGGTTCCAGTAAGGCGTGTAGCCGAGCGTCAGATTGCCGACCGACGAGCCCGGGCCGTCCAGCCCGAACTTCGCCTGCATGTTCAGCGGCTCATATTCCGAGTGATAGACCTCGTGGCGGGTCTCGGTGAGCACATGGTTGCGGTCGTAGATCAGGACCGGCCCGCCAAAGGCGCCGCGGCCCGGCTGATGCTTGAGCGACAGGGTGTAGTCGACCGGTCCAGCCTTGTCTGAATAGCTGACCGAGCCAGCCATGAAGCTCGGCTCCGCATAATGAGCGCGGAAGCTCGGCTCCCATTCGAACTGCCCGGTTCCGGCCGCCGTTGCCTTAAGTATGACGTTGGCGATCTGCCCCGACAGGCCGGCGATGCCGAGGCTTGCTGCGTCCAGGATCTCGATCCGGTCGACGCTCGCGGCCGAGGTCCGTTGCAGCTGGTCGATCGCTCCGCCCGATTTGTTGGCGATCCGCTGGCCGTTG
>JAICVC010000064.1 GCA_025935515.1 Sphingomonas sp.
ATCCTCGCCGGAGTCGCCGACCAGTATCGCAAGCTCCGCAACACTTTCCGCTACCTTCTCGGCGCGCTCGAGGGCTTCAGCGAACAGGAACGTGTCGACGCCGGGGCGATGCCGGAGCTGGAGCACTACATGCTCCACCTGACGGCGGCGCTCGACCGGAAGCTCAGGAACGCGGTCGACGACTTCGACTTCAACAACTACGTCCGGTCGCTGACCGACTTCTGCAACGAGGATCTGTCGGCCTTCTATTTCGATATCCGCAAGGACAGCCTCTATTGCGACGCGCCATCGAGCCTGAAGCGGCGCGCGTACCGGACGGTGCTCGACACCTTGTTCCACGCGCTGGTGCGCTGGCTCGCGCCGGTGCTGGTGTTCACCACCGAGGAGGTGTGGGGCACGCGCTTTCCCGAGGCCGGCTCGGTGCACCTCCTCGAATGGCCTGAGTTAACCCTCACCCGTCACCTCCGCGAAGGCGGGGGCCCCGCTTCTTCTTCCACGGCTGAAGGACAGCGGGATTCCCGCCTTCGCGGGAATGACGAGTTCATGGCGCGATGGGAGAACCTCCGTGCGCTCCGCGCCGAGGTTACAGAGCGGATCGAGCCGCTGCGCCGCGAGAAGGTCGTGGGATCGAGCCTCGAGGCCGAGGTCTGGGTGCCGAGCGACGAGGACCCCGAGCTGCTCGAGGAGCTGTTCATCACCTCGACAGTCCGCAACGGCGATTGGAAGGTGATGAAGACGTCGAACCGCAAATGCGCGCGTTGCTGGCGGCACCGGCCCGATGTGCCGAGCGAAGGCGGGCTCGACGTGCGCTGCGACGAGGTGGTGAATGGGTGACTTAATTCGTCATGCTGAACTTGTTTCAGCATCCATTCTGGGGGTCGCGGTGCGGGTAAAGAAATGGACCCTGAACCAAGTTCAGGGTGACGGGAGCGGCTTGCAATGAAATCCCGCTCGCTCGGCTTCCTCATCGCGCTTGTCGTCTTCGCGCTCGACCAGCTGACGAAATATTGGGTGACCGGCCCGCTCGGCGTCAATCACATCGGCGACCAGCTCTACCTGATCCCCAACTTCCAACTGACCTACACCGAGAATAACGGCATTTCGCTCGGGCTGTTGAACGCGACCACGCCGGTCGGCCGCTGGATGCTGGTCGGCCTGACATCCGCGATCGCCATCGGGGTCGCCTGGTGGCTCGGCCGCGAGAAGAACCGCGTTGACCAGATCGCGCTCGGGATGGTGCTCGGCGGTGCCCTCGGCAACATCCTCGACCGCACCCGCCATGGCTATGTCGTCGACTTCGCCGACCTGCATTTTGGCGAATGGCGGCCGTTTTTGATATTCAATGTCGGCGATGCCGCGATTAGCATTGCCGTCGTGATCCTGTTGCTGCGTGCCTTTCTGAGCCGTAAGGATCAGGAAACGGGCGGCGACCCCATGGAGACGATCGAACATGCGTAATGCCCTGACCTTTTTGGTGCTGGCCGCGGCCGTGACCACCGGCGGCTGCTCCGTTTTCAAAGGCCACGCCAATTCGCCCGACGAATTCGCGGTCGCGCGCAACGCCCCGCTGATCATCCCGCCCGACTTCAGCCTGGCGCCGCCGGTCGCCGGCACTGCCGGGCTCAGCCCGGCCGATGCGCAGCAGCAGGCGATCGACGCTCTGTTCGGCGGCCCGGCGCAGCGCAGCCCCGGCGAAACCAGCCTGCTCGACGCCGCCGGACGCGACAGCGCCCAGCTCGGCATTCGCAGCCAGGTGTGGGATCCCGACACGCGGATCGTCGACAAGGGGCCGACGACCGTGCAAATCCTGACGGCCGCCAACAGCAGCACCAACGTCGCTTCGGCCCAGACCGGCCAATAGAGCACCAGAGAGCGAACCCAGCAGCATGGCAGAAGCAACCCTCCCCGCCCGGCTCGTCGAGATCGAATCGATGCTCGACCGCTCGCGCCGGCGGTTCGAAGAAGGCACCCGGCTGGTCGAGGAAGCGCACAAGCTGCTCGCCGACGTCCAGCAGGCGATCATCGGCTCGCCCCGCAGCGTCTCGCCCGAAGACAGCGAGGAAGCCGCCTCGAAGCTGCTCGCAAGCCTCAAGGCGACCGGCAGCGAAATGCCCGAGAGCCTGTGCGGCGGCCGCCTGTCGGTCGACCAGGTCCAGCGCCTGATCCGCATCGACGGGCACCCGATCGGCATCACCGAAATGGAATATCGCGTGCTCGAGCTGCTCGCCTTCGCGCGCAACAATGTCGTCACCCGCGCGATGCTGCTGAAGCATCTCTACCGCCGCGCCGACGACCAGCCGCAGCCGAAGATCATCGACGTGTTCATCTCCAAGCTCCGCAAGAAGCTCCGCAATGCGAGCGGCGGCGCCGAGTTCATCGAGACCATCCCCCAGCGCGGCTGGATCCTGCGCGACGTCGACGAGAAGAGCGGGGCTTAAGCTTTTGTTAGCTCGGCCGGGCTTAGTCCCGAGCGATGCTGAGTCTCATTCCGCAGCACGAATTCGAACCCCGCCCGCAGGCCTATGCCGAGGCGGTGTCGCGGCTGGCGAGCGTGCGCCATGCGCTGCGGCTGGTCGACGGCGGCTTTTCCGCCGGCCCGCTCGACGATCTCGACGAGAACATCGCGGCGGCCTGGCCCGAGGCCAGCGACGCGAAGCAGCATTGGTTCGACCGGCGCTCGGAGCAGCTGGTCGCGACCGCCGCGGCCGGCATCGAAGCCTTGCTCGGCGAGCGCAATGAAGGCCGCGAACCGCACCGCGAGGCAGGCCGCACGCTGGTCGATGAAATCCGCCGGGAGCTTCGCGAGGTCGCCGGGATCGTCCTCGCCTAGGCGGGACCAAGCACTTTCGGCGTCGCCGGATCGGCGCCCCATTCGCTCCAGCTTCCGTCATAAAGCTTCGTGTCGTCGTTGCCGATGAGGTGTGCGGCGAAAATCAGGCTGTTGGCGGTGACCCCGGAGCCGCAGCTCGCGACGAAGGGCTTCGCCGGGTCGATTCCGGCGTCGGCGAACAGCCGTTCGATCTCTTCGACCGGTTTGAAGCGCCCATCTTCGCGATAGAGCGAGCCGAACGGCAGGTTCCTGGCGCCGGGCGCGTGGCCGGCGGCGACGCCGGGCCGCGGGTCAGCTTCGTTGCCTTCGAAGCGCGGCTTGCCGCGCGCGTCGGCCCACGGCAGGCCGGTGCCGGCGAGGAGTTGCCTCTTGGTGACGATCCCGCCGCGCTCGACCGCCTCGAAGCGGGCCGTTCGCGGCGCGGGTTCGCCGCTTGCAGTCTGCCGGCCTTCGGCGATCCATTTCTGCAGCCCGCCGTCGAGAATCGCGACCTTGCCGGCGCCGAAGTGGCGCAGCATGAACCAACCGCGCGCGGCGGTGCGGAGCGGGCTGTTGTCGTAGACCACGATGCGGTCGCCGAGGCCGATGCCGAGCTGCTCCATCGCCCGCCCGAAGTCCTCCGCGCCGGGCAGCATGTGCGGGGCGGGATTCGACCGGTCGCTGACTGCGTCGATGTCGAGGAAGCGGGCGCCGGGGATGTGCGCGGTCAGATATTCGTCGCGGCCGCTGCGGCCGGTCGCGGGCATGTGCCAGCTCGCGTCGACGATGGAGAGGTCGGGGTCGCCGAGATGCTGCGCCAGCCAGTCGCTCGAAACCAGCGAGTCCATGGCTCCAGGATAGGCGCGTGCCGCGACTGCTGCTAGTTGGCGCGCCATGGAAACGCGCCATCTCGGCCAGCCAAGCCCGCTTCCGGCATCGCCCGGCGAAGCGGTCCTCGATTATGTGCCCAACCCGCGCGCGGGCGCGCTCTACCTGGTGCGGTTCACCGCGCCGGAGTTCACCTCGCTGTGCCCGGTCACCGGCCAGCCCGATTTCGCGCACTTGGTCATCGATTATACCCCGGCGGACACCATCGTCGAAAGCAAGAGCCTCAAGCTGTATCTCGGCGCGTTCCGCAACCATTGCGGCTTCCACGAGGATGTGACGGTCGGCATCGGCCAGCGGCTGATGCAAGAGATGAAGCCGCGGTGGCTGCGCATCGGGGGCTATTGGTATCCGCGCGGCGGAATGCCGATCGACGTCTTCTGGCAAAGCGGCGCGCCGCCCGAAGGCCTGTGGCTTCCCGACCAGGGCGTGCAGCCGTATCGCGGAAGGGGATAGCAATGGCGGGGGGGCCGAAAGTCGCGATCCTGGGGGCCGGCTCGGTCGGCTGCTTCATTGGCGGAGCCTGGGCCGCCGCGCGCGTTCCAGTGACCTTCGTCGGTCGCGCCAGGCTTGCTGCCGACATCGCCGAGCACGGCCTGACCGTCAGCGACTATCGCGGCTGGCACGCGCACCTCGCGCCAGGCGAGGTCGACTATCGCTGCGAGCCGCAAGCGCTCGAAGAGGCGCAAGTGATCGCGCTGTGCGTCAAAAGCGGCGACACCGCGCAAGCGGCGGAGCAAGTCGCCGAGCATGCGACGCAGGGCACGCTTGTCATCAGCTTCCAGAACGGCGTCAGTAATGTCGACGTCCTCGAGCAGGCGCTCGGCGGCCGGTTCGAGGTCGCGCGCGGCATGGTGCCGTACAATGTCGCCTACCTCGGCGAGGGACGGTTCCACAAAGGCGTCGCCGGCGACCTGTACGCCGAGCAGAGGGCCGGCGCGCCGGCCCTCGCCGATGCGGTCGGGGCTGGCCCCGCGGCCATCAAATTCTCTGGCGACATGCTGGGCCTCGCATGGGGGAAATTGCTCATCAACCTCAACAATGCGGTCAATGCGCTGTCGGGCCGCATGCTCCGGGAAGAACTGAAGCGGCGCGACTATCGGCGGGTATTCGCCGCCTCGATGCGCGAGGGTCTCGACCTCCTGAAGCGCGCCGAGATCGAGCCCGTGACCGTCGGCCCAATCTCGCCCCGGGCGCTGCCGCGGATCGTCAGCACCCCCGACTGGCTGTTCAACACTTTGTTCCTGCGGCGCTGGAAGATCGACGCCAAGGCGCGCTCGTCGATGGCCGACGACCTCGCCGCCGGACGCAAAACTGAGATCGATTTCCTGAACGGCGAGCTGGTCCGCCTCGCCGAGCGGCTGCAGGCCGACGCCCCGGTCAATCGGGCGATTGTCGAGCTGGTGCGTAAGGCCGAGGCCGGCGCTGGACCGCTCTCGCCCTCCGCCCTCAGGCGCGAAGCTTTAGGCCGCTAGGGCTTCGGTGGCCTCGCGCCTGGTCCAGGCGTAGAAGCCGAGGACGACCGCCAGGAAAATGACGATTCCGAGCGGGACCGCCCAGGGATTCTCGCTCACCAGCGCAAGCGGAGCGTCGCTCTGGGTCGCGGCCACGATGCCGGCATAAACCACCCCCATGATGCTCTCGCCAACAATGAGGCCGGTCGCGAGCAGCACGCCCATGCGCTGAGCGAATTCCGGGTTCGAGGTTCGCGCCGCCCATTTGTCGTAGAACCAGCCAAGCAGCGCACCGAGCGGAATGAGCAGTGTCAGGGCCATCGGCAGGTAGATGCCCATGCCGACCGCCAGCGGCGGCAGAGCGCCGCGCTTCGTCTTCCGCAGCACCTCATCGATGATGATGACCACGACGCCGATGCCGGCACCGATTTCGATCAGCGTCCAGTCGAACTGACCGCTCAACAGGCCCTGGGAGATTGCCGAGATGATCGAAGCCTGCGGCGCCGCCAACGCCGTGGCCTTGGCTCCAGGGGCGCCCTGGAAGCCGAAGGCAGTGTTGAGGAGATCGAGCACCGGCGGAATGACCAGCGCGCCGAAGATCACGCCCAGCACCAGCGCGACCTGCTGGCGCCAGGGCGTCGCTTCGACCAGTTGCCCGGTCTTGAGATCCTGCAAATTGTTGTTTGAGATCGTCGCTACGCCGAACACCACGGACGTGACAAACAACGCGAAAGCGACGAGCGATTTCGATGCGTCGCCGGTCGCATGCGGAAAGAGCAGGACCAGGATCAGCGAAATGCCGACGACGGCGAGGATGCCGACGCCGGAAATGGGGCTATTCGATGCGCCGATCAGACCCGCCATATATCCGCAGACGGCGGCGATCACGACGCCCGCGATGAGGATGTAGACGATGCTGGAGATAATCGTCGCGGTGGGGTTGGCGGCAATCGGGTTGGTGCTCGCAAAGGCGTAGAGCAACAGTCCAATCGGAATCATCGAGACGAGGATCGTCAACGCCACGATGCCGATCGGAATGTCCCTTTCGGTGATCGGCAGCGATCCCGCGCGTCCGGCCTTGCGCTCGCGATTGGCGGCGAGCGCTCCGCTGATTCCGCTGATGATGGGCCCGATAATCCGAAGCAAGGTCCAGATCGCGGCGATTCCGATGGTGCCGGCGCCGATGAAGCGGACCTTGCCGACGAATACGCCGCCGACGAAATCACCGAGGCTGGTGCCGGCCGGCATTGCCGCGAGCGACGTATAGTGGGGCACGAGGTACGCCCAGCTGATCAGCAGGCCGACGAACATCGCGATCCCGACGGTCAGGCCGACCAGGTGGCCAACGCCGATCAGCAGCATCGACAGACTGCCGGAGACGGCCGTGGCGCCCGAGCCGACGTTGAATGCCTTGGCCGCCTCGGAGGCGAGAAGCCTCGTTTGTGCGAGCGCATAGAAAGCCGCGGACGCAATCGAGCTCCACACGATCAGCATCAGGCCCCGGCGGTTCTCTTCGGCGCCGCCGATGCCCGAGCCCACCTTGAGCACTTCCGCCGCGGCGATGCCTTCGGGATAAGGGAGGTCGGTGCCGGTGACGAGCGCGCGCCGCAGCGGCACCGAATACATGACCCCGAGAATGCCCCCGATCCCGATTACCGCTACCGACAGCCAATAAGGGAAGCCGGTCCACCATCCGATCATGACCAAACCTGGCAGGACGAAGACGATCGCCGAGAGCGTGCCGGCGGCCGACGCGATCGTCTGGACGATGTTGTTCTCCTGGATGGTCGCATCGCGAAACGCCTTGAGCACCGCCATCGAGATGACCGCGGCCGGGATCGAGGTCGCGACCGTCAGGCCGATCTTGAGGCCCGCGTAGACGTTGGCGGCGGTCAGGATCACGGTCAGCACTGCGCCGAGGATGATGCCTCGAAGCGTCAGCTCCTTGATATCGCCGGCCCCGCGAAGGCCCCGAGAAGTGTCGTCCCGACTTGCCATCCTATTCTCCAGTCAGCTTGCAGGCGCCCGGCGGGGCGGGAGTCGAGTGGCGGCGGATCGCCTGCCAGCGGCCGTCGTCCTTCACCCAGACGTCGGTCAGCACCACGCAATCCTCAATGATCCGACCGAGATATTTGAGCCGCCAGCGGGCGTGAACGGTGCCGATCATCACGTCCTTGGCAACGGTCGCATCTTCGACGTCGACGTCGATCGCATCGACCTCGCGGCGCTGGATCGCGTCCAGCCATTCGTCGCGGGTCATCATGAATGGGCCGGTCGAGCGCGTGCCGATCAGCACGAAATCCTTGTGGATGAGCGAGTGCAGCCGCTCCATGTCCTTGCTGCACAAGGCATCGCGCCATTCGCGCTCGAGCCCGTCGATCACCTGACAGTTCGGATCCGCCACTAACCTCTTTCTCCTCGGCCTTCTCTTAAGGCCGCATTCGCATAAAGCGAATCTCGCTGTCGTAACGATTCAGGATAAGCCCGCGCGGGGTCAAGACCAGCGGCTCGCGGTCGAAGGCGGCAGTGCCGAGATCATTGGCATGGAAGCGCAAGAGAAGGCGATGGCCGCGGTCGGGGCTCAGCACGAAATGCCCGGCAACCGTACCGTAAACCGGCACCAGCGGATCGATGGTCAAGAGCTTGTGCCCGCCGCTGTCGACGCGCCCTTCGCTGTCGGTCGTGACCCGGCCTCGATGGCCCGAGGCATCGGTCGCGATCGCGTCAAGCCGATAGCTCGCGCCGAAACCCGGCGGCTCCAAGTTCAGCCAAATCTCGCCAACCGGCGCCGGATCGTCGCGGACCAGCTCGAAGCTCGGCCGCCGCGGCGCCGGCTTCGTGGTGAGCCGCACGGTCTTGCCGTCGAACGTCCAGCCGCCCTCGGCATTCTCGGACACCGCGCCGTAATCGAGCTGGTATTGGAAATGCCCATCTTTCCGGAGCTCGAGCGACGCCCCGACCTCCATCTGCTGCGCCTCGTAAAGCCCGACAACGCTCGCGGCCGGGGCAAGCAGCAGGGCCGCGAGCGGGATCATCCCCGCCGGCGCTCGCGCTCGTTGGAGAATCGAATCCTCGTCATCCCGTGTCTGAAAAGAGGCGCTTTAACGTCCGCGCGAGCCAGTCCTTTGGCCGCGTCTCCCGCTCGCCTGGAATGACAGGATTGTCTTCGACGGTTTCGGGTGTCGACACCGTCTGGGCATCGGAAAGCGACTGTCTGAAATATAGTCCCTCGCGTCCGGCGTGGATGTACTTTCCTCGTGGTCCGGAGCCAATTCGCAGGCCCTTCACTCCAACCGACGTACCGATGCCTGATTTCGACAGGTTAAACCTTATCGGACCCACCTTCAGACTTTTCCGAAGATACCAAGCCATAGCGACTCCCCTTTTCCCTCGGTCGAGCAGCCAAGATGCAACAAACGCCCGATGGGGGAACGAACGTGTGCCGGGTCACGTCGAACTAGTGAACCCGCACTGCTTCTGCTCCATGGGAATCTGCTTGGTGATACGTGTGGCGTTCTCGGAATAGGCCTGCGTCACCGAGCCGCTGTTCACCTGTTTGCCGCGAAGCGGGCTGACGTTCTGGCAGATGTGGAACACGTGCGGCGTGGTCGCCTTCTTCGCGCCATTCTCCGGCGCGATCCAGTAAACCACGTCAAGGCCGTTGGGGTTGGCAGTACTCTTGGTCGCGTCGGCGACGGTCTTCGAGTCCTCGGCGATGGCCTTGGCCTGTTCGGCGACCTCGGGCGAGCAATCCTTGGTCGGCTGGTTGGCTTTGATCTCGGCCGCGCACTTGTTCATGTCCTCGGTGTACTGCTCGACCGACGCCGGATTGAAGTCGATCCCGATAAACGTCGCCGCCGCGGCCAGAACAACCCCGATGCCGCCAGCGATCTTCTTGTTCTTGGGATCCATGTCCTTGTCCATGAAAATCAGGACAATGAGCGGCAGGAAGGCGATGACCGTGATGATCGCGCCAAGCTGATTTTGAAAGAAGAACCGGGCCGCATCCGACTGCCGGGCCGGATCGTGCCTGTTGGCGGCCTTCCACATCAGGCTGCCTGCAATTGCAAAAACCGCGATCCCGACCAGGATGCCGATCAGCAGCGGCAGGTTGCCGTGGTCGAACTTATGTTGGCGGAGCAGCACGATGCCGGCGATTTCGCCGCCGATGGCAATGATCCAGGAAATCGCAGCGAAGATACGAAGGCGCGTGGCCGCGGACTTTTGGCCGTGCGTAGCACGCCATTCCTTGGTGACATCGACCTCTTCGGTTGACTTCTTGTCCGACATTTTCGCCCCCAATATCGACACTTGCGCTGACGAGCGTCGAACAGGAAGTCTAACCCGCCTCGCGCGCCGTCATTGCGCGAACTTTCGCGCAGCAACAGCTACAGCGCAAGCGCGAAGCAGAGCCGAACGCTATTTCCCGCCGATATTGACACCGATGAACAGGGCGGGCGCGGTCCCGCGCTGAATCAACAGCAGCACGCTCGAGCGGCCGGCCTTGCGCGCCGCATCGACCGCCGCGACCACCTGGGACGGGGTGGTCACCGCCTGGTTGTTGACCGAGACGATGAGATCGCCACGCTGCAGACCCTGATCGGCGGCGCTGGCATTGGGCTCCACCGCCGTGATCATCACCCCGCGGGCTGTGGCCGGCAGGTTGGCGGCCCGGCCGAGTTCGGGGGTCAGCGGTGCCAGCGACAGCCCAAGCGCCCGCTGCGGGCTGGTCGGCGCGGTGCCGCTGCTGCCGCCCTGGTCGCCGGTGCCGCCGCCGGAAATGCGTGCAAGCGCCTCCTCCGTGGGCCGCTCGCCGACCTGGACCGTGACGGTCGCGCGCTTGCCGCCGCGGATGATCTCCAGCGGGACGCGCGAGCCCACGGTGGTGTTGGCGATCAGGTACGACACGGTCTGGTCAGGCGTCACCTGCTGGCCGTTGACCTTGACGATGACGTCGCCCTGGACGAGGCCGGCGCGCGCGCCGGGACCGCCCGGAACGACGGTGCGGACGATCTCGCCGCTGTCCTTGGGCAGCCCGAGCGTCGGCGCCAGGTCCTCGTCGAGCGGCTGGAGGCCGACGCCGAGATAGCCGCGTTGCGGGCGCTGGCCCTTCATCAGCGAATCGATCACCGGCTTGGCGAGCTCGGCGGGGATCGCGAGGCCGATTCCGACCGACGCGCCGGTCGGGGAGATCAGCGCGGAATTGATACCGATGACATTGCCCTGGAGATCGAACATCGGGCCGCCGCTGTTCCCCATGTTGATTGCGGCGTCGGTCTGGATGTAGCGGTCGTAGGCGCCGTTGCCGGTAATGCCGCGGTGAAGCGCGGAGATGATCCCCGCGGTCACCGTGCTGCCGACGCCATAGGGATCGCCGATCGCGATCACCCAGTCGCCGACGCGCGACTTGGTGCTGTCGCCCCACCGGACGAAGGGCAGGCCGCGGCCCTCGATCTTCAGCAGCGCGAGGTCGGAGGTATCGTCGCGGCCGATGATGCGCGCGGTAAATTCCCGCCGGTCGGTCAGGGTCACCGTCACTGTGTCGACGGTGCCGGTCCCGGTCAGGCCGGCGATGAGGTGGTTGTTGGTGACGATATAGCCGTCGGGCGAGACAACGAAGCCCGAGCCGAGCGATCCCGCCTCGCGAGTGCGCGGCTGACCCTGATCGCTACCTCCACCTCCGCCGCCGCTGTCGGGACCGACCGGCCCGCCGAAG
>JAICVC010000151.1 GCA_025935515.1 Sphingomonas sp.
ATCGGCTTGGCCTTGCCCTTGCGGGTGCGCGCGTTGGTGTGGGTGCGCTGGCCGCGGACCGGCAGGCCCCGGCGATGGCGCAGCCCGCGGTAGCAGGCGAGGTCCATCAGCCGCTTGATGTTCATCGCGGTCTCGCGGCGAAGGTCGCCCTCGACGCTATGGTCCTTGTCGATCGCTTCGCGGATGTGCAGCACCTCCTGGTCGGTGAGGTCCTGGACCCGCTTTTCGGGCGCGATTCCGAGCTGCTCGGTGATCTTCTTGGCCTTGGTGCGGCCGATTCCGTGGATGTAGGTGAGCGCGATTTCGACGCGCTTGTTGGTCGGGATATTAACCCCAGCAATGCGGGCCATTCATCTTCCTTCTTCAAGCTCCACGGGGCGCCAGCCGCCCCATCTCGTCGCTAGAAAAGTCCCGAAATCCTGAACGAAAAACCGACGCGCGCACGAATGCGCCGCCGGAAACCGGTGGATCGGGATATTGGCCAGATAAGAATGGGGCGGAGCCGAGTCAAGCGCCGCGGCGTTTCGCGCGCGTGCTTCAGCAGCGTCTCCACCAGCTGTTCATCCTCAGCGTCGTTTTGAAGGGCCTGCACGCCGCCATCGAGCTGGCCGGCGGCATCGCGCTCTACCTGTTCAGCACCAACGTCATCCTCGCCTGGCTCTGGGAGGCCGGGCGGAGCAGCGACTGGATTGCGAGGTTCGCACACGGCTTCTCGCCGCCCGAGCACGAATTCTACGCCTTCTACCTGGTGAGCCACGGCATCATCAACGGCACCATCGTCGCCGGGCTGCTGCTCGGAAAGCGCTGGTCCTACCACGCGACCTTCGTCGTGCTGACGCTGTTCATCGCCTACCAGCTCTACCGCTACAGCTACACGCACGACATCGGCCTCATCGCGATCACCATCATCGACCTCATCGTCATGACGCTCGCCTGGAACGAGTACCGGCTGTTCAAGCATCACCTTTCCACCCGCTGATTTGGCCGATAGAGGCCGCGCTCAATGCAGCGCCTGACCCTCGCCGGCGGCATCCCCGACAACTTGAGGGGGAGCATCGTCGCGCTCGGCAATTTCGATGGTTTCCATCTCGGCCACCAGGCGGTGGTCGGGCGCGCGGTCCAGCGGGCCTTTCACGAGCGGCGGCCGGCGATCGCCGCCACCTTCGATCCCCACCCGGTGCGCTTTTTCAAGCCCGACCTGCCGCCGTTCCGACTGACCACGCTCGACCAGCGCGAGGCCCTGTTCGCCCACGCCGGCGCCGACGCGATGCTGGTGTTCGAGTTCAACGAGGCGCTGCGTTCGACCACCGCCGAGGATTTCGTGACCGAGCTGCTGGGAAAGCGGATCGGCGCGGCGGGCGTGGTCACCGGCGACGATTTCACCTTCGGCAAGATGCGCGGCGGCAATGTCGAACTACTGCGGACGCTTGGCGCCGACCATGGCATCAGCGCTGAGGCCGTGTCGCCGGTGCTGCTCGGTGACGAGCGCATTTCGTCGGGCCGGATCCGCGAAGCGCTCGAGGCGGGGGACACCGCCACGTCGACCAGGCTGATGAGCCGCGATTTCGCCGTGGAAGGCGTCGTGCAGCAGGGCGACCGGCGCGGCCGCGAGCTCGGCTATCCGACCGCCAACCTAAGCCTCAGCGACTACCAGCGCCCGCGCTACGGAATCTACGCGGTGCGGGTGAAGCTCGATGATGGCAGCGAGCATCCCGGGGTCGCAAGCCTCGGCGTCCGCCCGACCTTCGACCCGCCGGAGGAGCTGCTCGAGACGCATTTGCTCGACTTCGATGGCGACCTTTACGGGCGCAGGATCGAGGTCGCCCTCCACGCCTTCATCCGCGACGAAAAGAAGTTCGACAGCGTCGACGATCTCGTCGCCGAGATGCGGCAGGACGAAGTAGAGGCACGGAGGCTGCTGGCTCTTCCGTCACACTGAACTTGTTTCAGGGTCCATTCCTCCATGCTCACCGCCCGTCGGCACAATGGATGCCGAAACAAGTTCAGCATGACGGGTTTGCATTAGCCTTGCCGCCGCCGCTAAGGCCCCGCGCGTAATGGCTGACGCCCCCGAGACCACAAAGACCGACTACCGCTCGACGGTGTTCCTGCCGCGCACCGACTTTCCGATGAAGGCGGGCCTGCCGCAGAAGGAGCCGGCGATCGCGGCGCGCTGGGAATACGAGGGGCTGTACCGGCAGATCCGGGCGGCGCGCTCGGGGCGGCAGAAGTTCATCTTCCACGACGGCCCGCCCTACGCCAACGGCGACATCCACATCGGCCATGCGCTCAACCACACGCTCAAGGACATGGTGGTGCGGACGCAGACGCTGCTCGGCAAGGATGCGCCTTACGTGCCCGGCTGGGACTGCCACGGCCTTCCGATCGAGTGGAAGGTCGAGGAGCAGTACCGCAAGAAGAAGCTGAACAAGGACGAGGTGCCCGTCCGCGAATTCCGCGCCGAATGCCGCACCTATGCCCAGCATTGGGTCGACGTGCAGCGCGAGCAGCTGAAGCGGCTTGGCATCAGCGCCGATTGGGACAAGCCCTACCTCACCATGGCCAAGGGCGCGGAAGCGACCATCGTCTCCGAATTGTTCAAGTTCGCCGAGACCGGCCAGCTCTACCGCGGCGCCAAGCCAGTGATGTGGTCGCCGGTCGAGAAGACCGCGCTGGCCGAAGCCGAGATCGAATATGAGGACATCGTCTCGACCCAGATCGATGTCGCGTTCGAGATCGTCGAGAGCCCGATTCCTGAGCTGGTCGGCGCTTATGCGGTGGTATGGACCACCACGCCGTGGACAATCCCGGTCAATCAGGCGATCGGGTACGGTCCTAAGGTCGTTTATTCGCTTCTGAATACCGACGACGGTCGCCGCTATTTGGCAGCATTCGATCTAGTCGATGAATTCCTCAAGAGGGCGGGGCTAAGCCTCCGTGATACGCCCGACATGCCTGAGGATGCAGAAGGGTTGTTGAGGGCCGAGCTCGGCAAATCGTACTTGGGCCCGGAGCTCGCCGGCACCATCGCCCGCCATCCGATGCACAAGCTTGGGGGGTTCTTCGCGAAGCCGCGGCCGTTCCTCGCTGCTGACTTCGTCACCACCGATCAAGGTACGGGGCTTGTGCATGAGGCGCCGGATCATGGCGAGGAGGACTTTTACCTCTGCCAGGAACACGGCATCGATCCAGTGTTCGCGGTCACCGACGACGGCCGGTATCGGGACGACTGGGCGTGGCTCGGCGGCCAGGGGTCGGTCATCAACAACAAGTTCAACGCGCCCGACGGGCCGATCTGCTCGGACCTGCGCGAGGCCGGCGCGCTGCTCGCCGCGAGCGCGGATTTCAAGCACAGCTACCCCCATTCGTGGCGGTCGAAGGCCAAGGTGATTTACCGCTGCACGCCGCAATGGTTCATCGCGATGGACCGGCCGCTGACGCATTTCAGTCCCAAGACGCGGGCCGAAAAGCGCTGGGAAGGCGAGGGCGGCGCGCTCAACATGGCCGACGAGGAGTTCTGTGCGTCGCCGAGCCTTCGCCAGCTCGCGCTGCAGGCCATTGCCGACACGCGGTTCGTGCCCGACAAGGGGCGCAACCGCCTCGGATCGATGGTCGAGCAAAGGCCCGACTGGGTGCTCAGCCGCCAGCGCGCTTGGGGCGTGCCCATCGCGGTGTTCGTCGAGCGTGCGACCGGCGAGCTGCTGGTCGACCACGAAGTCAACCAGCGTGTGGTGGACGCGTTCAGGCGCGAGGGCGTTGACGCGTGGCACGCCGAAAATGCCGCCCACTTTCTCGGCGAGGACCGCAGCCCCGATGATTACGAGATGGTCACCGACATTCTCGACGTCTGGTTCGACAGCGGCTGCACCCACGTCTTCACCCTGGAAAGTGGCCACTGGCCCGAGCAGCGCTGGCCCGCCGACCTCTATCTCGAGGGATCCGACCAGCACCGCGGCTGGTTCCAGTCGTCACTGCTGGAAAGCTGCGGGACGCGCGGCCGCGCGCCCTATGACGCGGTGCTGACCCACGGCTTCGTCATGGCGGGCGACGGGCAGAAGATGTCGAAGTCGCTGGGCAACATCCACACGCTGCGCGACATCGCGGAGATGGGCTTCGACGGGGTGACGCTGCGCTATGCGCTGCTGTCCGTGCCGCATCGCACGAAACTGAAT
>JAICVC010000078.1 GCA_025935515.1 Sphingomonas sp.
GCGCGGTTGCCGCCATAGACATCGGCGACGAACAACTGCGCTCCGGTCGCCGCGCCGCGAAAGGGCCCCTGGCTCCCCACCAGCAGCGAGGCGACCGCCGTTCCATGGCCCGTCGGCCGAGGCGCGCCGGCGAAGCCATTCTGCTCGATGCTCTTGCCGGCGAGCGACGGGTGCGAGGCGACTCCGCCGTCGATCATCCCGATCGCGCGTCCGCCGGCGACTCCCTGCGCCGCGGCAGCAGCTCCCGTCATGGTAGCTAGCGAACCGCCAGCCGGCTCAAAAAGATGGTCGAAGTCCGCCCGCAGCTCCGGCGCGACCTTCCGCAGCAGCTTCAGCCCGTCTTTCGCGCTCATCCGGCCAGGCACCGCGAGCGAGACGATGCGCAGGCCCAGCGCCGGATCGCGATCGTCGCGCGCGATGCGGAACCCCGCGCCGAGCGCGCGCTGCAGGCCGAATGGATCAGGATCGAGGACAGCGACGATCCCGCGGCGGACAGGCAGACCGCTACCGTCATTCTCCACGGTGGCTCTGGTGCCGCGGATCAGCTCCTGCAGGCGCAGGCGGCGCAACTCGAGAAGGTTCGACGCGCCTGACTGAGCGATCGTCTCGGTGAGCCCGCCAACGCTGTCGAGCGTCGGGCGGATCGCCTGCTGGGCAGCCGGCTCGGCGAGTATGTTTTGCAGCAGCGGTCCGGCGACCGGCACGTTGCCGGTCGGCACCGGCAGGCTCACCGGCGGCAGCGATACGGACGGGAGCAGTTGCGCGCCAGCGCTGCCGGCGAGCGCTGCGCCGGCCGCTGCGGCGTACAGGAACTGACGGACCAAGCTGGACATCGGGCACCCTCTTTTACATGCCTTGCTGCGGATGAAACGAGCCAGGCGCGTCGTTTCATCCTCATGGAGTGGAATGGACCAATCGTCGTCGTTCGAAGGCCAGCTCGCCGAACTGCTGCCGCGGCTGCGCCGCTTTGCGCATGTCCTGAGCCACGATTCGGCCGATGCGGACGATTTGACGCAGGCGACCATCGAGCGCGCGCTGCGCTCGCGCGATCGATGGCAGGAAGGGACTCGGCTCGACAGCTGGTCCTACCGGATCATGCGCAACCTGTGGATCGACACCGCCCGTTCGCGGTCGCGGAAGATCGCCCGCGAGGTGCCGGAAGAGGAGGGTCTCAGCATCGGCGAGGACCCGCGCGACGCAATGGATGCGGCGGTCGACCTGAAGCGGGTCATGGCCGCGATGGGCCGGCTTCCCGACGATCAGCGCGAGGTGGTTGCGCTGATCCTGGTCGAGGGGTTCGGCTATCGCGAGGTTTCGGAAATGCTGGGACTGCCGATCGGTACGGTCTCGAGCCGGCTCGTGCGCGGGCGGACTGCGCTTCTGGCCATGGTGGGTGAGCGATGACCGAGGACGAGAAATTCTTTGCCTGGCTCGACGGCGAGCTTGGTCCGGCTGAGTCGGCCGAAATGGAAGCGAAGGTCGCGGCCGATCCTGAGCTCGAGCGGCTCGCCGAGCAGCACCGGGCGCTCGGCGCCCGGCTCAGGGTTGCCTTCGATCCGATCGCTTCCGCCGCCGTGCCGGACCATCTGGCGGCGACGCTGCGCGCACCAGCGAAGGTCGTGGATTTCGCCGCGGCAAGGCGTGCTCGGTCGATGCCGTCACTGCCGCAATGGGCAGCAATGGCGGCGACGCTCGCGCTTGGCATCTTCGTCGGGACCATGGTCCCTGACCGCGCCGCCGGCCCGGTCGAGGTGCAGGCGGGCAAGCTTTACGCAGCAGCGTCGCTGAACCAGGCGCTGGAAACGCAGCTGGCCAGCGCGCCTGCCGACAGCGTCCGCATCGGCATGACCTTCCGCAACGGGGCAGGCGAGATTTGCCGAAGCTTCACGGCGCAGGCGTCAAGCGGGCTAGCCTGTCACCGGAACGGACGCTGGCAACTGAAGGGTTTGTTCGCCGCTCCGGAAGGGCAGGGCGGCAGCTATCGAATGGCGGCCGGCATGGACCCGAGCCTCGCCGCGCTTGTCGATTCTTCCATGGCCGGTGAGGCATTCGACGCCAACCAGGAGAAAGCGGCGAGAGACAAAGGCTGGCGCTAGTCGCCGACTTGCTCGGGTTTCCAGTTGGGTTGACCGACGCCACTTGCGGGCATTCGCATCTCTTGCGCTGAACCTCTGCGCGAGGGAACGCATCTGCTTCGCAAACGCTTCCGCATCTTAAGGGACGAGGGAGTGATCGTGTCGAGTTTGGAAAAGCTCGCGCTGGTTACCGGCGGTGCCGGATTTATTGGCTCACATCTCTGCGATCGGCTTATCGCCGATGGCGCGCGAGTGATTGCAATCGACAATCTGCGGACCGGCCGGCTCGAGAATATCGAGCATTTGCTCCGATCAACCCGTTTCGAGTTCATCGAGCATGACGTGATCGACGATCTGCCGCGCGCCCTTTCTGCGTCACCGCTTACGCATATCTTCCATCTGGCGTGCGCGGCCTCTCCCAACCACTATCAGGCCGATCCGGAACACACGATGCTGACCGCCGTCGTTGGCACGCGCAACGCGCTGCGGCTGGCCGAGGGCAGTGGCGCACGCCTGCTGTTGACCTCGACCAGCGAAGTTTACGGCGATCCAGAAGCTCACCCGCAAAGCGAGGACTATCGCGGCAACGTCAGCTGCACCGGTCCCCGCGCCTGCTACGACGAGGGCAAGCGCGCCGGCGAGGCGCTCGCCTTCGACTTCCTCCGAGCGGGCCGCGCTGATGTCCGCGTCGCGCGCATCTTCAACACCTACGGGCCGCGGATGCAGGCCGACGACGGGCGGGTCGTCTCAAACTTTATCATTCAGCTACTGCGGCGCGAGGAGCTAACCATCTACGGCGATGGATCGCAGACGCGCTGCTTCTGCTTCGTCGACGACACCGTCGAAGGCCTCTTGCGGCTGATGGACAGCGACCGTGCGGTCGGGGTTCCGGTCAATCTCGGCGATCCGCGCGAGCTGACCGTGCGCGAGCTCGCCGTCATGATCATCGGCCTGACGGGGGCCCATTCCCACATCGCCGAACGGCCGCTGCCCGAAGACGACCCGCGCCGGCGGAAGCCCGACATCGCCCGCGCGGTCGAGCTGCTTGGCTGGCAGCCCCGGACCTCTCTGGAAGAGGGCCTGGCCAAAACCATCGCCTGGTTCGAGGATCAGGCAATGGTCGAGCCGCTGATCGCGACTGCGGCCGAGTAACCCTACCAGCCGTTCACCCGCGGCCAGACGTCGACAATCTGGCAGCCGCCGGCGGTCACGAAATAGCGGTCATAGGCGGCCGCCGTGGCGCAGGCGTGATTAGGAAGGATTTTGACGCGGCTGCCGAGCGGGAAGCCGTCGAGGTCGATCTCCCCCGACCGAGCGGTGATGATCCCGTGCTCCTGGTTGGTCGATGAAACCGTCACCCCGGCGATGATCTCACCACTGACGGGATCGCACACCGCTCCATAGCCCCAGTCGATCGGCAGGTCGGCCGTGCCGCGGTCGCGGCTTAGTGCCAGGAACCCCGCGTCGATCAGCACGCGTCCGTGCCTGCGATTGTGGCCGATCACGCTGGCGATCACGCCGATGGCGATGTCGTCGATCGCGCAGGTTCCGAGCTCGGCCTGGACGAGGTCGCCGAAGGCATAGACTCCGGCGCGGGCTTCGGTGACGCCCGCGAGGCCGCGCGCATAGTGCAGCGTGGGCGTCGAGCCGACGCTGACGATCGGCGAGGGCAGGCCGACCGCCCGCAGCCGCTCGGCGGCCTCGACGGTGAGCGCCCGCTCCTGCTCGGCCATGGCTTCGAATTCTGCGCGGATCCGGCAATCATAGGATGCCCCGGCATGGGTCATCACGCCGGCAAGATTGCTGCCAAGCGTGCGCCCGATCTCGATCAACAGCGGATCATCCGAAGCGACGCCGGCGCGGTGACCGTCGCTGTCGATTTCAATCAGCGCTTCGATGGGCACGCCCTCAGCGGCGGCGAAATCGCGCACCGCGTCGGCGGCTTCGAGCGTATCGAGGATCACGCGCAGCTTGCAGCCCGCGCGGATCAGGTCGGCGACCTCGGGCAGCTTCCCCGGCGCGATCCCGACCGCGTAGAGAATGTCGCTCACGCCATGCGCGAAGAAATATCGCGCTTCGGCCAGCGTAGAGACGGTGATCGGAAGCGCCGCGCCACCGGCAAGGATTCGAAGCACGTCGATCGACTTGGAGGTCTTGACGTGCGGCCGCAGCGTGACTCCAAGGGTGCCGACCTTCGAGCGCATCCGCGCCGCGTTCCGCTCGAGGCGTGAGCGGTCGAGGATGAGCGCTGGGGTAGGGAGGTCGGAGACGGTGTCGGGCACCTTCGCTTCGCCTCGGATTTCGGTGCTGGTCAGTCCCCCGGACTGATTGCGCTCCGAAATGGTGCCCAGGGGCGGAATCGAACCACCGACACCGTGATTTTCAGTCACGTGCTCTACCAACTGAGCTACCTGGGCTCTTGGAAGCGGGCGGGAGGCCCGTTCAAGCGACCGGCTCCCTAACCGTCGTGTCCGTCGCTGTCCACCCTTTCGGGGTCGGCGGCGGGCCCAGGGATGCGATAGCCTTCGCCAAGCCATTTCAGTAGGTCGCGGTCCTTGCAGCCGCGGCTGCAGAACGGCGCCTGCTCGGGCGTTTCGGGCTTGCCGCAAACCGGGCAGCTTTTCCTTTGGTCAGCCATTTTCGGCATACCCGCCCGACATGGGAAGCGAAGGGTCGGCGCGCAACTCGACCGTTCCACCAACCGCTCGCGCGAGGAAGTCGAGCCATGCCGGATGGAACCCGAGGGCCGCGGTTACGGCCGGGTTCGCTACCAATCGCTTTGCCCCGGGCGGCTCAAAGGCTGCGCGCCAAAGCAACGCCCTGGCTTCAAATCCGGCGCGCTCCTGCGCCAAGTCGATCAGGGAAGCCCGGCGCCGCGGACGGATGATCTGAACTAGGCCGAAGCCATTCACGGCGGTTCGCTCGAACGGCAACGGCAGGTGACGATCGATCGCCTCTGCCGCCGCTTGACGGGCAACCTTGCCTTCGGTGGTGGGCAAATCGATGGCGATTGAACCGCCAATGTCCAGCCGGCGGATGGATTTTGCGGCCTCCTCGGCGCCGCGAACCGCAAGCTCGTCTCGCGCAAGAGTCCCGTCGACGTCGATAACGATCATCGCCGGAGTGGCGCAGATCCGAAGCTCGCCGCCCGCAAAGCGCACGAGTCCGCTGCTCGCCTGCTCGATCAGATCGTTCCAGCCGGCATCGGCGAGATCGTCGATCGGCCTCGGCACGACCCGCTCGGCCACCCCCAGCCGCTGCGCGAGCCGGGGTACCGGGTGTAGCGCGCAGTCGGCCACTCTTGCGCGCGCGCGTTTCCAATTCTCTGGCCCGGGAATGTGCTCGCGCGTAATCTGGATGTGCAGGGACTTGCCTTCGGTCACGCCCGGCGCTCCTTTGGGGAGCAAATATTCGGCGCCATGGTCGTCGCGCGCCACGGCGTTGCGTCCGTCGATTCCCGAGCTGACCAGCCGCGCGGCAATGATCGAACCTTCGCGCAGGACTCCGCTCAGTTCGATGCGAGCTTCAACGATTTCGCCATTGTCGACGAGCGCTGCGCGAGTTTCGCCGAACCCGTGCTCGACCAGCCACTCAGGCAAGCGGATAGCCCACTGACTTCAGCAACACCCGGGTTTCCGCGAGCGGCAGCCCGACCACGTTCGAATAGCTGCCGGCGATGTGCCGGACATAGACCTCGCCATAGCCCTGGAGTGCATAGCCGCCGGCCTTTCCGCGCCACTCGCCGTGGCTTGCGTAATAGTCGATTTCCTCGTCGGAGAGACGCTTCATCGCGATCATCGTCTCCACTAGCCGCTCACGAACCGTGCCCCCGGGGATCGCCAGTGCGACCCCGGTCAGCACGCGATGGCGGCGGCCCGAAAGCAGCTTCATGCAGGCGCGCAGCGTGGCTTCGTCCTCGACCTTCGGCAGGATGCGGCGACCGACCGCAACCACGGTGTCGGCGGCAAGCACCAACGCCTCTGGGTCCTGGAGCGCAACCGCTGCGGCCTTTTCGCGGGCGAGGCGGAGCGCATGGTGGCGCGGCAGCTCGCCCCTGGCCACGCTTTCGTCGATATCAGCGGGAACCACCCCGTCGGGCTCGACCCCGATGCGGGCGAGGAGGTCCAGGCGGCGCGGGCTCGCCGAAGCGAGGATCAGCCGCATTTACGGATATCCAGGCGGTCCTGCGCGTCCTGGCATGAAGCGGTAGGTGATCCGACCCTTGGTCAGGTCGTAGGGCGTCATCTCGACCAGCACTTCGTCGCCGGTCAGCACGCGAATGCGGTTCTTGCGCATCTTGCCGGCAGTGTGCCCGAGGACCTCATGGCCGTTCTCGAGGCGGACGCGGAACATCGCATTGGGCAGTAGTTCCACCACCTGCCCCCGCATCTCGAGCAATTCTTCCTTGGCCAAGCGATATCCTTCTGTTGGGCGCTGAAAAGTCGCGGTGGCTTAGCGGGCGTGTCGGAAAATGTGAAGCGGTGCGCCCTAGATAGTGAGGACAGTCGAGCCGCTGGTCTTGCGAGCTTCAAGCGCGCGGTGCGCTTCTGCTGCGTCCTTGAGGGCGAAGCGCTGCTTGACCTCGATCTTCACCTTGCCGCTCGTGACCACATCGAACAGGGCGCGAGCCGACTGCTGGAGGTCGGCGGGATCCAGCGTGTAATCGTACAGCGTCGGGCGGGTCAGGAAGAGCGAGCCTTTCCGCGCGAGAAGGAGCGCGTCAAAGGGATCGACTGGCCCGGAGGCGTTGCCGAAGCTCGCCATCATGCCGCGCCGTTGCAGGCAATCGAGCGACTTCATGAAGGTATCGCGGCCGACGCCGTCATAGACGACGGCCACCTTTGCGCCGCCGGTGATCCGCTCGACCTCGGCGACGAAATCCTGACGGGTGTAGACGATGGGATGGTCGCAGCCGTGCGCGCGGACCAGCTCAGCCTTTTCGTCGCTGCCCACGGTGCCGATCACGGTCGCGCCGAGCGCCTTCGCCCATTGGCACAGGATCAGGCCGACGCCTCCAGCAGCGGCATGGATCAACACCATGTCGCCGGGCTTCACCGGATAGACGCGCTTGACCAGCATCTCCGCAGTCATGCCCTGCAGCATCATGGCTGCGGCTTGCTCCGACGAGATTGCATTGGGCAGCTTCACGACGCGATCTGCGGCGATCAGACGCACGTCAGCATAGCCGCCGACTGGGCCGCCATAAGCGATGCGGTCGCCAACCTTTACTGCCGTCACGTCGGGCGCGACGGCCTCCACCACGCCAGCGCCCTCGACGCCCGGCGTAAAGGGCAGAGGCTGCGGGTAGAGACCGGTGCGGTGATAGACGTCGATGAAGTTGAGCCCGGCCGCTTCCTGACGCAGCCGGACCTGCCCGGGACCGGGCTCTCCGACGTGGATTTCTTCCCACTTGAGGACCTCTGGCCCTCCAGTCTCGTGAACTCGGATCGCGTGCGTCATGGCGGGCAGATGGGCGTGTAACCCGCCAAAGGGAAGCCCCGCCGCGGAAAACCGCGACGGGGCTCGTCTTGGCTCGAGATCAGATCAGACCGCGGCGTGCGCCGCCAGCGCTGCGAGCAGCAGGAGCGCGACGATGTTGGTGATCTTGATCATTGGATTGACGGCCGGGCCCGCCGTGTCCTTGTAGGGATCGCCGACGGTGTCGCCGGTCACCGCGGCCTTGTGGGCCTCGGAGCCTTTGCCACCGTAATTGCCGTCCTCGATATACTTCTTCGCATTGTCCCACGCGCCGCCGCCCGAAGTCATCGAGATGGCGACGAACAGGCCGGAGACGATTACGCCGAGGAGCAGCGCGCCGACCGCGGCGAGCCCTTGCTCCTTGCCGGCAATCGCGCCGATTGCGAAATAGACGACGATCGGGGCGAGCACCGGAAGCAGCGACGGGATGATCATTTCCCGGATTGCGGCCTTGGTCACCAGGTCGACGGTGCGCGCGTAGTTCGGGCGGACCGTGCCGTCCATGATCCCCGGATTGTCGCGGAACTGGCCGCGCACCTCCTCGACCACCGCACCCCCGGCGCGGCCGACGGCGGTCATGCCCATCGCGCCGAACAGGTATGGCAGCAGCGCGCCCAGCAGCAGGCCGACGATGACGTACGGGTTCGACAGGCTGAACAGCGTGTCGAGGTTGGTG
This sequence comes from Sphingomonas sp., assembly GCA_025935515.1. Classification (GTDB taxonomy): domain Bacteria; phylum Pseudomonadota; class Alphaproteobacteria; order Sphingomonadales; family Sphingomonadaceae; genus Sphingomicrobium. Next base: position 8,230 of record JAICVC010000078.1, read on the forward strand.
GTGACGCCCAGCTCGGCGCCGAACTCGCGCAAGTCGGCGGTGTATGCGCCGAACAGCACCAGGGCCGCAAGGCCGGCGGAGCCGATCGCATAGCCCTTGGTCACCGCCTTGGTGGTGTTGCCCACCGCATCGAGCGCGTCGGTGCGGGTGCGCACGTCCTCTTCGAGGCCGGACATTTCGGCGATCCCGCCGGCATTGTCGGTGACCGGACCGTAAGCGTCGAGCGCGACCACCATGCCGGCCAACGCGAGCATCGCAGACGCCGCGAACGCGACGCCGAGGACGCCCGCCAGCTGGAAGCTGGCGATGAGGCCGACGATGATGACGATAGTCGGGAGCGCGGTGGACTCGAGACTGATCGCCAAGCCCTGGATGATGTTGGTGCCGTGCCCGGTCTGCGAAGCGCGCGCGATCGACTGCACCGGACGGTAGTTGGTGCCGGTATAATATTCTGTGATCCACACGATCAGCGCGGTCACCGCGAGGCCGATGAAGCTCGCCCAGACGAGGTTGGTCGCCGGGAAGCTGAGTCCCGCGGTGGTGGTGATCGTCTGCTTGAGATCGCCGCCGAGGGCATACCAGGCCGCGCCGTAGATCGCCGGGACTGCGAGCAGGGTCGCGGTCCAGAAGCCCTTGTAGAGCGCGCCCATGATCGAGCCCTTGGCCCCGAGGCGGACCATGTACGTGCCGATGACCGAGGTGATGATGCAGACGCCGCCGATTAGCAGCGGCAGGCTCATTAGCGGCATCAGCAGCGGCGAGGCGCCGATCGCCAGCGCCACCGATACCATGGTGATACCGACGGTGACGACATAGGTCTCGAACAGATCGGCGGCCATGCCGGCGCAGTCGCCGACATTGTCGCCGACGTTGTCGGCGATGGTGGCCGGGTTGCGCGGATCGTCTTCCGGAATGCCGGCTTCCACTTTGCCGACCAGGTCGCCGCCGACGTCGGCGCCCTTGGTGAAGA
>JAICVC010000008.1 GCA_025935515.1 Sphingomonas sp.
AATCAGCGCCTCGAAGCCGGTGACTGCTTCGCTGGAAGCATCCACGCTGGGTTGGAAGACGACCCTCAGTTGGCCCTTCTCCAGCGCCACGCGCAGGTCGGACTCCATCCGTTGCCGCTCGCGCGCCGTCTCGTGCATCTCCGGCGCGAAGAAGCGGAAGCAGCCCTTTCCAGCGGCCTTGGCAGCATATAGCGCAAGGTCGGCATCGCGCATCAAGTCGTCGGACGTGCGGTCGTCATAGTCGGAGGTGACGATGCCGACCGAGGCGCCGATCGACACCGCGGTGCCGTTGATGGTGTACGGCCGCGACAGACTGTCGATGATGCCCTGGGCGAGCTTCGACAAATCCTCCTTGTTGGAGGTGGACGGCAGCACGACCTCGAACTCGTCGCCGCCGAGACGCCCGACCTGGCCGGCGTCGCCGATCACGTCGCGCAGCCGCAGCGACACGAGGCGCAGCAGCGTGTCGCCGGCCGGGTGGCCGAGCGTGTCGTTGACTGCCTTGAAGCGGTCGAGGTCGAGCAGGAACACCGAACAGCGGTGCTTGCGGCGGACCGCGCCGAGCAGGGCGTCGTCGAGGGCCCGGCGAAGCATCTCGCGGTTGGCGAGGCCGGTCAGCGAATCCTGCCGCGCGAGCCGGTCGAGCTCGACTTCGGACTGGCGCACCTTGGTCAGGTCCGACGCGAAGCCGCGAAAACCGAAGAAATGCCCGAGCTCATTGTGCACCGGCCGGCCGGTGATCGACCACCAGATCTCGTTCTTGGTCTTGGCGCGGACGATCAGGTCCTGGAAGGCGACGTGCGACGACAAATAAAAGCCTAGCGTCCGCTCCGACGTCGCCGCCCCGTCTTCATTCTCGGTCGAGATCAGGTCGGTGAACGGCCGGTCGAGCAGGTCGGCGGGCTCGCGGCCCAGCGCCTGGGCAACGCTCTGGCTGATGTAGGAGAGCGTTCCGTCGCGGGTCGTCTCCCAGAACCAGCCCTTCCCGCTGCTCTCGAATTCCCGGAGAAGATTGTCGGCGCGCGAGGGCTGCGGGCGTGATTCGGCGTGGCTGGAATTGCCGCCCGACCGCAGCATTCTGCCGAGACTTCCCACGCTTCGCTCCTTGTCCGATCCTTGCAATGAGCAAAACATGATTAATTTTCGATAAATTCTGCCCATTCCGGACAGCGAAAGAGACGGAGGGAATTGCATGGACGACGAAGCCGCGATCGGCGCCGCGATCGACGAAATGTACGCGATGATTTCGGGGCCTGCGGGTCCGCGCGACTGGTCGCGGCAGGCGAATTGCTTCCTGCCGGAAGCGCGGCAGGTCCGCACCTGGGTCGATGACCAGGGACGGGCGGTGAAGAAGTCGATGACGCTCGACGAATATTCGGCCGACACGACGCCGTTCTTCTCGGCGAACGCATTCTACGAGATCGAGACCAGCCGGCGGATCGACGTCTTCGGCAACATCGCGCACGTGTGGAGCGCTTATGAGGCGCGGCGCTCGCCGGACGATGCCGATGTCGAGCGCAGGGGCATCAATTCCGTCCAGCTGTTCCGCGATCCGGATCGCGGCTGGCGGATCATCCACATGATCTGGGATAACGAACGCTAGGCGATCTGAGCGTCGCCGCACTCACGATTGGCAGGCACCGCAACGTCCATTTTCTTCGGTCGCGGCAGGTTGAGGCCACCCATGATGGCGACGAACTCGTCGAGGGTCCTGCCGCCGCCGAGCCGCGGATTGCGCGCGCGCTCCTGCCCGACGCTGCTGACGCGCCGCTGCTGATAGTCGTGGCCGGGATAGACGAGCGTGTCGTCCGGCAGCGTGAACAGTTTGTCATGGACCGATCGGTACAGCGTCGCCGCGTCGCCGTTCTGGAAATCGGTGCGGCCGCACCCGTCGATCATCAGCGCATCGCCGGTGAAGACGCGGAGCGCATCATTTCCGCGCAGCAGATAGGCGTGATGATCATCGGTATGGCCGGGCACATAGAGCGGATCGAGGCTCAGCGTCCCGACCATGATCGGCTCACCCTCCCGGACTGCGACGTCGACCTGGCGCGCTCCGCTCTCCTGCGGGACGGCGACCTTCGATCCGGTCGCATCGCGCAACCGGTCCGCGCCGGTCACGTGATCGGCATGGATGTGGGTTTCCAGCGTATATTTGAGCGCCAGGCCAAGCTCACGAAGCAGTGCGAGGTCACGATCGACGGTTTCCAGAACGGGGTCGATGAGCGCCGCTTCGCGCGTCTCGTCGCAGCCGATGAGATAGGTGTAAGCCGACGAGATCGGTTCGAACAGCTGGCGGAAGATCATTGCGCGGCCCCTTGCCCGGTGACCAGCCTTTAGCACATTTCCGTCAGGCTGGAGCGAAGACGCGGCCGACGCACTCGCCGAAACCGATCCGCACTGCGCCGTCGGCCTCGCACCAGGCTTTGAGCGTCACTTCATCGCCGTCCTCGAGGAAGCTGCGCGTTTCGCCCGACGGCAAGTGGATCGGCTGCTTCCCGCCCCGGCTGATCTCGAGCAGCGAGCCGAGTCCTTCGGCGCTGTCGGTCGACAGGGTGCCAGTGCCGATCAGGTCCCCAGGCTGCAGGTTGCAGCCGTTCGAGCTGTGGTGGGCCACGATCTGCGCCGCGCTCCAGTACATCGCCGCATCGGCCGAGCCGCGGGAAAGGGCGTGCGGCGCAAGGCCGGCTTGCCGCATCTTGTCGGTCGTCAGCGTAACTTCGAGCTCGATGCCGAGCCCACCACTTTCGCGGTCACAGGCGTCGCTCAAGTACGGAAGCGGCTCCGGATCGCCGGCTGGCCGCGCCGGCATGGCATTGCGGAACGGCGCAAGCGCCTGCGGGCTGACGACCCAGGGGCTGACGCTGGTCAGGAAGTTCTTGGCGAGGAACGGCCCGAGCGGCTGATATTCCCACGCCTGCAGGTCGCGCGCCGACCAGTCGTTCAAGAGGCAATAGCCGGCGATGTGCCTGGAAGCTTCGCTGATCGGGATCGGCTGGCCAAGCTCGTTACCTTCGCCGATCCAGATACCGAGCTCGAGCTCGTAATCGACACGGCGGCTCGGGCCATATTCCGGCGCGTCGGCATCCGGCAGCTTGCGCTGGCCCCAAGGGCGGATCACCGGCTCGCCGGAGGCGCGCACCGAGCTCGCGCGCCCGTGATAGCCGATCGGCACATGCTTGTAGTTGGGCAGCAGCGGATTGTCGGGCCGGAACTGTTTGCCGACATTGGTCGCGTGGTGGATGCCGACGTAGAAGTCGGTGTAGTCGCCAACGAGGCAAGGGACGTGCATCCGGACCTCGCTCTGCCCGACCAGCTGCGGTTCGACATCGTCGCGGTATTTCGCATCCGAAAGCAGCTCGACAAGGCGCGCCCGCAGCGCGTCTTGCACATCGAGCCCCCGCGCCAGCCATCCGTTCAGGACCGGCTGCGACAGGTCATCGCGCCAATCTTCGTCGATCAGATCGGCGATGCCCGCCAGGTCGAGCACATAGTCGCCGATCGCGACTCCAGCCCGGCGCCGCCGCTCGCCGACCGAGAATATGCCGAGCGGCAGATTCTGGATCGGGAAGTCGCTGGCCTGGGCGCTCTCGCACCAGCTGGTCAGCCCGGGATCGTTGGTTTCATCGGTCACGGCAGCTTGGCCTTGGGAAAGCCGGTCCATGCCTGATCATAGTCGGGCTGGGCGCGGTCGAGCGCGAACTGGGTCGGACGATAAGGCCAGCAGGTCTCGACCATGAACGCCATCGTGCCTTCGATCTTGACGGGCTCGAGCTCGGCCTCGCTCGCCGTGCGCCAGCTTTCAACGTCGGGACCATGGCCGCTCATCAGATTGTGGAGCGAGAGCCCGCCGGGTGCGAAGCCCTCGGCCTTGGCGTCGTAAGCGCCGTGGATCAGGCCCATCGCTTCGCTCATCACGTTGCGGTGGAACCAGGGCGGGCGGAAGGTGTCCTCGCCAACCGTCCAGCGCGGCGGGAAGATGACGAAATCCGCATTGGCGCGGCCCGGGACATCGCTTGGACTGGTCAGCACCGTGAAGATCGAGGGGTCGGGATGGTCGAAGCTGATCGTGCCGATCGCGTTGAAGCGAGACAGATCGTAGCGCCAGGGGGCGTAATTCCCATGCCATGCGACGACGTCGAGCGGCGAATGGTCGAGCGTCGTCGTCCACAGCGAGCCGAGCGATTTCTGAATGACTTCGGTCGGCTCGTCCCGGTCCTCGAACCACGCGCCCGGCGTTTCGAAATCGCGCGGGTTGGCAAGGCCGTTGGCGCCGATCGGTCCAAGCTCGGGAAGCCGCAGCGGGAGGCCATGGTTCTCGGCGACATAGCCGCGGCTGTCCCCATCGACCTCGACCCGGAACTTCACTCCGCGGGGGATTGCCGCGACGGATCCGGGTGGGACCTCCATGCGCCCCAACTCGGTGTAAATCCGCAGCGTGCCGGATTGCGGAATGACCAGCAGTTCGCCGTCGGCATCGACGAACACGCGCCGCTCCATCGACTTGCCCGCGCGGTAAAGGTGGACCGCGACACCCTCGAGGTCCGATGGATCGCGGTTGGCGAGCATCGTCACCATGCCGTCGACGAAGTCCTCGCCTTCGGGCAGGTCCTGCGGCGGATCCCAGCGCAGGCGGTTCGGCGCGAGTGGTCCCTCGACCGTCCCCGGCGCGAACAAAGGCGCCCCGCCGTAGCGTTCGAACGGGCGGTGATCGGCGGTGGGCCGCATCCGGTAGAGCCACGAGCGACGGTTCTCGTGACGCGGCGCGGTGAAGCTGCTGCCCGACAATTGCTCGGCATAAAGGCCGAACGGCGGCCGCTGCGGCGAATTGCGGCCCTTGGGCAGCGCGCCCGGCACTGCCTCGCTCTCGAACTGGCCGCCGAACCCGGTCATGTACTGAAGCGCGTCGGTCATTGCGGCGCGTTACTGGCTCGGCCACCGACAATCAAACGGGCGCGGCATTGCAGCCGCGCCCGTTCGCCGGACGGGGACTCGCAACCCGCCGGCTCTGGCTGACCCTCTCCGATCAGCTGTGGTTTATGTTGACGTCAACCTTGTTGGGGATGTCGACGGTGGTCTTGCTGCCAAGTCCGAGATTGTCCCGGAACATGTACAACAGCACCAGCACGACGATAATCAGCAACACGACGGCGAGAACTGCGCCACCGCCACCACCGCCGCCCGTTTCCACCACGGTCGTGCGATCCACCTCGTCACGATCATCGGCCATTGGAAACTCTCCCTCTTGTTACCTGTTGTTGCGGCGAAACGAACGAACTGCCCCGAAGGCGGTTCCGAACGAGGAGATCAGATGAAGCCGATAATCGGGTTGCTGGCGCTCGCCGCCCTCGCCGGATGCCAGCTGCAACCTTCGCAAAAGTCGGACGCGGGGAACCAGGCCGCGGGCATGGCGGCGCCGGCGCAGCAGGCCAAGGCGATCAGGGATGTTGCGGTGCCCGAGGATCGCGAGCCGCTCACGGAACCGAAGCGGCCGATCGATCCGAAGAGCGCGGAGGCTGCCGGCCAGGTCGTCCAGCATTATGGCGCGCTGATCGAGCAAGAACGCTGGGCTGACGCCGCGAACTCCTGGGGCGATCCGGGCGCGGCGACAGCCTTCGCCAGGCAGCTCCAATCGCGCGGCCTGAACCATCTCGAGATCGGCAAGCCCGGGGAGCCGGAGGGCGCCGCCGGCTCGATCTATGTTTCCATGCCCGTCGCATTCTACAGCAGCGACAAACGGGCCGCAGCGGACGTCACCTTGCGCAGGGTCAATGACGTGCCCGGTTCGACCGAGGCGCAGCGTCGCTGGCACATCGAACGGATCGAGTGGAAGGCCTAGCCCGCGGCTTCCTCGTGCGGATGCGTGACTTCACGATAGGGGAAGCAGTCACGGATGCGGGTGTTGAAATAAACGCCTTTGGCGAAGGCGCCGCGGAACGCATCGGCGACCTCGTGCGGAACGCCCGAATAAACGTAGCGGCGGCCGGTCGTGAACTCGACCCACAGGTTCCCCTCCATCTCGTCGTAGACAAAGCGGCGAATGACGGTCGAAGGCATAGCCGCGTAACGCTTCAGGCGGCGTCTGGAGCCGGAACCCCCGAACGATCCTTGCGCATCGCTGCGGCCATACCGCCGAGCGCGAGCAATGCGCCGCCAATCGTGAGGCCGGTCCAGCGGTAATTTTCCAACGCGGTCGAGAAACCCATGGCGATGATCGGCACCAGCACGCTCGAATAGGCCGCCTTCGCCGGGCCAATCTTGCGCACGACCGGATAATAAAGGCTGAAGGTCAGCACCGAGGCGAACAGCGCAAGGTAAAGAACGCCGAGCCAGTAGGCCGGACGCGGGTCGAACACCGGTAGGCCGGTCATCGAAAGAGCGATCAGGCCGTCGATCAGAGCGCCAGCGGCCATCGACCAGGCGAGCAAGGCGAACAGCGGGAAGCGCCGGATTTCGGGCCGGGCCTGCACGACATTGGCGATCGCCGCCCCCAGCATTCCGACCAGGGTGAGACCGATCCCCGCGGCGATCTGGCGGCTGTCGGCGGGATGCTCGCGCAGTTCGTGGAGGAACAGCAGCACGATGCCGGTCACCGCGACCAGCGAGCCCCAGGCGAAGCGCTTGCTCGGGCGGTGGTGAAGCAACGCCCACCCCATCAGGCTGGCGGGGATCAAGAGCAGCGCGAAGACGGTTGCGACGACGCCCGAGGTGATGTGCCGCTCGGCGAGGTACACCGCATTGAAGTTCACGCAGAACTGGGTGAAGCCGAGGAACAGCGCCGCAGCCAATCCTCCTCGGCCCAGTCGCAGGCTCTCGCCTTTCCAGGCCGCAATCGCGGCCATGGCGATCGCTGCGACGACGAAGCGATAGGTGACTGACCATTGCGGCGGGACGGTCCCGAGCTGGGTGCGGATGACGATCCAGGTCGAGCCCCAGATCGCGGTGAAGATGATGAACGGAATCGCGACATCGCGCACCGAAGTCCGGTGCGGTCCGGCGTGAAGCTCGCCACTTTCAAGACCGTGCCGCTGCATTGGCCGCGGACCAAAGCGCATCATTTCTCGGCGCGCCAATCAATGGCGGAACGCGCGCAATAAGCCGGGCTTATGCGGGCCTCACATCGCAGCGATCGCCTCGGCGAGCCGGGCAACGTCGGCGTCCTGTTGATTCCAACTGGTCACGAACCGGATCTGGCCCGGACCCCACTCGTAAAAATCGAACCCCTTGGCGCGCAGCCCGGCCGACTCCTCGTCCGTCACCGTCAGGAAAATCTCATTGGCTTCGACCGGATACACCAGCCGATCCGGCGCTGCTGCGGCAAGCCTGGCGGCAGCGGCATTGGCCGTCCGCGCGTTGTCGAGCCACAGATCGTCCTCGAGCATCGCGAGAATCTGTGCGGCGAGATAACGGCCCTTGGATAGCAGATGCCCTGCACGCTTGCGCCGCACCGCGATTTCGTCGGCGAGCTCGGTCCTGAACAGGATCAGGCATTCGGCATTGAGGCCGCCATTCTTGACGAAACCGAACGACAACGCGTCGACACCTGCGCGCCAGGTCACGTCGGCGATGTGCTCGCCGGTCGATGCGAGCGCGTTGGCGAGGCGCGCGCCGTCCATGTGGAACGCCAGGCCGCGGTTCCTGGCGAGATCGCCCAAAGCGGCGACTTCGGCCGCCCGGTAAACGAGCCCATATTCGGTGGCATTGGTGATCGAGAGCGCAGCCGACTGGACCTGGTGGACGTCGTCGCGGATCGCCTCGCAGGCAGCCGTCACGATGTCCGGCGTGACCTTGGCGCCGGCTCCATCGAGCAGGACCAGCTTGGCCCCGCCAGTGAAGAAGCCGGGCGCACCCGCTTCATCAACTTCGATATGCGCGTCCCGGTGGCAGAGGATCGCGCGATAGGGCGGACACAGCGCCGCCAGCGCAAGGCAATTGGCGGCGGTGCCGGTGGTCACCCAGAAGGCGCGGACTTCGGTCCCGAACAAGTCGGAGAAGGCGCCGTCGAGCCGCTGGCTCCATTCGTCCCCGTCATAGGCAGTGTCGAGGCGGTTCGCGGCGGATATCGCTTCCAGCACCTTCGGGTGCGCGGCCGCCGCATTGTCCGAGAAAAAGCGCATCGGCCCGGCGAATGGCGGGCGCGGCGTGGAGCGTCAATCGGCGGAGTCCTCGGGCGTCGTGTTCCTGGCAGCTCGCGCCTGCGCCTTGCGCCGCCGCAAATTCTCGCGGAGGGCGGCAGCGAGCCGTTCCTCGCGCTCCTTGTCCTTGGCGGTCATGTCGGCCACATGGCCTTCGTGCGTTGCGCCGGCAAGCGGGTTGACGGGCGAAAGGGCCGCCGCCATAGGCCCGCCCTTCCGGACAAAGTGCTGCCGTAGCTCAGTGGTAGAGCGCATCCTTGGTAAGGCTGAGGTCGTGAGTTCAATCCTCACCGGCAGCACCATTTTCCGCCAGCGAACGAGATAGCGGCGCGGATGTTCAGGCGTCGCGGTCGCGCATCTTCTTTTCGCCGAGCGCGCTGTCGATGCCGCCGGCAATCGCGTCGCCGATCCAGATGACCGCGCCGAGCAATAGGATCGCGAGCGCCAGTTGAAGTGCGTTGATCACGAGTCGTGCCTCCCCGTGATTTCCGTTTAGCAACAGCGTGTTAAACTGACAATTAATTCGATGTGACGACGCTGTCACATTACGGAACAGCGATGCGCTCCCGAGAGCCGAGGTTCCCATTCTCCCAGTCGAACAACAGCGCGTCGTCGGAGCCTTCGAGCTTGTCCAGAAACAGCTGCGCGAGCTGCATCCGGCGCTCGCGGGCGGCCTGCGTTACTGCGCGGTTCGCAGCCGCCAGTTCTTCCGTCGCACGACGGCGGTAAAAGCGTGCATCCGATTCCACTTCGACCCTCCCTCGGTGAAGCGCGGCCCGCGAGTCGTTAAACGCGATATTAACAGCCGCAGCGTCGAGGTCGAGTCGGTCGCGCAACAACCTGTCAGCGCGGGCGATGGTTCGTCCCCTTGCCCGCGGTGATGAACAAAGCGACGACGGGCCCATCGGCATCGGCTGTGTGCCACGCGCCGGGCGGGTTGATCGCATATTCGCCGGGGCCAAGCTCGTGTGACCGTCTGCTGCCGTCGGGGAGTTCCTGGTGAAGCGTCATGCGACCCTGGATGCAGCAGACAACCTCGTCGCCGGCCGGGTGCACTTCCCAGCTCGTCCACGACTCCTCGAACCGGAACAGCGAGACGATCCGGCCCTCGTCGAGGTCGCCGGCATGGCGCTCCATATAGCCGTCGTACCAGTCGGGACCGGTGAACTGGGGCTCGGACACCGCTTTGGCGCCGAGCCCGAGGTGGATCGGGAAATCGAACAGCGACTTGCCCGTGCTCATTCCTGCCCCATCACGAAGGCGTTCAGCTTGTTGCCGTCCGGATCGCGGAAATAGCCGGCATAGAAGCCGCCGCCGCGGTCGCCGGGCGCGCCTTCGTCGGTGCCGCCGTTGGCGAGCGCGATGTCGTACAGCTTCTGCACCTGCGCCTGGTCCTTCGCCTCGAACGCGACCATCACGCCGTTGCCGACGCTCGCCGCATTGCCGTCGAAGGGTTTCGTCAGGCCGATGCCCGCGCCACCGTCAGGCTTGCCCCAGGCGATGAACTGCTCATTCTCCATCATCCGCCCAACGCCAAGCTCGCCGCACAAGGCGTCATAGAATTTCGATGATTTTTCCCGGTCGTTGGTGCCGAGCGTCACGTAGCCGATCATCATGTCCTCCTGTTGAGTCGGGCCGAGAACATTAGGGGAACAACGCCATCCCGCAAAGCCCTATTCCGTCATCCCCGCGAAAGCAGGGACCCGCTTTCCTGCCGCGCGCAGAGGAAGGTGGATCCCGGATCAAGTCCGGGATGACGGCGAAGAACCCCCTCCGACTTCGGCGGTCCCTCTCCCCCGGAAATCCGTGGGAGGGTGAGATTAGTCGCCGATCGGCGCGCAGGCCTGCTGCAGCCAGTCGAGGTCGGCGCCGGTGAGCTTCGGACCAATCTTCGACATGACGTGCGCGTGGTAGCAGTTGAGCCAGACCAGTTCCTCGGGTTCCAGCATCTGGACGTCGATCAGGCGGCGGTCGATCGGCGCGAAGGTCAGGGTCTCGAAGCCGAGCATCTCCTTCTCCGCGCCCTCGATTTCGCGCTCGACCACGAGGACGAGATTCTCGATGCGGATGCCGTATTCGCCGGTCTTGTAATAGCCCGGTTCGTTCGAGATGATCATGCCGGCCTGGAGCGGCTCGTCGCCGCCGCTCTGGCTGCTTCCGACCGGCGAGATGCGCTGCGGGCCTTCGTGCACCGCGAGGAAGCTGCCGACTCCGTGGCCGGTGCCGTGGGCATAGTCGAGGCCGGCTTCCCACAGCGGACGGCGGGCGAAGCTGTCGAGCTGGCTGCCGCGCGTACCCTTGGGGAAGACCGCGGTTGCGATCGCGATATGGCCCTTGAGCACGCGGGTGAAGCGGTCGCGCATCTCCTCGGTCGGCTGGCCGATCGGGACCGTGCGGGTGATGTCGGTGGTGCCGTCGACATATTGGCCGCCACTGTCGATCAGGTAGAGGGTGCCCTTCTCGAGCTTGCGGTTGGTCTTCTCGCTGGAGCGGTAGTGGACGATTGCGCCGTTCGGCCCGGCGCCCGAGATGCTGTCGAAGGAGAGGTCGCGCAGCTCTTCATTTTCGCGGCGCAGCGCCTCGAGGTGGTCTGAGGCCTTCAGTTCGTCGACGTCACCCCTGGGTGCTTCCTCGTCGATCCAGTGCAGGAATCTGGAGATGACGGCTCCGTCGCGCTCCTGGGCGGCCTTCTGGCCGGCGATCTCCGCCGGATTCTTGAGGGCCTTGGGGAGGATGGTCGGGTCGCGCAGCGGCAGGACCTTGGCGCCCGCCTTGTCGAGCGCTTCGAAGATCGCGGCGACCGCGCGCTCCGGATCGACGACCACGGTCTTGCCGTTGAGCTGGGACAACGCCGTTTCGAACTCGGCGCGTTCGCGAAGGCGGACGCCGTTGCCGAGATGCTGGCGCACCTCCGGCCCGATCTTTTCGCCGGCGACGAACAGGTCGGCAGTGCCGTCGGCGTGGACCAGCGCATAAGCCAAAGCGACCGGCGTATGCGTCACGTCCTGGCCGCGAATGTTGAACGCCCAGGCGATCGAGTCGAGCGCGGAGAGCACGGCCGCGTCGGCGTGATGCTTTGCCAGCCAGTCGCCGATCTCGGTGCGCTTCTCGGCCGCGGACTTGCCGGCATATTGGTCGGGCTGGACGACGAGATGCGCCTTCGAGGCTTCGGGCCGGTCCTTCCAGATTTCGTCGATCGGGTTGCGGTCGACCGCGACCAGTTCGGCGCCTCGCGTTGCGAGCGCCTCTTTGGCTTTCTTCACCCAGTCGCGGGTGTGCAGCCAAGTGTCATAACCGATCCGCGCGCCTTCGGGCGCATGCTCCTCGAGCCATTGCGTGGTGCTGGTCTCCGGCACCGACTGATAGCTCCACTCGTTTGCGGACACCTGCTGGCGGACCTGCAGCGTGTAGCGGCCGTCAACGAAGATCGCGGCCTGCTCGGGGAGCACGACGGCCGAGCCCGCCGAACCCTCGAACCCGGTCAGCCACGCGAGGCGCTGGGCGTAGGTCCCGACATATTCGCTCATATGCTCGTCGGTCAGCGGGACGACGAACCCGTCGAGCTTCTCGGCCTTCAATTGCTCGCGAAGTGCGGCGAGGCGATCGGCGTAACTGGACATGAGCTAACTCCCTCGCCTCCCAGCTAGTCTGAAGAGGGCCATTGTTAAAGGGCCGTGCCGACCCGGAAGTTGGTAAAGTTGGCACTGCAACGCGCGCGCCCGCGAATCCGGGGGGGCCATGGCCTCGATAGTTCACTAAGTTCGTGGTTCTAAGCGCGTGTGAGGGGCGGGGGGATCGACTTCGTCAACTTCGCGGCGAATCGTCCGGCTCACCGCGAGCTTGGATCACGAATGCCGCCGTGTAGGGCAGTCGATTCTTATGCCTGCTTTCGACCCATTGCAGGCGTCAGCCGTCGTGTCAGGACATGCCGTGCGCGGATGGGATTGGCGAAGGCGCTCCGCTGGGCATCGCAAGCAGCGCGGCCTCTTCTTCTCCCGCTTCAAACCGCGCGAGCAACGCATCGGGATCATACATTATCCCCACCGGATTGTCGGCGAAGGCAGGCGTCCGCATGAGAGCCGTTGCTTCCGCGACGGTTCCGCAATCAACCTGGAACTCCATTCGATTGCCATCGGGATCTGCATAGTAGAGCGATAGCGTCGTTCCGTGGTGCACTGGCCAATATGGTGTGATGCCAGCGCGTTTCAGCCGGGCGTAGGTGTCCATCAAGTTCCCGACGTTTGCGTATGTATAGGCGACATGATTGACGCCGATCTCACCGCGATTATCGCGGGATGTTCCGCCGGGCTTCAAGACATCGAGATTGGCGAACGCGAACCGATGGTGTTCGTCGTCGTAAGTGAGAAACGCGAGCGCTGGATTTTCGTAAACGACCTCCGCTTCGAAGACATCACGATACCATGCGATCATCTCATCGAAGCGCCTGGTCTGATAGACCACGTGGGCGAACTTCACGGGCTTTACCATTGCTGCCTCCCCCTCGAAGACGCGTGACACGCAACTCGGCGGAAATGACGGTCAGACCCGCCGCAGTCGGGACCGCACGCTAACGGCAGTAGCAGTTCACCACGGCCAAGTCTCGGCATTCTCTACTTTTAATGTCCGCCTTCCACCCATGGCGGATAACGGCGACGCTTCGGCCTTCCCGTACGCGCCCACCGCGTTAAGAGCGCGGCATGGACAAGCCCGCAAGTCTCCCCTCCCCGCCCGCCGCCGAACAGCGCCCCTACCGCTACGAACGCCACGGGGTGACCATCGAGGACCCCTGGCACTGGCTGCGCGATCCCAAATATCCGGAGGTCGATGACCCCGACGTGCTCGCCTACCTCCACGCCGAGAATGCTTATTTCGAGACCTGGGCGGGGCAGCAGAAGCACCTGCTCGAGCAATTGTTCGGGGAGATGAAGGGACGGATCAAGGAGGACGAAAGCTCGGTCCCGGTCCGAGACGGCGATTTCCTCTACTGGTGGGCGTTCAAGCCGGGGGCGCAGTACCGGAGCTGGTATCGCAAGCCCGTCTGCGGTGGTGACGATCAGACGATCTTCGACGAGCCGGCGGAGGCGCACGGCAATCATTATTTCCGGCTCGGCGCGCTCGAGGTCAGCGCTGACGGGAAGCTGCTGGCCACGCTTGCCGATTATGACGGCTCGGAGCGGTTCCAGCTTCGAATCCGCGATCTGGCGACCGGGCAGGATGTCGAGACCGTGACGACGGTCGGCATCGGCCAGCCGGTGTGGACCAGCGACAGCGCGGGCATCGTCTTCACCGAGGTCAACGACCATTGGCGCAGCTACCGCGCGCGCTACCATCGGCTGGGGCGGCCGCTGGACGAGGATGTCACGCTGTACGAAGAGACCGAGGAGCTCGGCTTCTCGGTCGGCGTCGCCAGGTCGCACGACCGAAGCACGATCTTTATCGCGACCGGCGACAATGCGACGAGCGAGGCGCGGTTCGTGGCCGCCGACGATCCGTCGCGGCCGCTGACGCTCATCTCGCGCCGCAAGCCCAACCGTGAATATCATGTCGACGCCGCGCACGGGAAATTGTGGATCCACACCAACGACGACCATGTGAACTTCCGCCTCGCGGTCGCCGACCCCGCCGACCCGGAGAAGTGGGAGACGGTGATCGCGGGGTCCGACCGCGTCTATCTGACCGGCGCGACTGCCTATCGCGACCATTTGGCGATCAGCAGCCGCGTCGACGGGCTCGACCAGCTGATCCTGCGCACCTACGACGGCGCGGAGACGCGAATCCCGTTCGAGGAAGCGAGCTACAGCGCCTTCTTCATCGGCAATCCCGAGTTCGCGCCGGCGGCGTATCGCGTCGGCTACACGTCGATGGTCACGCCGACCACGGTCTATGATTATCATCCCGAGACGCGCGCCCTCGAGGTGCTCAAGGTCCAGGAAGTGCCGTCCGGCTACGACGGATCGCAATATGCGACCGAGCGCCTGATGGTCGACGCCCGCGACGGGGTGAAGGTGCCGGTGTCGATCGTCTACAAAAGGGGCTTCGAGAAGAACGGCGAAGGCAGGCTGTTCCTCTACGCTTATGGCGCCTACGGGATGGCGATCCCGCCGAGCTTCAACACCAACCGGATCAGCCTGCTCGACCGCGGCTGGGCGTGCGCGATCGCGCACATCCGCGGCGGCGACGACCTCGGCTACAAATGGTTCCTCGACGGCAAGCTCTCCAAGCGAACCAACACGTTCAACGACTTCGTCGACGTCGCGAAGGGGCTGGTGGCCGAGAAATTCACGCGGCCCGGGCGGATCGCGATCAACGGCGGGTCGGCGGGCGGCGAGCTGATGGGCGCGGTGGTCAATTCCGATCCCGAGCTGTTCGGCGCCGCGGTCGCCGACGTGCCCTTCGTCGATGTGCTCAACACCATGCTCGACGACACGCTGCCGCTGACCCCCGGCGAATGGCCGGAGTGGGGCAATCCGATCACCGACAAGGAAGCGTTCGATACCATCCGGGCCTATTCGCCCTACGACAACGTCAAGGCGCAGGATTATCCGCCGCTGCTGATCACCGGCGGAATTACCGACCCGCGGGTGACCTATTGGGAGCCGGCCAAGTGGGCGGCGAAGCTGCGCGCGACCAAGACCGACGGCAACCTGCTGCTGCTGAAGATCAACATGGGCGCGGGCCACGGCGGCAAGTCGGGGCGGTGGGAGAAACTGCACGAAGTGGCGGAGACCTACGCCTTCATCCTGACGCAGGTACAGTGAACCGCCCCGTGTTCGAGATGGAGTTGACCGCGGGGCCCGAGCACATCGACGAGCTTGGCCACGTCAACAATGCCGTCTGGGTGCAGTGGATTCAGCAGGTCGCGGTCGCGCACTGGTATTCGGTCGCCGACCCCGATCATAACGACGCATATTTCTGGGTCGTGGTTCGGCACGAGATCGATTACCTCCGCGCCGCGGTGGAGGGCGACCGGATCACTGCCAGGACGTGGGTCGGCGAGGCGCCGCAGGGCGCGCGGTTCGACCGGCTGATGGAGTTCACCGGCGCGGACGGGAAAGTCTGCGTTCGCGCGAGGACCCAGTGGGCGATTATCGACAAAGCGTTGGGCCGGCCCATCCGCGTGCCGAGAGAAGTCGTGGCGCCCTTCATTTCGCAAGTGTAAGCGACCGACATGAGCCGCCCCATTCTCTACGATTACTGGCGTTCGTCGGCCGCCTACCGAGTCCGCATCGCCCTCAATTTGAAGGGCATCGACTACGAAAGCCGCCAGGTTGATCTCCGCGAGGATGCGCAGAAGGCGGAAGCCTATCGCGCGCTCAACCCGCAGGGGCTGGTGCCGATGCTGGAGATCGACGGGCTGCGGCTGACGCAGAGCCTGGCGATCATCAACTATCTCGACCTCAAATATGCCAACCAGCCGCTGATCCCAGCGTCGGCCGCCGAGCGGGCCCATGTCGTCGCGATGGCGATGGCGATCGCCTGCGACATTCACCCACTCAACAATTTGCGGGTGCTGAAATATCTCAAGAACGAGCTTGGCCATTCGCAGGACGAGATCGACCGCTGGTATGCGCACTGGATTGCAGAGGGGCTGCCGGCGCTGGAGGCGATGGCCCTACCGCGCGCGGGCAAGTTCCTGTTCGGCGATGCGCCGACGGGCGCCGACGTATGCCTGGTGCCGCAACTCTACAATGCGCGGCGGTTCAATGTGCCGCTCGACGATTATCCGACGTTGCTGCGGGCCGAGGAGAATGCCAATCAGCTCGACGCCTTTGCAGCCGCCCACCCAGACCGTCAGCAGGTGCCAGCATGAACCGCCCAATGGACCGGGTTTCCAGCATCAACCGCGGCATGACCGAAGGCCTGAAACCGCTCGAATCGGTCGACATCCCGCCGATGAAGGACAAGGTCGGGGACGAGGAATGGGCGATCCGCGTCGACCTCGCCGCCGCGTACCGGATGGTGGCCTATTACGGCTGGGACGATCTCATCTTCACCCATCTTTCGGCGCGCATCCCCGGGCCGGAGCATCATTTCCTGCTGAACCCGTACAATCTGATGTTCGAGGAAGTGACGGCCTCGTCATTGGTGAAGGTCGATGTGCACGGCAATCCGGTCGAGCCCACGCCGTTCATCACCAACCCCGCCGGCTTCACCATCCATTCAGCGATCCACACGGCCCGCGATGACGCACAGGCGGTGATGCACCTCCACACACCCGCCGGGCAGGCGGTGTCGGCGCACAACGAGGGGCTGTTGCCGCTGACCCAGACTGCGATGCTGATCCGCGGCGATGTCGCGTTCCACGAATATGAAGGGGTGGCGGTCGACCTCGACGAGCGCGAGCGGCTGGTCGCCGACCTTGGCGAGAAGAACGCGATGATCCTGCGCAACCACGGCACCCTCGCCGTGGGCAAGAACGTCGGCGAGTGTTTCATCCGCCTCTATTATCTGGAACGCGCGTGCCAGGCCCAGATCATGGCGCTGTCGGCCGGCGACCAGGTCAACAATCCGCCCCAGGGCTCGGCCGAGATCACCGCGCAGCAGGGCGCGGTGGGCCTGCCGCTGGCCGCCAATTTGCTCGCCTGGCCGGCGCTGAAGCGCAAGGCGTACCGGCTCGACCCGAGCTTCGCCACCTGAGCTTGGCGAAGGGGGCCGCCAGCGTCAGCGATTATCGCGCGCTCGCGAAAGCGCGGCTGCCGCATTTCCTGTTCGAATATCTCGACGGCGGCTCGTACGACGAAGTGACGCTCCGGCGGAACGTCGAAGATCTGCAAGCGGTCGCCTTGAAGCAGCGCGTCCTGCGCGACGTAGCATCAATCGATCTTTCGACCGAGTTGTTCGGAAAGCGCGTGGATTTGCCAGTCGGCTTGGGGCCGGTCGGACTGTCGGGCCTTTATGCGCGGCGCGGCGAAGTGCAGGCGGCCAGGGCAGCGGCCGCGGCAGGCGTCCCGTTCACTTTGTCGACCCTGAGCGCTTGCTCGATCGGCGAAGTCGCCCGGGCCGCGCCACTCTGGTTCCAGCTCTATATGGTCAAGGACCGCGGCTTCGTCAGCGACATGGTCGCGCGGGCGAAGGAAGCGGGCTGCGGCGCGCTGCTGCTGACGGTCGACCTCGCGGTGCCCGGCACCCGTTATCGCGATTCTCGCGCCGGCCTGTCGGGCTCGCTGCGCGGCCCGGCCAGCCGCGCCTTCCAGGTCTTGCGGCGGCCCGACTGGGCGTGGGACGTCGCGGTCCGCGGCCGGCCGATGACGATGGGCAACCTCGAACCCCTGCTCGGTTCGGGAGCGGCGCTGGCCGACCTGATGGGGTGGGTCGCAAAAAACTTCGATGCGAGCGTCACCTGGAAAGATGTCGAATGGGTGCGCTCGCAGTGGCAGGGGCCGCTGATCGTCAAGGGCATCCTCGACCCCGATGACGCCAGGGCCGCAGTCGACAACGGTGCCGACGCAATCGTCGTTTCGAACCACGGGGGGCGCCAACTCGACGGCGTGCTGTCGAGCGCCCGCGCCTTGCCCGCCATTGCGGACGCAGTAGCCGGCCGGATGCCGATCCTCGCCGATGGCGGCGTGCGTTCCGGGCTGGATGTGGTGCGAATGCTCGCGCTGGGGGCTGACTTCGTGCTGCTCGGCCGCGCCTGGGCCTACGCGCTCGCAGCGCGCGGCGAAGCCGGGGTTGCGCACGTGCTGAAGCTGATCGAGGCTGAAATGCGCGTGGCGATGGCGCTGACGGGCTGCACGAGGATCGACCAGCTCAACGAGCAAATCCTGGAGCGGAGCGGCAATCAGGCGACGTTTTGACGGGCGCCATCCTGTTGGGTGAACAGGCGGTCGACGTCCGTGGCCGTCATCGGCTCCGCGAACAGATAGCCCTGGACCGAGGAGCAGCCGTGCGCCCGCAGCTCCATCAGCTGGGCGGTTTCCTCGACGCCTTCGGCGGTGGTCTCGATGCCGAGCGCGCCGGCGAGCTCGGTGATCGCATGGACGATCGCCGAGGCGCCTTCGCGAGTCAGCAAATTCTGGATGAAGCTGCGGTCGATCTTGAGCTTGTCGAATGGAAAGCTCTGCAAATAGCTGAGCGACGAATAGCCGGTGCCGAAATCGTCGAGCGCAATCCGCACGCCGAGCGCGCGCAGCGAGTGGAGCAGCCGGAGCGTGACCTCGCCGCCTTCCAGGAAGATGCTTTCGGTGATTTCGACTTCGAGCCGGTTCGGTTCGAGCCCGCTGTCGGCGAGTGCACGGACAATCGAGTCGTGCAGTGAGCCGCGATGGAATTGAACGGCTGACACGTTGACCGCGACGCGGATGCCACCGGGCCATGTCGCCGCGCGCGCCGATGCTTCGCGGATCACCCATGCGCCAAGCGGCACAATCAGGCCGGTATCCTCCGCCACCGATACGAAATCCGCTGGCGAGACCAGGCCGCGCTCGGGATGGCGCCAGCGCAGCAACGCTTCGAACGAGCAGATCTGGTTCTGCTCGAGGTCGAACAGCGGCTGGTAGAAAAGCTCGAATTCGCGCCGCTCGAGCGCCAGCCGCAGGTCGGCCTCCAGCTGCCGCCGCTGCTGGGCGCGTTCGTTCAGGCTCTCCTCGAAGAAGGCGTAGGTGCCGCGGCCCGCTTCCTTGGCGCGGTAGAGCGCGAGGTCGGCGCTGCGCAGCAGTGTCTCGCTCTCCTCGCCGTCCTGCGGTGCGATGGCGATGCCGATGCTGGTCGAAGGCACCACCTCGTTGCCGTCGAGGGTGATCGGTCGCGCCATTTCGCCCAGGATGTCCCGCGCCAGCCGGTCGATCGCGTCCCGGTCGTCACCGATGGTTTGCAGGACGACGAACTCATCGCCGCCGAGCCGGGCCACGAAATG
Source organism: Sphingomonas sp. (assembly GCA_025935515.1). Lineage (GTDB taxonomy): Bacteria > Pseudomonadota > Alphaproteobacteria > Sphingomonadales > Sphingomonadaceae > Sphingomicrobium. The sequence goes on from JAICVC010000008.1 coordinate 18,991, forward strand.
CCCGCGGGCGGCATGCTGCAGGCGTCTCGCCGCTTCAACCAGCAGGGCATCGCCCGCCGGGTGGCCGAGCGTGTCGTTGATCACCTTGAACTGGTCGAGGTCGAGGCAGTGCAGCGCGAACAGGCCGCCATTGCCGGCGCTGGCGCGGAACGAATGGTCGAGCTGCTGCTGGAACATCGTCCGGTTGGGCAATCCGGTCAGCACGTCGTTGAACGCGAGCTGGGTGATGCGCTGCTCGCGTTCGGCGATCTTGCCTACCATCTCGTTGAAGCTGTTGGCGAGCCGCGCAAGCTCGTCCTCGCCCCGGACTCGCACCCGCACATGCTCGCCGTGCGCCAGCCGGCCCGCCGCTTCGTCGAGGCGGGCGAGGGGCTGGGTAATCCGGCCCGCTGCCTTCCAGGTCGCGAAAGCGACCAACAGCAATCCGAGCAGCGTCATCGCGCCAAGCGCCGCCTGGAGCTTGCGCGCATCGGCCAGTGCCTCGGCCTTGGGATAAGCCAGCAGCAGGATCGCGCGCTGCTGCCCGGAGAAGGTCGGCAGCGGCTTGGCGAGCGCGATCGATTGGGTATGACCGAGCGTCATCTCGAAGGCATTGGGCTGCCCGACGTGGGCCTGCGCCAGCGACGCAGCGCGCCGGTCTAGAGCGGACATGCTTCCCGATGCTTCGGTCCAACGGCCCTGCTCGTAGGCGACGACCGCTGCGTGCAGCGGGATCGCCGATAGTTGTTCCAGGCCGCGCATCTCGCGCGTGTCGAGGTCGGCCGCGAACACCACCCAGCCAATTAGCGTCGGCGCCATGATTGGCGCGGCGACGAGCTGGCGCGGGCGTCCGCCGAGCACTGCGATCCCGGTCGATTGCCCGCCATCGAGCGGTTCCCACAGCGACGCGGCCTGCGACACCGGGACGGACCGGTCGATCGCCGAGACGCTGCCATCCGCGGTGATGATGAACGCGGTCCGCACCCGCAGGCGCGACGCGGCATTGCCGAGCGCCGACTGCATGGTGGCCTGGTCACCACTGGCGACGGCGGCGCGAAAGCCGAAGTCGCGTGACAGCAATTGCGCGGCATTCTGCAGCTCGTGCGCCCGCTGCTGCCACAACCGATCGTACACAGCCCCGCTCGATTGCAGCTGGCTTTCCACCTCGCGAGAGGCGGAGCCGGCGATCAGCGTGGACAGGGCCGCGGACACGGCCAGCATGGCCGCCGCGAACAACAGCGCGAACTGGACCGTCAGCCGCGCGCTGAGCGAGCGGAACGGGCGCATTGCCTCAGTAGTCCTGCATCGCCATCGCCGGCGGGGGCGGCCGAAGGCGGACCTGGAAGCCGACGCTGCGCTGCCCGGAGGCGACAGCTTGCTGGAGCTGGCCTCCCGATGCGCGAAGATAGGGATGCCACAAGACTACGCGCCCCGGTGCATTGGGTGCGTCGGCGAACTGGGCCAGTCCCTGGGCATTGGTTCGCGCGGTCCACGCGCTGTCGGTGACGACGATGAACGCTGCCATCTGGTCATGGATGTTGCAACCCAAAGCGACCACGCCGGCTTTCTCGAAATGGACCGTTCGCGACTGGTCCTTGGCGAACAGCCTCAGCTCGAACTTCTTGGCGGCGGAAAAGGAATAGACATGGTGCTTGGTCGGATCGAGGTTGGGGAAGGACACGTCCGCGCCGACCGGAACGATGGTCAGGAACGGATGGAACTTGAGATCCTTCTGGGACACCACGACGCGGCCGGCGGCACGCGCGGGACGGGCTGCGTTCCCGGCGGGATACAGCGTGACGACGGCATCGTGGACCGGGCGTCCGGACGGGTCGACGACGCGCACGGTCAGGGGCGCGGCGGACAGCGGTGAAGCAGCGCCGGCCAACGCCAGCGTGAACAGGATGTTACGCACCATCGGTCAGCATTAAGCCTTGAACGGTAAACGGGGCCGCTGCGACCATGGTTACCAGCGCATTCGCAGTTCGGCCTGAAGCTGGGTCTGGCGCTGGCGCGGCTCCAGCCCGGACTCTTCGCGATCCTCGCGCCTGCTGGAGACGTGGAGCAGCTCGACGATGCCGCTGAAGTGATCCCAGTCGCGCTTTGCCGCGAACATCGCCGCCCAGCCCTTGTCGTCATATTCGTCGCCGACGTCGCTGCCCCGGTTGCGCGTGTCGAACGCGTCCAGACGGGCGGTCAGCCGAACCGTGCCGAATGGCCGCGTGAGCAGCACGAACAGCGACCGGAAACGGTTGTCGATCCACCGCCTGCCGGTCTCGTCGGTGCCCATGCGCGTCCGGCCCTGCAGCGCCTGCGCCTTGAATTCTAATCCCGAACCGAGCTCGGCGGCGACCGCGGCCTGATCGAAACGCGTGTGCCAACCCCATTCGAGATCATCGTTCACCGCTTCGGGATTGGCGCGGTTGTCATAGCGGAACAGCTCGATGCGGACCGGCGCCGGGGGCTGCCATGCAACCTTCGCATAATAGCCCGGCCGCTCGGCGAACCCCGCTCCCACATCGAGCAGCGGATGAGTGTAGGGCGCTTGGTAGAACACCACCGGTTCGTCGAGCGGCGGCAACGGCTGTCGGTGAAAGGCGAGCGTGGTCCGGTCGTGCAGCGCCCAGCCGCGGAAGGTCATCAGAGTGCCCGAAGTATCGTTGGCGGCCATCAAGGCCGCGGTCAGCCGAAGCTTGTGGCGGCCTGGGTTGAACGCGATCGCACCTTCCGCCGCGACCGGGCGAACCTCCTCGCCGATCCAGCTGTTGATCGCCGATGGGGTGATCGAGTCCTTCACGTGCCAGTCCGCGCCGTCATGCTCGAGGCTGACCGGCGGCCACATCAGGCCGGCGCGGGCGGAGAAAGCGAGCCTGCCCGAACGCATCGGCTTGAAGGTCAGGTAGGCCTGGCTGAGACCAGCCTCGGTGCGCTGCCCGCCGTGCAGCGAACCGACGACGATTGCGCCGAGCGACCAGCTGAGTTGCGGCTTCCACACGAGGCTGATGTTGCCGAGCTGCGGCCTGACGCGAAGGTCTCCGTTGCTGCCCGAGCGAAGCTTGCCGAAGCCGCCGTTGACCCAGCCTTTTTCACCGTCGACCGCGACGAGGCGCACGTCGCCGCTGAGCTCAAACGCGTCGCGTGTGAACAGGCGAAGATCGGTTTCGGCGCTGGCTGGGCCGGCCCATAGCGCTGCGAACGCGCAGCCCAAGGGGATCGCGCCTCGCTTATGCAGGCGTCGAGCGACACAGCCCATGCCGCGAAGGTTAACGGAATGTGGTTAAGATAATGATGAGGATAAGGGTCGCACCCATTCGCGCTCGTGACCGAGCGCTCCGATTGGCGGTCTTGGCAGTCCCCCGGACTGCCAAGCTGCGTCAATGGTCGGGGAGAGAGGATTCGAACCTCCGGCCCCTGCCTCCCGAAGACAGTGCTCTACCAGGCTGAGCTACTCCCCGACCGGAACCCGCTTGAAGTGCGACGGAAGAGGTCGCGGCGGGAGCCAAGGCCGCGGCTAGATAGAAGGGGGTTGCCGGAAGCGCAACCCGGCAATCAGCGCCCGAGGGCGCGCAGCCAATCCTCGACCCGGACAAACTTCTCGCGCGGGCTTCCGGGACGGGCGCGGCTGGTCTCAGTTTCCTCGATCTTGCGCCAGTCGTCATAATCGGTCGGCATGATTCCGCGTTGTTCGAGCAACCGCTTCAGGCCTTCGGCGCCGGCGCGACCGCCTGAGGTTCCCGCCGGCAGCGCGGCAACGACCTGGTCGGCGACCTCATAGCCATCCGGACGGTTGGTGCCGATGGTGCCGGTCGGCCCGCGGCGAGCCCAGCCGACGGCGAAGAGCCGGTCGCCGATGCGCCCGCCATTGTTGACGAACTTGCCGCCCTCGAATGGCACGTCGGGAATCGGCGAGGTGGAATAGCCGATCGCGGTGACGACCAGCGACGCCGGCACTTCGTAGGTTTCGCCGGTGCCGCGCGCGGCTCCGCGGTCGTCGAGAACCGTGCGTTCGACGATGATCCGCTCAGCCTTGCCGTCCCCCTCGATCGCGACCGGCTTGGCGAAGAAATCGAAGATGATGCGCTTGGCCTTGTCGGGTTCGAGATCGGCGAAGCCGCGCAGCAGGCCGACCGACTTGCGCAGGCCCGGGTCGAGCGGCTCGTCGGCTTCGACTGGCGGGAAGTCGGCGGGGTCGATCACGGGGACCGCGGCCTCGAGATGGCCGAGCTCCCCCAATTCCTTTGGAGTCATCGCGATCTGGTGCGGACCCCGGCGGCCGAGGATGGTGATCGTCCGGATCGCCGATTTGTCGAGCGCGTCGAGCGCATGGCCGACGATGTCCGAGCCCTCGAATTCATGGGCGGTCTTGGACAGGATGCGCGCGCAATCGAGCGCGACATTGCCGGCGCCGACCACTGCCGCATGTCCGCCGGCCACCGGCGGGTCGAGATGGGCGAACTCCGGATGGCCGTTGTACCAGCCGACGAACTCCGCGGAGCCGACCACGCCCGGCAGATCCTCGCCGGGAATGCCGAGCTTGCGGTCGTGCGGCGCGCCGGTCGCCAGAATGACTGCGTCGTAGTGGTCGAGAAGCTCCGCGACCGACACGTCGCGGCCGACCGAAACATTGCCGATGAAATCGACCCCCGCGCTCTCGGCGACCTTGTCGTAGCGCTTGCTGACGGCCTTGAGCGACTGGTGGTCGGGGGCGACTCCGAAGCGGATCAGGCCGTAGGGGACGGGATAGCGGTCGAGGATGTCGACGCGCGCCGTCTCGCCATAGGCCTTTTCCAGCGCTTCGGCGGTGTAGAAGCCCGCAGGCCCCGAACCGACCACTGCGAAATGCCGCATTTACCCTCCCGTCGTTGCGAGCGGAGCGAAGCAATCCAGCCGCGGCACTGGATTGCCGCGTCCCCTCGATCAAGTCGAGGGTCCTCGCAATGACGAATTAGGATTTCGAATGATCCTCCAGCAGGACGCTGCCCTTCTGCTGAAGCGCGCCCTGGATGATCCCCGAGAACATGCCGAGCATGCCGGGCAGCAGCACCTTGAGGTGCACGCTTTTGTCCTTGACGTCGATCGTCGCCCGGACACTTTGCCCCATGGCGGCAACGTCCAGGTTGAGCTGGTCGCCGGTCCAGCCCGACTGCACCTGCGCCCCGCCGGGAATGTGCTCCTCAAGCTTGTCGATGTTGTTGGCGATGCGGCGGCGCGCCTCGTCCTTGCCGAGGCTATGAGGCAGGTCGACGTCGATGGGCTGAGTCATATTTGCGATGTCGCCCGGCGTTCAGCGCTTTTCAAGATTCGAGGGCGGAGTATCATCGCGCCATGCGCGCGCTCGCTTCAGCCTTGCTTCTCGTAGCCGCTCCCGCAGGAGCGCAGACCACGCCCGCTGCAGCGCCGATCGCATCGACAATGCCGCCGCCTGTCTGGGATCCGGCTTCCGCTTACATCACCGCGGGCCAGGACGAACCCGGCTACCGTTCCTGGTATCTCGCCGCCCCGTGGCGGGCGACGCAGGTGAAGGCGTTCAACGAGTATCTGGCCAGCGCCGAGGTTTCCGGAATCGTCCCCACCTGGCAGCTGCTGCGCACGGCGACGTCGTGGAAGAATTGCGGCGGCCAGCCGTTCGAGGTGCCGCCGACGACCGAATGGCCGCACATGATCCAGACTCTGCGCTACATCCGCGACTACGTCATCCCGAGCGTCGGCCCGGTCGAGCCGGTGTCGGTCTATCGCAATCCTATCCTGAACGTCTGCGCGGGCGGGGCGCCGGAGAGCGCCCACAAGCTCGATTCGGCGGTCGACCTCGTGCCGCTGCGGCCAACCGACCGAGTGACGCTGATGCGGACGTTGTGCGGAGTCCACTCCGCCCACGGCGCTGCCTACAAGACGGGTCTCGGTTTCTACGCCTACCTCCGCTTCCACGTCGACAGCACCAAGTTCCGGCGGTGGAACATGGACCCCGCGGTGGCTGCCGATTGCCCGCCGATCGTGCACCCCGAGGACGTCGCCAGCGTCGGCCAGCCCCTTCCGGCACAAGCGCCGAGTGCCGCAAGTCCCGCTCCAGCGATGCCGACCGCGCCTCCCGTCGCCTCGCCGGCAGCGCCTTCGGTCGCTTCGCCCACGGTGGCTACGCCTCCGGTGGCCGCGCCAGTGCACCCGCCCGAACGAGGACAGCCGCAGAGCTAGAAGGCTTGTGTTGCCGATGCGCAACACCAATATCGGCCCCAAGCAAGAGGGGTTAGACTCACATGGATTTTGAAAAGCTGACGGACCGCGCCCGGGGCTTTCTGCAGGCCGCTCAGACGATCGCGGTCCGCGAGCATCACCAGCGGATCGCGCCGGCGCATTTGCTCAAGGCCTTGCTGGACGACGAGCAGGGCATGGCCGCAGGCCTGATCCAGGCCGCCGGCGGTGACGCCAAAGCCGCGAAGCGCGAAGTGGACGCGCTGGTCGCTAAGATTCCCGAGGTGACCGGCAGCGGCGCGACCCAGGCGCCAGGAATAGACGGTGACGCGATCCGCATCCTCGACCAGGCCGAGCAGGTCGCAAAAAAAGCCGGCGACAGCTACGTCACGGTCGAGCGCATCCTGCTCGCGATGACGCTCGCCAAAGGCACCGACGTCGGCGACGCGCTGGCGAAGGCCGGGCTGACGCCGCAAAATCTGAACGCCGCGATCGAGCAATTGCGCGGCGGCCGCACCGCAGACACGCAGGGCGCCGAAGACCGCTACGACGCGCTCAAGAAATATGCCCGCGACCTGACCGAGGCGGCGCGCGCGGGCAAGCTCGACCCGGTGATCGGCCGCGACGAGGAAATCCGCCGCACCATCCAGGTGCTTGCTCGCCGGACCAAGAACAACCCGGTGTTGATCGGCGAGCCAGGCGTCGGCAAGACGGCGATCGCCGAAGGGCTGGCGCTGCGGATCACCAATGGCGACGTGCCCGACGGCATCAAGGACAAGCGATTGCTGTCGCTCGACATGGGCGCCC
>JAICVC010000157.1 GCA_025935515.1 Sphingomonas sp.
GAGGCACGCGTATCGCTCGCGGAACCGCTCAACGGCCGCAAGCAATTCTCCGGTACTCTCGCGGGGACGGGCGAAGGCGGAATAGTCCATGTCACCGGCAAGGACGGAAACGACTATATCGTTCCCTTCGCATCAATTCACTCGGCCAAGCTCCTGCTGACCGACAAGCTCATCAACGCAACCGCGCCGCTCAGCACCGAGGGCGCCGACACAATCCAGACTGTAGAGGACTAAACACATGGCCACTGCCGCCCCGCCCGTCGCATCAGCGAACAAGGCCGAGCTGCTCGCAATTGCCGACGCGGTTGCCCGTGAGAAGCTGATCGATCGCGGCATCGTCATCGAGGCGATGGAAGACGCGATCCAGCGCGCCGCCCGTGCCCGCTACGGCGCTGAGAACGACATTCGCGCCAAGCTCGACGGTGAGACAGGCGACCTTCGCCTGTGGCGCGTCCTCGAAGTCGTCGAAGAGGTCGAGGATCATTTCAAGCAGATCGACCCGAAGGGCGCCCAGAAGCTGCAAAAGGACGCGGCCATCGGCGATTTCATCGTCGACCCGCTGCCGCCGATCGAGTTCGGCCGCATCGCTGCCCAGGCCGCCAAGCAGGTGATCTTCCAGAAGGTCCGCGACGCCGAGCGCGAGCGCCAGTATGAAGAGTTCAAGGACCGCGTCGGCGAGGTCATCACCGGCGTCGTCAAACGCGTCGAGTTCGGCCACGTTGTCGTCGATCTCGGCCGCGCCGAGGGCGTCATTCGCCGCGACCAGCAGATCCCGCGCGAAATGGTTCGCGTCGGCGACCGCATCCGCTCGCTAATCATGTCGGTCCGCCGCGAAGCCCGCGGCCCGCAAATCTTCCTGTCACGCGCGCATCCCGAATTCATGAAGAAGCTGTTCGCGCAGGAAGTGCCCGAGATTTACGACGGCATCATCGAGATCAAGGCCGCCGCGCGCGATCCCGGCAGCCGTGCCAAGATCGGAGTCATCAGCCACGACAGCTCGATCGACCCGGTCGGCGCCTGCGTCGGCATGAAGGGCAGCCGTGTCCAGGCCGTGGTCCAGGAATTGCAGGGCGAGAAGATCGACATCATCCCGTGGAGTCAGGATCTCGCGACCTTCGTCGTCAACGCGCTCCAGCCGGCGACCGTCAGCCGGGTCGTGATCGACGAGGAGGAGAGCCGGATCGAGGTGGTCGTTCCCGACGATCAGCTTAGCCTCGCTATCGGCCGCCGCGGCCAGAACGTCCGCCTGGCCTCGCAGCTCACGATCTCGCAGATCGACATCCTGACGGAGGCCGACGCGAGCGAGAAGCGGCAGCGCGAGTTCGTCGAGCGCTCCTCGCTGTTCCAGAATGAACTCGACGTCGACGAAACCTTGTCGCAGCTGCTGGTCGCCGAGGGCTTCACCAGCCTCGAGGAAGTCGCCTACGTGCCGGTCGATGAAATCGCCTCTATCGAAGGGCTCGACGACGACATCGCCTCCGAGCTTCAGAATCGCGCCACCGAAGCGCTCGAACGGCGCGAAGCCGCGTCACGCGAGGAGCGCCGTGCGCTTGGTGTCTCCGATGATCTCGCGGCGATGCCGCACCTCACCGAAGCGATGCTGGTGACTCTCGGCAAGGCCGGCATCAAGACTCTCGACGACCTCGCTGACCTCGCCACCGATGAGCTGGTCCAGAAGAAGCGGCCGGAACAGCGCCGCCAGCGCGAACCGAGCAACCGCCCCGAGGATAAGGGCGGGATCCTTACCGACTACAGCCTCACCGACGAACAGGGGAACGAGATCATCATGGCCGCGCGCGCGCACTGGTTCGCGGACGAGCCGGTAACATCCGGGGAGGCCGCCGATGCGGAATCCCCGGAATGACGACCTCGCGTTAGCAGACGAACGACACGTCCCGGAGCGGACGTGCGTGCTTACCCGCCGCAAGGGCACGAAGGACGAGCTGATCCGGCTCGCGCTTTCGCCCGATGGTGAGGTCGCGCCCGACATCCGCGCCCGCGCGCCCGGCCGCGGCGCCTGGATCGGTGTGACCCGGGCCGAGCTCGACACAGCCAACGCCAAGGGCAAGCTCAAGCCCGCCCTCCAGCGCGCCTTCAAGGTCAACGACATCTCCGTTCCCGCCGACCTCGGCGAGCGGACGGGGGCGGCGCTCCGTCAAGCGGCGCTCGACCGGCTGGGCATGGAGGCGCGCGCCGGCAACCTGATCAACGGTTTCGACCGGATCGAAAATGCGGCGCGTTCCGGGAACGTGCATCTCCTCATCCACGCCGCCGACGCAGGCGAGGATGGCAACCGCAGCCTCGACCAGGCCTGGCGGGTCGGCGGGGGCGGACCTCGGGGGATGATATTCCCCTTGGACCGCACTATCTTGTCCATGGCACTTGGGCGCGACAATGTGGTACATGTCGCCCTGACGGATCCCGCTGCCGCTTCGCGTGTCTCTCACGCGCTCGGGCGTTGGCGGGCTTTTAATGGCCCCGATCGTGGTCTTGAAGGCGGCGAACCCGCCTTGGGGACCGGCTCGGCTGAAGACAATTTGGCGAAGGAATAGAATGGCAGACCAGACCGAAAAACCGAAGCTTGGCACCCGGCCGCCGCTGGGCCTCAAGCGCACGGTCGAGACCGGCAAGGTCAAGCAGAGCTTCAGCCATGGCCGCTCCAACACGGTCGTGGTCGAGGTCAAGAAGCGTCGAATCCTGGGCCGTCCGGGCGAAGCTCCGCCAGCGCCCCCGCCCGAGCCCGTGGCAGAAGCGCCCAAGCCCGCGCCGAAGCCCGCCGCCGCCGCGCCGCAGCCGCGCAAGCCCTCCGCCGCCGACGAAATCACCGCGCGCAAGGAAATGCAGACGCGCCTGCTGCGCGAGGCCGAGGAATCGCGCATGTCGGCGCTCGAGGATGCGCGCCGCCGCGAGGAGCATGCCAAGTCCTCCGCCAATGAGGAGGAGCGCCGCCGCGCTGAAGAGAACCGCAAGGCCGAGGAGGCAGCGGCGGAAGAAGCTGCCCGCCGCGCGCAGGCAGAGGCGCTTGCCGCCACTGCGCCGCCGCCCGAAGAGGCCCAGCCCGCGGCCGCTGAACCCGAGGAAACCAACGAACGCGTCTTTCGTCGTCCGGGTCATGCCCCGGCGCCCAAACGGCCGGAACCAGCGCGCCCGACGCGCGGCCGGGAAGATCGCCGTCACTCCGGCAAGCTCACAGTGTCCCGCGCCCTGTCCGGCGAAGACGATAGCCGCGCCCGCTCGCTCGCAGCGCTCCGCCGCGCCCGCGAGAAGGAAAAGCGACACCATATGGAGGTGGGCCCGTCCGCCAAGCAGGTCCGCGACGTCGTCGTCCCCGAGGCGATCACCGTCCAGGAGCTCGCCAACCGCATGGCCGAGCGCGGCGCCGACCTCGTCAAGGCGCTATTCAAGATGGGCTCGCCGGTGACGCTGACCCAGACGATCGACCAGGACACCGCCGAGCTGCTGGTCACCGAATTCGGACATCGCATCAAACGCGTCAGCGAGAGCGACATCGACATCGACACTTCAGAGGACGTCGATGCCCCCGAGACCCTGAAGGCTCGTCCGCCGGTGGTCACGATCATGGGCCACGTCGACCACGGCAAGACGTCGCTGCTCGATGCCATCCGCAAGAGCCGCGTCACCGAATCGGAACACGGCGGAATCACGCAGCACATCGGCGCCTACCAGGTGAAAGCGAA
>JAICVC010000001.1 GCA_025935515.1 Sphingomonas sp.
GGATGCGCCGCGGCAAGCGCACCGCGAACCTCATCTGGGGCAATCCGGCGAGCGTGCTAGTCGGCGATTTCCTGTTCAGCCGCGCGTTCGAGCTGATGGTCGAGGACGGCAGCCTCAAGGTGCTTCGCATCCTCAGCCATGCTTCGGCGGTGATCGCCGAGGGCGAGGTCAACCAGCTCACCGCCCAGCGCCAGATCGACACCGGCGAAGATCACTATCTCGACATTATCAGCGCCAAGACCGCGGCGCTGTTCGCCGCGGCTTGCCGGGTCTCGCCCGTGGTGGCCGAAGCCAGCGAGGACGCCGAGCTCGCACTCGAATGTTACGGCAAAAATTTAGGTATTGCCTTCCAGCTCAGCGACGACGTCATCGATTATGCGTCGGACGCCGCGACCATGGGCAAGGGCGTCGGCGACGACTTCCGCGACGGCAAGATGACCCTTCCGGTAATCCTCGCATACGCGAGGGGCGACGAGGACGATCGCGCCTTCTGGCGCGCGGCGATCGGCGGCAGCCGGGCGTCCGACGACGATCTGGCACGCGCCATCCGCCTGCTCCGCGAGACGGACGCCCTGGCCGACACGATCGAGCGCGCGCGCCAGTATGGCCGCCGGGCGATCGATGCGCTGGCGATGTTCCCCGCCAGCAAGGCCAAGGCCGCGCTGGCCGAAGCCGCCGAGTTTGCGGTCGCGCGCGCTTTCTAGCGGGCCACTGTCCTACAGGCCCTCGTCTGTGCCACAGACGCGGCGTGCATGGATTCGATTGCACCTCTGAAAATTCGATTTTGGATGGTTCCTCGCGCGGGCGCCCACACGCCCGCGCATAGGAGCGTGAACTTTGTGAACTTTCGCCGATGAGACTCCCGATTGACGACGTCCTGAGCGACCTCCTCGCGGCGCTTCGCGCGCAGACGCGCGCACTGCTGATCGCGCCGCCGGGTGCGGGCAAGACGACGAAGGTCGCGCCGGCATTGCTTCGAGAACCATGGTGCACTGGCCAGATACTGTTGCTCGTTCCACGGCGGCTCGCCGCACGCGCCGCGGCCGAGTTCATGGCGGCCGAACTCGGCGAAAAACCCGGCACAACGATTGGCTACGCCACGCGCCTCGACAGCAAGCTCGGCAAAGACACGCGCGTCCTCGTCATGACCCACGGCGTGTTCCTGTCGCGGATCCAGGCCGATCCCGAGCTCGCCGGCGTCTCCGCCGTGCTGTTCGACGAAGTGCACGAACGCAGCCTCGACAATGACCTCGCGCTCGCGCTAGCGCTCGACGCTGGAAGCGCGCTCCGCCACGACCTGCGCCTAGTCGCCATGTCGGCGACGCTCGACGTCGACCGCTTCCAGCGCCTGCTTGGCCATCCGCCGACGATCGTCAGCGAGAGCCAGAGCTTTCCACTCGCAATCCATCACATCGGCCGGGACGCCGTGGCGCGGATTGAGCCGCAAATGGCTTCGGCAATCCGCAGTGCGCTCGGCGAGCACGAGGGATCGCTGCTCGCATTCCTTCCCGGCGTCGCGGAGATCGAGCGGACTGCGGAAGCGCTCGGAAAGCTTCCCGCCGACGTCGAGCTTCACAAGCTCCACGGCGCGATCGAGCCGGCCGCACAACGCAAGGCGCTGGCGGCGCCCCAGCCCGGCAAGCGCAAGCTCGTCCTGGCGACCAGCATCGCCGAAACTAGCGTCACGCTCGAAGGCGTCCGGATCGTCGTCGACAGCGGCCTCGCACGCCGCCCACGTTACGACCGCGGCGCCGGTCTCACCCGGCTCGTCACCGAGCGCGCCAGCCGCGCGGCCGTCACCCAGCGCGCCGGTCGGGCCGCGCGCCAGGCGCCCGGAATCGCGATTCGCTTATGGGAGGAGTCCGCAACCGCTTCGCTGCCGGCGCACGATCCGCCGGAGATACTGGAAGCGGACCTGTCGAGCCTGATGCTCACTTGTCTGCTCTGGGGCGAGGCCGATGCGAGGCGCCTGCCCGTCCTCGATCAGCCGCCAACCGCGGCGCTGGATGAGGCCGGCAAACGGCTGACCGCGCTCGGCGCAATCGACGAGCAGGGCCGGGTCACCCGCCACGGCCGGGCGATTGCCGCCTTGCCGCTGGAGCCAATGCTTAGCCACATGCTGCTCGATGCGGGGACCCGCGGGTTCGTTGCCGCGGCTGCAGAGGTCGCAGTCCTGCTCACCGAGCGCGGCCTCGGCGGCAAGGATGCCGACCTTGAGCTGCGCCTGCGAAGATGGCGCTCGGACAAGTCGGCGCGCGCCGAGGCGGCGCGGAAGATGGCGAGGCGATTTGCGGCACAAATCCCCCTCCCTGCAAGGGAGGGGCCAGGGGTGGGTGTCGCCGAAGGCGGCGCTGACAACCTCGGAAAGGCCCTCGCCCTCGCCTTCCCCCACCGCGTGTCGCGCCGCCGCGATGCCTCTGGAGAGGCCTGGCAATCGGTCGGCGGGCGCGGCTTCCGGCTCGATCCCGCGTCACCGCTGGCGGGCAGCCAGTGGCTCGCAGTCGGCGAAGTTGCCGGCCACGCGTCCGGCGCGCGCATCCTTTCGGCTGCGGCACTTGAAGAGCAAGCGGTGCTCGACCTCTTCGCCGACCGGATCGAAACCCGCCACGATGGCGAGTTCGATCCTGCATCCGGATCGGTGACCCCGACACGAAGCCGTCGGCTCGGCGCCATACGCCTTTCCAGCGGCCCGGATCCAAAACCCGATCAGGCAGCGATCGAGCAGGCCTTGCTCGAAGGAGTGCGCGAGCACGGTCTCGACCTGTTGCAGTGGAATGACCAGGCTCGACAACTCCGCAGTCGCGCGGCCTTCGCCCGCCGCTTCGATCCGGAAATTCCGTCGTTGGACGATGAAATGCTGATGCAGCGGGCTGACGAGTGGCTCGCGCCCTTACTCGCCCGCAAGCGCCGTCTCGGCGATGTCGCTCCCGCTGCGCTGACCACCGGGCTCAATGGCCTGCTCGCCTATGAAATTACGCGCCGGCTCGAACGCCTTGCGCCGGCGGAATTCGTTAGTCCGGCGGGGAGCCGCCACCCGATCGATTATTCGGCGCCGGCCGGCCCCACCGTCCAGGTCCGCGCGCAGGCGCTGTTCGGATTGTCGCAACACCCGACCGTGGCGCTCGGCGAAGTGCCGCTGATCCTGGCGATCACCTCGCCAGCCGGGCGGCCCATCCAGACGACCAGGGACCTGCCCGGCTTCTGGGCGGGCAGTTGGCGCGACGTCGCCAAGGATATGCGCGGGCGCTACCCCAAGCATCCCTGGCCGGACGATCCGGCGTCGGCGGCGCCGACATTACGCTCGAAGCGATCGGCCTAGGACGCGGGCCGCACCGGCACCATCAGATGCGCATAGGGAGTTCCAGCCCACATCACATAGGGCACCGAAGTGTCCGGCTTCCCTCCCGACGGATGCCCCGCCAGGATATCCTTCGAGCCGACGACCATGATGTGCGGGCCGGTCTTGACCCAGTCGTTGTCCGCAGTCGGCTGCTTGGCATAGGGATCGGTGTTGCTGGCGTCGGTCCCGCCTTCGAGCATGTACATCAGCCCGACGACATTGGCGGGCGGCGGCTTGTGGCCGACCCAGGCCTGGACCCATTGCGCGGCATTCTGGTCGAAACACATCGGGTCCGGCCCTGGCGTGTCCGGCGCGTCCGGCATGCAGGTCCAGCCGTTGCTCCCCTTGCGCAGCTCGGTCATCGCGCCCTTTGCGTCGGCCGTCACGACCGATGCATTGTGGGCGATGGACGCCGGCGCGGCGGACTCGGCGCTCGCCACCGGGTCATTGGCGGTGGCCCTCGAAGCGGTGTTGGCTTCGGCCGACGCGGCGTTCGAATCCCTGTCGCCGCGAGGCTCCTTCATGCAGGCGCCGAGCGCGATTACGCCGGCCACCAGCAGGATCCGCGAGCTCTTCGATGTCATGGGCCCCTCCTCTTTCCGCTCAGGAAGGACCGGCGATGTAGCACAACGGCGCTCATCGCGCACATCAAAGCGCGCTTGATTCATGGGCCACACTTTGCCACCTCGCCGGCGATGACCATTGCCCGCATTTCCGAGATCGAGCGCAAGACGACCCAGTCGGGCAAGGCCAACACCGGCCGCTGGCTGCTCGAGTTCGAGCGGCAGGAGCCGCAGCGCCCCGACCCGCTCACGGGCTGGAACGGCTCGGCCGATACCAGGCCCCAGGTCCGCCTCACCTTCCCGACCAGGGAAGCGGCGATCGCCTATTGCGACAGGCACGACCTTCAATGCCATGTCGTGCCCGCCCCGCCGGTCACAATGAAGATCCAGGCCTACGCCGACAATTTCCGTTGAGCTTGGCCCCTAGCGGGCGCAGAGTGCCGCCGCCGAGCTAGGGGGAGACCTGCGTTCCGCCGATATAAGGCTGGTCATCGGGACCAGGCCTGAAGCCATCAAACTCCGGCCTGTCGCACGGGCACTGCTCGCGCACGGGATCGAGTCGACCCTCGTCTTCACCGGCCAGCACGCGGCGCTGAAGGCCGCCGAATTCGGCCTCGATCGCTTCCCTCGCATCGACCTTGGCTGCGTCGGCCGCGAGGATCCCCATGCCCATGTCCGCGTCGTCACGACGGCATTGCTGCCGATGCTCCGCGACCCGCCCGACCTGCTGGTGGTCCAGGGCGACACCTCGAGCGCGCTCGGCGCAGCGCTTGCCGGTTTCACCGCCGGGGTTCCGGTGGCCCACGTCGAGGCCGGCCTCAGGACTCACGATTTCCTGCTCCCCTGGCCCGAAGAGGAATATCGCACGGCCATCGACGCCGGCGCCGAACTGCTGTTCGCACCGACAGAGCTTGCGGCCGGCAACCTGCGCGCCGAGCAGGCCCCGGGCAAAATCCATGTCACCGGCAACACCAGCATCGACGCCGTGCTGGAAGCGGAGGCCGGCCTGCCGCCGGTCGCAAAAGGGAGTAGCGGGCTGCTCCGCCTGCTTGTCACCTGCCACCGCCGGGAGAGCTGGGGCGACGGCCTGGCTTCGATCGCCGCGGCACTGGCGGAGTTCGCCGCCGACGGCACCACGCAGGTCGATGTGGTTCTCCATCCCAATCACTACGTCGCCGACAGGATGCGCGGGCTGCTTGCGAGCGCCCACGGAATCGCCCTGCTTGCTCCCTGCGGTCACCGCGAGCTGATCCAGCGAATGCGCGACGCCGACCTCATCCTCAGCGACTCCGGCGGCATCCAGGAGGAAGCGCCGGCGCTTGGGGTCCCGCTGCTGGTGCTGCGCGAAAAGACCGAACGCCCCGAGGGAATCGCGGCTGGCACCTCGCTGCTCGTCGGCACTGACCGGGCCCGCATCGTGGCCGAGGCGCGGCGCCTGCTTGGCGACCCTGCCGCTCGAGCCGCGATGAGCCGCCGCGTCTATCCTTTCGGCGACGGCCAGGCGGCAAAGCGAATTGCCGCGATCATCGCCGACTGGATCGAACAAAGGTCGCTGACGCGCCGGCTTGGCTGAGCTATGGCCGGTCGGGCCGATGGACGAGAATCCGGTCATCGCCGAAGCGCAAGAGGCAGAGCCGCCTGCCCCGCCGCCGCGCCGGATCGCCTACCGCCACCGCCTGCCGACGCGACTGTGGCACTGGCTGAACGCACTCACCGTCTTCGTGATGCTGATGAGCGGCCTGATGATCTTCAACGCCCACCCCCACCTCTACTGGGGGCAGTATGGCGCGAACTTCGACCATTCGTGGCTGTCGTTCAAAGGGCGCCCGATCCCCGGCTGGGCGACCATCCCCTCGACCTACAACCTCGCCGCCGCGCGGCGGTGGCACCTCGCCTTCGCCTGGCTGCTGGTCGTGCCGCTGGTGCTGTTCCTTGTCACCAGCCTGGTCAACCGCCACGCCCAGCGCGACCTCGCGCCGACCCGCGATGAAGTGCGGCCCCGCCACATCTGGCACGACATCCGCGAGCATGCGCGGCTGCGCTTCCCGGCCGGAGACGCGGCGCTTCGCTACAACATCCTGCAGAAGCTGAGCTACGTCGCAGTCATCTTCATCCTGCTGCCGCTGATGGTGCTCACCGGCCTCGCCATGTCGCCGGCGATGGCAGCCGCCTGGCCGTGGCTGCTCGACATGTTCGGCGGCCGGCAATCGGCGCGGTCGATCCACTTCATCTGCGCAATGGCGCTCCTCGCCTTCATCCTCGTCCACCTGCTCATGGTGGTTCTCGCCGGGCCCATCAACGAGGTCCGGTCGATGATCACGGGCCGCTTCCGCGTGCCGCCGGAGCGCGGACGATGATCGGCCGCCGCCGCTTCATCGCCGCCAGCGCCTCCGGGCTTCTGCTCGGCGGCTGCGACCGGCTCAACAACAGCCCCGGGTTCCGCGATGTCCTGCGCTCCGCGGAGAAGCTCAATATGGCCAGCCAGCGCCTGATCTCGCCGCGCGATGCCCTGGCTCGCGAATATGGCGAGGCGGACCTGTCGCCGATCTTCCGCTCCAACGGGACGCGCGTGCCCGGAACCGCCGAATATACCCGGCACATGGCCGAGCAGTTCGCCAACTGGCGCCTGACGGTCGACGGCCTGGTCGCTCGGCCACTGTCGATCCCGATCCAGACCCTGCGCTCGCTCCCGCATCGGACCCAGATCACTCGGCACGATTGCGTCGAGGGGTGGAGCGCGATCGGCAAGTGGCACGGAGTCCCGCTGTCCCGCATCCTCGACCATGCGGGCCTCAGCACGCGGGCGAAATATATCGTCTTCCACTGCGCCGACCGGTTCGGCGACAAGCCCTATTACGAGAGCATCGACCTGGTCGACGCCTTCCATCCCCAGACGATCCTCGCCTGGGGCATGAACGGCCATTTGCTCCCGGTCCCCAACGGCGCGCCGCTCCGCCTGCGGGTCGAGCGCCAGCTCGGCTACAAGCACGCCAAATATGTGGAGCGGATCGAGGCTGTCGACAGCCTATCGCGGGTGGCGGGCGGCAAGGGCGGCTATTGGGAGGATAATGTCGACTACGAATGGTATGCGGGGATTTAGGCCGGCCGCGGCTTGATTTGGGACACGTCCTGGCCTCTCATTGGCAAAGCTCGCTGCCAGCCGATAGACGAAGGCCCTCATGGACGCCCACCGCAAGACCATCGACTGCAACCTGTGCGGCGCAAACGAGGCCGATGTCGTGTTCGAGGCCGGCGTCGCGCAGGCCAGCCGCGTCGTCAAATGCCGGCAGTGCGGCCTCATGTACGCCAGCCCGCGCGCCAAGCTTCCCGACCAGGACGAGATCAGGGACTACGACCCCGAGTTCACGCGGAAGACCCGCGAGCACAGCCGCGACCGCTACGACAAGGAAGAGTATCAGGTCCGCGATTACGAGGACACGCGCGCTTATCTGCGGAAGGCCTATCCCGGACGCGGTCGCCTGCTCGAGATCGGCTGCAGCATGGGCTTCCTGCTGGCGAAGTTCCGCGAGGACGGGTGGGAGGTCGAGGGCATCGAGCCCAACCGCGGCTTTTGCGAGTTCATCGGCGAGTATCACGGGATCAAGGCATCCCCGGCGATCCTCGAGGAATCGGACGTTGCGCCCGCTTCATTCGACGTCGTCGTCATGCTGCACGTGATCGAGCATGTCCCCGACCCGCTCCGCACGCTCGAGGGAATCCATCGCGTCCTGAAACCCGGCGGCACGCTGATCCTCGAAACGCCGCGCTACGACAGCCTGATGTTCAAGCTGCTCCGCCACCGCGAACGCAGCGTCAGCTGCGACGGGCACATCTATTTCTTCACTACCGATACGCTGAGCGAAATGGCGAAGAAGGCGGGCTTCGAGGTCGGGCGCGTGGACTATGTCGGCCGCTCACTGAATCTAGCGCGGCTGCTGTGGAACGTCGGCGTGATGTCGAAGAGCCGGATGGCACAGCGGGCGGTCGCCAAACTATCCGACGCCCTGCGCCTCAGCTCCGTACACCTGCGCCTCAACGCCCGCGACATGCAGCGCGCGGCTTTGCGCAAGCCAGCGCGCTGACGACCATGAATTGCCGATTGTGTGGGGCGGAGGCGGCACCGGCATTTCGCCTTACCGTCATGGCCAAATACGATGTCGGCTATTTCCGGTGCGTCAAATGCGGGAGCCTTCAAACCGAGGAGCCGTACTGGCTCGCGGAAGCCTACAGCGCCGACGTACCCGAAGAGGACGCCGCATATCTTTCCCGGAACCTGGAGGTCGCGAGACACGCCAAGTTGATGCTGCACCTGTTCGGTGTGCCGAAGTCGGCAACGGTCGTAGATTTCGGCGGCGGGCTCGGCATCGTTGCCCGCTTGCTCGCCGAAAGCGGATGGACGACGTTCGTCCACGACAAATTCACGGCGTCGCCGTTTCCCGGCATAAAATGGACTGAGGGCCGAAAGGCGGATTTCCTTTTGGCGTCGGAGGTTTTTGAGCACCTTCCTAATCCCGCACAGGATTTGGAGGAGGTGTTTGGGCTCCAGCCTCGCTTCCTCTACGCCCGCACGACACGCTACCGGCACGAAGGGTCAGACTGGTTCTACTTGGCGCCGGAAACGGGACAGCACGTCTTTTTCTTCACGGACGAGGCCATGAGAATGCTCGCCAGCCGGTACGGCTATCATGTGACGTTACCGACCAGCGAGGATGCCGTTTTCAGCGCGGCACCGCTCGGTCCAACAAAGAGATGGGGACTCAAGACGATCCTGTCCCGCAAACTGCGACGCCTCAAGTTGGCCGCCGCGGGAGTCTGAGATGTCTGCCAGTATCGGGTCGAGAGGTCTGCGGCGTGAGACGGCGGCTCGGCGCCTAAACCCATGATCCGGTCGCTGCTGGCCTGTGACGATCTCCCTAGCTCGAGCTATGGGACCGGGCAGCGCCTGCTGAGTCTCCAACGGGCGCTGGCGAAGCTGGGCGAGTGCCGGATTCTCCATCTCTCGAACAATGCAGAGGGCTCGAACGAGGCGGCCGATTATAGGGCTCCTCTCCCGTTCGACTTTCGCGCCTCGCGAGTGGCCTGGGCGAGACGCCATCTCACCTTCGCCGAGGCGCGGCGCAACGACTGCTATCGCGCTCTCTTCCAACGCATTCGCAACGATTATCCCTTCGATCTCGTCCTGTGCAGCTTCTTCAGGAACGCGTCGGTCGTCCCCACCGACATCGCCCCGTGCTTCATCGATCTCGACGCGATCCCCGAGCGCACCGGTCTGCTCACACGAGCGCTCTGGCCGCTGACCCTGCGGGCGATGCGGCGCCGGACGCAGGACTTTCAGAGGATTTACGTCATCCGCTCTTCGGACGCAGCGCTCTTCAAGACCGGCGCACGCAATGTCCGAATTCTACCGGGCATTTCGGCCACCGCGCCAGCAACGCCGCTGCCGCATAATCCCGATGCCCGGCGAGTCCTCTTCATCGCCCCGACCGGCTGGCCGCCGAACCGTGAAGCCATCGACTGGCTCCTGGCGGTCGATGTGCCTCGGGCACTCGACGCGTTGGGTTTCGAGCTTCGTCTCGTCGGGCAGGGAACCGAGGCCTTCGCTCCTCGGCCTGGCCTCAGCTGCGGCGGGTTCGTCAAGGACCTCGCGGCTGAATATGAAGCAGCCCGGCTGGTGCTGTGCCCCATCTGGACGGGCAGCGGGGCGAACATCAAGCTTGCGGAAGCCGTTCAGTTCGGCCGCGCGGTCCTGGCCACGGCGCACTCTGCCGCGGGCTTTGAGGGCTTCCTCCAGCCGGGCAGGGACTTGCTCACCTTCGACGAACGCGAGCAGTTCCTTCCGCTCCTTCTGGCTTCATTGAGGGACTCCAACCGGCTGCGGGAACTCGAAATCAACGCCGGGCAAACAGCGCGCGACTTCCTCAATCAGGCCTACATCGACCGAATGGTCGCGGAGGACGCGGGACGGATTTTGGGTCACCATGAGCCATTCCGCTGACGGAGGGATTGTGAGGACTTTGGCAGATCCCGAGCAGCTCTCATCGAGTCACAAGCGCGATGCGAGGGCGGAGCCGCCATCGGGCGGACGCGAATCGTTCGGCCTCGTGCAGGTACTGCGCGGCATTGCCGCATCATGGGTCGTGCTGTTCCATGCAAGCGAAGGACAGCATATCGATCGGCTCAAGGCATCGATCCCAATCTGGACCCATCCAATTTTCGATGTGGGAAACAACGGCGTGGCGATCTTCTTCGCGCTCAGCGGGTTCGTGATCGCTCACAGTCTCCGCAACGACCGCATCACCTTTGGCTACGTGGGCCGTTTCGCGCTTCGGCGCTCAATCCGGCTCGATCCGGCCTTATGGGCCTCGATTGCCCTGTTCATCGGCTTCGCCGCTTTGTCGTCGTTCGTGAAGGCGGAGTCCTTCACGCCTCCGTCAGCAGCGGTCATTCTGTCCAATGCCACCTACACCCAGCTGTTTCTCGACTTCCCCTCGATCAATCCGGTTTACTGGACGCTTTGCTACGAGGTTCAATTCTATCTGATGCTCGTGCTTTGCGTCATGGCTGCGCAGCGCTTCGGCCGCCTCGTGTACCTCGTGCCCTTTGCCGCCGCGGTTGCGTGGGGATGCAGCGTTCTGGAACAGCCCTTCGCCGGGCTATTCGTTGACCGTTGGCACTGCTTCTTCCTTGGCGCTTTGGCCTATTGGTCGATGAAGAGCGACACGGCTCTGGTCGGCTTTGTCGTGCTGCTGGCGGCTCTTGCAGCGGTCGGACCGAATCTCTTCACCATCATTTGCATGCTAACGGCCGTGGGTCTGCTGGTAGCGGGAAAGACAGGCTTCATCCGGAACGGCCTGGCTTGGCGGCCGCTGCTATTCCTCGGCACCGTTTCCTACAGCCTCTATCTGACCCACAATCCCGTTGCCGGCGCATCGTTCTTCCTGCTCGAGAGGTACGGAGTCCCGCAATGGGCTTCGCTCATCATTTCATTCGCAGCCTGCGTCGCGGCGGCGGCCGCATTCTGGTTCGTCATCGAGCGGCCGACGATGCGCCTTGCGCATCGGGTGAAGCTTCCCCGATCCCGCGAGGTCATCTCCGGCTTTGCAAGCGACGCTGAAATCAGGCCGCAGAACGCCTGAGATCACATTCGCGAAATTTACCTCGGGAATGGGAGAGATTGTCTAAACAGGCTGTCCCCATATAGTCCCCAGCGATGCGCCTCACGATTGTTCAATATGCCGGCGATTATCGCGACGCGTGGGAGAGGTTCGAGGGGGGCGGCAAGGCGACCTACCAGGCGCAGCGTTATTCGGTCGGCTTCGTCGCGGAGCTGGCGCAGCGGCTCGAACAGGTCGCGGTCATCTGCGCGCTGGGGGACGAGGCGAGCGACGTCGTGCTGCCCAACAAGGTGCAGTCGATCAACGCCGGCTTCAGGCCCGGCTTTCATCCGCGCGAGCTGATCCCGCTGCTCGACCGGACGGCGCCCGATCGCCTCGTGCTGGTCACGCCGATGGTGCCGCTGCTGCAATGGGCGCGCAGCCATCGCGTGCCGACGCTTGCGACGCTCGCCGACTCGTTCCAGCCCGGCGGCCTGCGGGAAAAGCTTCGGCAGCGGCGGCTGGCTTATGCGCTCAACCGGCCGAACGTCGCCTGGGTCGGCAACCACGGCATCGCCGCCTGCCTCTCGTTGCTCAAGATCGGCGTCAGGGCCGACAAGATCATTCCCTGGGACTGGCCGCCCTCGCACAAGCCGTCCGATCACGCGGCGCGAAGCCGCGACCCGTCGAAGCCGTTCAGCCTCGCCTATGTCGGCTCCGTCAGCGAAGACAAAGGAGTCGGAGACCTGCTGCGCGCGCTTCATCGCCTGAAGGCCGAGAGCGTGGAGCTGGCCCTAACGATCGTCGGGCGCGATCCCGACGGCGCGATGCAGGAGCTCGCCAAACATCTAGGCTTGGTCGAACAAGTCCGTTTCGCCGGGCTGGTGCCCAACGAAGACATTCCCACGGTCATGCGCGCCGCCGATGCCGTCGTCATCCCCTCGCGGCATGAATATCCGGAAGGATTGCCGCTGACGATCTACGAGGCGCTGTCGGCACGAACACCGATCGTCGCGTCCGACCATCCGATGTTCCGCGGCGCACTCACCGACGAAGAGAGCGCGCTCGTTTTTCCGGCGCGCGATGACGGAGCGCTCGCTTCGGCAATCCGCCGCTTGAGCGCCGACCCCGGCCTTTATGCGCGGCTATCGGCGAACAGCGAGGCGGCGTGGCAGGCGCTGCAGCTTCCGGTGAGCTGGGGAGCGCTGATCGAACACTGGCTTTCGGACGAACCCGAGGACGTCGCCTGGATCCGCGATCGTCGGCTGATGTCGGGCCGCTACGCCGCGCAGATCGCCGCCCGATCGACAGTCCCGTCGCCTTAGTTTCGGTTCATCGGGCGCCGCTGACCCCGACTTCTCCCGATTTGGTGACCGAAATGGAAATATACTTTGCACTCTTCCTTAATATGGTTTGCACTCTTCCTTAATGGTTCGCGAGTGAAACTTGCCGGGTGCAACGAAGAGGGGTGCGGACCCCTCGACGAATAATTTCCGGGGGGCTCGTGAAATGGCCGTTAAACCGATTCTGGACAGCCAGAAACTTAAGCTTGCCAATGATTTGAATGCCCTGCACATCAGCGGCAACAGCTTGGCGTTCACGGGTGAGGGGAAGTCCATGGGTTTGGCGAGGTCGCTGTTTGCAGCGCCGTGTCTTATGTTGGCGGCGTGCGGCGCGGCCTCGGGCAGCACCAATGAGACGACCAATGCGCCGGTCACCAGCAATGCAGTGTCGGCGACGCCCATTCCAACGACGACCGATCCGAAGGCATTCAAGCTGGGCGTCAACGTCGGCACGATTAGTCTCTGGGACAACAGCCGCCCCCTCATGAATCTGATCTATGCCGTGCCTGCGCAAATGCAGAACACGAACCCGTCTGGAGGCTCCGAAGACATCCCGGGCCAATATTTCGATGCCAATGGCTGGGTTAAGTCCTTGCCGACCGGCTACCAAGTGCGCCGTGGTCTTTCCGTTCCGGCTGCCGGAGGCGATTTCATTTGTCGCTACCAAGGCAACGGGCTGCTCCGCGTCGAATCGGGCCCCGTATCGAATGTCAGCTCAAGCGCGGGCGCTCTGAAATTCACCATTGCGCCGACCAATCCCGCCGATTGGAAGGCGGTGACAATCACCTATTTCGTCGATCCGTCGAACTATATCCGGGACATCGATTGCCGCGAGGCCGGTGCCTCGACAACGGCGATTACGGCGCCCGAGTTCCTTTCCGTGGTGAATGGCTTCAAGGTCCTGCGCTTCGTAAAGTGGTCGAAAGCTGAGGAGAATCCAGCCTCGATCACCTGGGCCACGCGCAACAAGCCGGGCGACGGGGATTTCTCGCGCAACGACGGGGTGCCGGTCGAGTATATCGTCGACGCCGCGAACCAAGCGAACGCGGACCCGTGGGTCAACATCCCCTGGAACGCCGACAACGACTACATCACCCGCTACGCCACCTACGTCCGCGACAACATGGCCTCGGGTCACCAGGTCTATGTCGAAGTCAGCAACGAGGTCTGGAACTGGGGATATCCGGTAACGACCCAGGCGAAGAACGAAGCGATTGCCGAGGGACTTCTGTCCGCGGAAGGCACCGGAGCGCCGGGCGGCAACGGGGAGCGTTATTCCGAACGCGTCCGCCAGGTCATGGCGATCTGGTCGAACGTTTTCTCCGGCCAGATGAACCGCCTGGTGCGGGTGTTCGCTTTCCAGCACGTCCAGCCATATTGGTCGGACCGGCTGCTGGCTTACCAGGACACATACAAATACGTCGATGCGCTCGCCACTGCGCCGTATTTCGGCCACGAGGCAGAGACCTGGACGACGGGCCAATCGCTGGACTCGATCATGAACACGCTTCTGCCGGCCAAGGCCGCCGAAGCGGTCACCTTCGGCGTCCAGCAAAAGGCCGTCGCGCAGAAATATAACCTGCGCTACGTCACCTACGAAGCCGGCCAGCACGTCACGCTTCCCAACAATCTCCCGCTGCTCATGCAGATCGAGCGCGACCCGCGGATGTACGACATCTACAAGACGTTCATCAGCGCCTGGCAAAGCCAGATCGGCGATACGATGAACCTGTTCGCGCTGACCGGAAATATCTCTCGATATGGCGCGTGGGGCATCAGCGAATATGCCAACCAGCCACTGAGCGAAGCGCCGAAGCGGCGCGCGGTCCAGGAGTTCCTTGGCATCGCGACCGCATCGGTGGACACCGGCGGGACCACCACGACGACAACGACGACCGACCCGGTCGTCACGGCCTCGACACAAATCTGCCCGGATGGCTCGATTATCCTGCTGACCAGCACCTGCCCGACGACGACGTCCACTCCGACGACAAGCCCGACGAAGAAGGGGAACAAGGGCAAGGGTGGCGGTGGCGGGAGGACCGTGACGGCCCTCGCCTAGACTACCGCTGCACTGAACGGCAGGCTGGACGCCAATCGATCCATTTTGCAGAAGTTCGCATCGAGCCGTTCACCTATCGGAGCGGGCCGCCGTTAAACGAAAGTCGTCGATCGCCTAAATGCCGCGCGTCAGTGTACTAATGCCGGTGTTCAACTCGGCAGCATATGTCGAGGAAGCGCTCGCCAGCGTACAAGCTCAGGAGTTTGATGATTTCGAGCTTATCGTCATCGACGACGGATCGACGGACGGCTCCACGGAAATCCTGAAAGCCTTCGCTGCGCGCGAACCGCGGATGCGGTTGATAAGCCGAACCAACCGAGGGTTGATCGCAACTCGCAATGAATTGCTTGAGGAGGCAAGCGGCGAGTTCATCGCGTGGATGGATTCGGACGACCTCTCGCATCCGGCCCGACTTCGCCGCTTGCTCGCAACTTTCAATGCAGATGAGAGACTTGTCTGCGTCGGAAGCAATGTTGAAACCATCGACCCCGATGGATCAATCCTGGGCGTCGAACTCTACCCCTACGACCACGATTCGATATGCGCTGACCAGATGCGCGGCGCGGGCTTTAGGTTTCCATCGACCATGCTCAGGCGATCGACAACGATGAAAGTCGGCAGCTTTCGCGAGCCGTTCAAGATCGGCGAGGATTTCGATTTCCTGCTGAGGGTCACCGAGCATGGGCGAGTGGGTAACGTCCCGGAAACCTTGTATTTCTATCGGCAACACCTGCTTAGTACCGTAACCGCTTTGGGGGTGAACTGGCCTGGCTACAGAGATACAATCTTGTCTCTCGCCCGTGAGCGACGAGAGGGTGGCCAAGACCGGCTGCAGCGGGGAGAGACGGTCACGATTCCTGAAGCCAAGGCCGACGACTGGCGCAAACATGTCCCTAATGTATTGCTCAGCTGGGCAGGCGGCGCGCTACATTATGGGGACCGCCGCCGAGCTTTCCACTACACTGTCAAGGCAATTCGCGCAGCGCCACCAAAAATTGCCGGGTGGCGATTCCTTCTTAGGCTGCTTTTCAAACCGTAACCATGATCGATCTTACGTTTTTCATCGGTAACAAATCGGCATGATCATTTCCCCGCGATTGCCGTCACGCGTGATTGAACTAGGTCGGCGCGTGCGGCCCAGCGGTACCTCGGCGTTGGCTGCAAGCACGGTTCTCACCAACCTGGTGCGTCTCATCAGCACCATCGTCCTGTCCCGGCTGCTATCCCCAGATGTGTATGGCATCATCGGGATGATCGTTTCGATCTTTTATGCGATCAACATGCTCAGCGACGTCGGCTTCCAGGCCTATGTCGTTCGTCACCAACACGGAGACGAAGCAGACTTCATCAACTCGGTTTGGACCATACACGCCGGCCGCGGCCTGCTGCTGACCATTCTGGGCATGCTGCTCGCTTGGCCCTCATCGATCCTGTTGGCGAAGCCGGAAATTGCCCTGCCGATGGCGGTCTCCTCGCTCATCTTCGTGATCGAGGGTCAAGGATCGCTCGCGCAGTTTCAAGGCCTGCGAGAGGGGCGGGTTCCGCGGTTCGCGCTCATGGGACTGATCGCTTCCACGAGCCAGGTCTTCATTTGCATCATCGCCGCTATCTTCCTGCGGAATGTTTGGGCGGTCGTAATATCGATGATCGCCGGTAGCACGATCAACGTGCTGCTTAGCTATGTCCTGTTCCCTGGAAAGCGCCGTTCGCTGCGCCCGGACAAGAAGGTCGCGGCCGACCTCTGGCGGTTCTCGCGGATGATCGCCGCCTCGAGCGCGCTGACTCTCGTCATCACTCAGGCCGACAAACTGGCGATGAGCCGGATCCTACCGCTGGATCAGTTCGGCACCTATGTCATTGCGTCAACACTGGCCGCCGCACCGGCGGCGTTTGCGTTCAATTATGCCAGCACCATCGTCTATCCGGCCGTTGCCGGCGCATGGCGCGACGGCGCCGCGCTAAAGGATGCATATTATCGCTGCTGGGGCCGCTTCTTTTATGCTTATTCGTTCGGCGGCGGCTGCCTGATCGGCGGCGCCGATTTGGTCATTCGGCTTCTTTACGACCCCCGCTACGCCGGCGCGGCCGTCTATCTGACTATTCTCGCCATCGCCACTTCGCTTCTCATGCCAGTCCGATCGATGGAGAATGCGTTGGTTGCGAGCGGCCATCCTCGCGCCGTGGTCGAGCTCAATGTCGTACGCCTCACGTGGCTGATAATTGGAGGCATCATCGCGTTGGTCCGCTACGATGCAATGCTTCTTGTCCTGACGATTGGGCTGATCGAAGCGCCCGCCTATCTCTACGGCGCGTGGAAGATGCAGCGCCTTCATCTGATTCGGTTGGCGCGGGAAGCGTCGGTCTGGCTTACTATAGGTGCGGGTGCCGCTGCAGGAGCGGGGATCAACGGGCTTGCCCGCTCATATCTGCCCAGCCTCTAAGAGAGCCGCGATTTCATTGGAAGATGCCAGCCGCACCAGCGTGACCGGCCCGGACGTCGGTTGCCTCGACTACATTGGCGCCAATGTTGGTGGATTCGCCGAAACTGACGACAACAATGATTCGCCGTCCGCGCCGAGGTCGATGTCACCGAGGGACGGGACTGCAGCTTCGGTCCACGCGATACAACCTGCTAGACAGCAGGCAGTTTGAGCTTGAGTCCGATCTCGAAACCCGGACGAATGACGATGCCGTCGGCATGGGGTCAGCGCACGCCAACGATTTTGCGGTGCAGTGAAATGTCGGCTCCGGTCACGATTGCGAAGCGCTCCCATTTTCGCCTCACACCCAGCCTCGCGCCAGCGATCATCGCGAATGCTCTTGGAAAGGACGTCTTTAAGCCTTCCATGACCTTCGTCCACTGCGTTCACGTTCCCAGGTTCGATGATAAAATGCCCCGATTGCGGCATGCCCACCATCGGACCGCCGATGTACGTCGTGGTCATGAGACCGCCGGGACGGGCGCCTGCGCAGCCTTGCGCAACCGGCTCGGTCGGGCCGAGCGCACGCGGGTAGAAGTCGCTACCGCACCTGCCAGCAGCAGCGTCAGCGACATGGAATTGGCGTTTGGAATGAGGTCCACCAGGTATACCGCGAGGCATAGGGTCAATCCGGCCTGGATGATCGCCGGAGAGCTTGTCTGATAACCAACGCTGCGGAGCGCTCCGAACATCGCGGCGGAGAGAAGGCCAAAAAGCGAAAGATAACCGAACCAGCCGAACACGCCGAACTGAATAATCCACTGCCCGTCGGTTACCGAAATATCCCGGCCAGTGTACCGGTCGTAAATGCGGTTGCGGCCCCAGGTTCCCCACCCCAATAATGGCTTCTCGTTCGCCTTCGCCAGCAGCTGCTCCTCGTTGTGGAGCCGTTGGTTGAAGGATTGGCTTCGATCGGCGCTGACGTTCGCGGCCGCGTCTGCCATGAAATGCACGGGCACAAGGCCGTGCCAGCGAAGCAGCGGGTAGGCGCAAACCAGGAGCGACAGCGCACATCCCAGCTTCACCCATGCGCGCGGCCGGGTGAACAGGATGACGGGCGTCAGAAGCAGCCCGTAGATTAGCGACCCGAGCGATTTGCACAGGACGAGGAGCGCGCCGAGGTAAGCTGCAATCGTGCCCGCTGGCACTCGCAGAATACGCCACTTGAGCCGCGCGAGGACGAGAGCCGCGACGAGCCCCATTGCAACGAACAGTGCAAGCGCAAGACCGTGCTCGGTAAACACTACGGGCCGGTAGCCCCCCGCGCGGACCTGCTGCTGAAATTCGTGCGGATGATAACCGTACACGATACGGTGAAGCTGTGGGCTGATCCTGAGCTCGAGGAGCATTGGCAGGCTGTAGATCGTCAGCGCGGTCGGCAGGCTTTTCAGTAGCAGTGCCCGGCCCCGGTCGCTCGACAGGAACCGCATCCCCACGAACAGGGGAAGAAGGGATATGACCTGCCGGCCGGCGATCTTCAGGCCGTCGAGCGGATAGAAGCCCGGAATGCTCCCGGCGGCGGTCTGCAATTCGTAGCTGTTGGTGAAGCTGGTGAAGATCGGTGACAGGATGTAGCCAAGGCCGAACAAGTAAATCAGCCAGGGCGGGCGCTGCGGCTTTGTCTGGGTTCCCTTCATCCAGCACAACAGGAAGGTGCTCAATGCCGCGACGGTCATTTTGTCGATCGGCGGAAGCAGCGGAAGATCGACGTTCATATTCGACGGCAGCAGAAGATAGCCCGCCAGCAACGACCAGATTGCCGCGGCTTCCACCGGCAGCATCACGAACAAAATGATGCAGACCGCCGGCCAGCTGAACAGTGCAATATAGGCGAACTGATTGGGTATGACCGGCCTCCCCGCGGGTCACCATGCCCCGAAGGCGGTGTCTTCCCGAGGGCAAGGATAGAGTCTCGGCGCCTTCGCCTCAATCCGCTTCGGCGCGCGCACTCCCATCAGCCGCGGTGGGTCCGAACCCATTCGCCCGGCGCGCCCCGCCGAGCCAGCCCGAGATAGAGCGGCAGCTTCCAGGCGAGGTAAAGCGGCACCTGGGCAAGCCGGCTCAGAGGGATGAACCGGGACCCGCCCGCACCCCACGCAGCGACGATCGCGACCGCGGCGAGAAACAGTGCCGCGCAAAGAACGACCAACGGCACCAGGCCGGCTCCGGAGATCAGGTAGACGAGTCCCGCGGCGGCGATCGCCGCGAGGTCCAAAGTCACCAGCAGTGCGATCGGCGGAATGAACAGGCTGAGACCGGTCCAAAGGCGCCGAACGTCGCCTCGCCGAACGCCCTTGAGGAGCAACGAGGGGCCCCATCGCAGGGCGCCCTGGAGATAACCCCCTTCCCATCGGCGCCGCTGGTCCATGGTGTTTGTCTCGGCGGCGGGATCGGTCCACACGGCGGCATCCTCGACCAGGAGTGCGGGATGGCCGTCGTCGGCGAGATCGAGGCCCAGCTCCAAATCCTCGACGATGTTGCCGGTCGCCAGCTCGGCTTTGTCGAATAGCGCCCAGGGAAACGCCATCCCGGTGCCGAGAAGATGAACTCGCCCGGCGATTCGCTGGAGGGCGCGCTGCCGGACCACGTTCTTGATGAAGAATGCGAAGGTCGAAAGCTGCAGCAACGGGGAGCCGCCGACCGCGGGTTTTTGCAGATAGATCGCCTGGCATGGCCTGCCGGTTGCCGCGCAGGCGGCGATCAGGCGCTCGATGGAGTGCGGATCGGGCACGCAGTCCGCATCCATGATGATCGCCACATCGGGCGGCGCGTAGGCCAACCTCCGCTTGGCAAAATCGAGCGCAAACCCTTTGCCGCGCCGGTCGGAATCGAACCGCTCGACAACTTCGGCACCGGCGCGGCGCGCGAGTTCAGCGGTCGAATCCGTGCAATTGTCCGCAACGACTAGGATCGCGGCGCCGTTCGAGCGCTCCTTGAGCAGGGCCAGATTTTCGCCGACGACAGCTTCTTCATTGTGCGCCGGAACGATGATCACCGTGGCGATGGCGGCCGCCGCTGGTGCCGGTTGAGCGCGCAGCGCGCGGACTCCGCAGAGGAGCTCGACGGCGAAGCAGAGGGTCAGCAAGGTCAGCGGCGCCAGAATGAGCGCAATCAGGATCGTCACGCGACCAGCTTATCAAACATCCGCCGGGACATCGATTGCACTGGCGATTGGCCCCTCGTCCCAATCGGGGACTTAGGCAACTTGCGGCAAACTAACGGAAAGTTTAGCGTGCCCGTGCAGCACAAGTGAGAGACCCGGCGTGAAATTCGAAAATCCAGCGTCGCTTGTGCAGGTCGCGGCTCCTATGTCCCGCCGGCTATTCGCGCCCGCCAATCTGGCGCTTTTGATCGGCTGTGTCGCGCTGGCGCTACCGACAATGCTGCAGGTCGCCCGCGACAGCTGGTCGACCGAGCAGGGCGGCCACGGGCCTCTCGTCCTCGCGACCGGGCTCTGGGCGCTTTGGCGCGAGCTCAAGGCGATGAAGGCCGAGCCGCGGCCCGGTAAGCTCGTGCCTTCCTTGCTCGGGCTTGCGGTTTCGCTCGGCATTTTCATCCTCGCGCGCATCACCGGGATTCTCGAGATCGAAGCCTTCGCGATGTACGGCGCGCTGGTCACCGCGGCCTATCTGCTGGTCGGCCCGGCGGTCATCCGTTCGATCTGGTTCCCGCTGGTGTATCTCGCCTTCACGCTCCCGCCGCCCGACAGCGTGGTCGCCGCCGTCACCCAGCCGATCAAGATCGCCATTTCCTCCTGGGCGGTGTCGGTGCTCCATGCCCTCGGCTATCCCATCGCCAGCTCGGGCGTCACTATCCAGATCGGGCAATATCAGCTTCTGGTCGCGGCCGCGTGCGCGGGCCTGAACTCGATCGTCACGCTGACCGCGCTTTGTCTCTTCTACGTCTATCTGCGCCATCGCTCGAATGCGATCGCGTTCGTCGTCATCTCGCTGGCTGCGATCCCGGTGGCGATTGTCTCGAACTTCGTACGAGTTCTCGTGCTCGTGCTCGTGACCTATCATCTCGGCGATGCCGCGGCCCAGGGCTTTATCCACGACTTCGCGGGGCTCCTCATGTTCGCGATTGCGTTGCTGACCATCTTCGGCGTCGACAAGCTGGCAGCGCCGCTGTTCGGCGAGGGCCAACCGGCAGCGTCCTCATGAAGCCCGTTTTCGACAATTTTGCGGAACCCACGACGGACCGGCGCAAGTTCATGCTCGGCCTGCTGTTTTGTTCGGCCGCTGGTGTCGCCGCCTGGCGCCAGCCCGACAAGCGGCTCGACTTTCTTGGAAAGGAAAAGCTCGAGGAACTGGTGCCAAAGAAGATGGGGCGCTGGAACTTTGTCGCTGCGAGCGGGCTCGTGGTGCCGCCGAACGACCAGCTCGCGGAGGCGGTCTACAGCCAACTCCTGACGCGGGTTTATTGGGACGGGCAGAATTCGCCGATCATGATGCTCCTCGCCCAGAGCGGCAATCAGACGGGCTTTCTCCAAATCCACCGGCCGGAAACCTGTTACACGGCGAGCGGATACGCGATCTCGGCAGTCACTCCCCATGCGATTGCACTCGGATCGAAGACGGTGACTGCGAACAGCATGGAAGCAACCGCCGGCGGGCCGACAGAGCACATCGTCTACTGGACCCGGGTCGGCAGCCAGATGCCGACCAACTGGGAGGAGCAGAAGCTGGCGGTCGCCGAGCAGAACCTGCGCGGCATCATCCCCGACGCGATTCTCGTGCGCATCTCGACCGTCAGCAATGACCCTGCTGCGGCGCGGGCATCGATCGACAATTTCGTTCGGGCCATGATTGCAAGCGTCCGGCCCGACATGCGGCGGGTGTTCGTCGCCTGAGCCGCGGACGGCTCAAGCCCCGGGCCTGAACCTGAATGGCTTTAGGAAATAGATGATGAAGGCGACCGTCGCGACCAAGATCGCGGTCGCGACAATGTGCTGACCGTGGTTGCCGAAATAGTTGGCGACCGCGCAACCGACCCCGGCGCCGAGATAGTAAAGCAGCGGCGCGTCCTTTTCCGCGCGGTCACCGGTGGACCGCTGCAAGAACAAGACAATCAACCCAGCGAAGATCGCCAGCGAGACCCAATCATAGACAGTTTCCATGGAACCCTCCCGCGCGGCGCTTGCTCGAACGCCATATTCGTGCATGCTATGGCCCAAGCGGTTACATTTTCAACGGGACATCTCAATGCGTCAGCGGATCATCCTCACGCTCGTCGTCGCAATCATCGCGTCCTCCTGCCAGAAAAAGGCCGAAGGCCAGACGGTGGCAGTCGTCAACAATGAAGAGATTACCGCTGCCGAGCTCAACGATGCTCTGACCAGCGATAACAGCCTGACGGGCATGAGCACCAAGGACGCCCGCGCCGCCGAGCTTCAAAAGCTGATCGACCGCAAGCTGGTGGTCCAGCAGGCGCGGACCGATGGGCTCGATAAATCGCCGGAATTCGTAAATCAGCAGCGGCGCCTGACCGAAGACCTGCTAATCAACATGCTGGTCTCGAAGCGATTGAACACGTCGCAATTGCCTTCGGCGGATGAAATCAATCGGTACGAGGCGGGACACCCGGGTATCTTTGCCAACCGCGAGATCTGGACGCTCGACCAGATCATTTATCCTTTGTCCAAGGATGCCGCGCTCAATGCAAAGCTTGCCGCTGCCAAGTCACTCGATGAGGTTGCCCAGGCACTCACGGCCGGTGGAGTCCGCTTCACGCGCAACAACCGCAAGCTCGATTCGGCCCTTTTCCCGCAGCCGATCTATGCGCAGATCGCGGCCTTGCCGCCCGGCGAGCCGTTCATTGCGCCTGGCCCGGACAAGGCCGTCGCCAGCGTCATCACCGCGCGCGAGGCGGCGCCGATCACCGGCAACCAGGCGCGCACCGTCGCGCTCGACGCAATGCGGAAGGAACAGGCCAACAAGTTGGTGCAGGAGCGCGTCAAGGATTTGCGGGCCAAGGCGAAGATCGAATATCAGCCGGGGTTCGGGCCGCCAGCCGGCAAATAGCCCCCTAGTCCTCGGGCTCGGCCTCGGGGCTGGAGTAATATTGCGCGTAGCGGTCTTCGATGCCGTAGCCCTCGCTGACCAGCCCGCCGCGATATTTATTCAGGACAATGCCCGCAAGCCGCTCATGGCCGAGCATGTCGACCGCTGCTTCTACCTCGCGCTGAGTGGTTCTCCCGTCCTGAGCGACGATCAGATAACCGTCGAGCGATTCCATGATGATCGAGGCATCGTCGTTCGCGAATGCCGGCGGAAGATCGCAAATGAAATATTTGCGCTCGTCCGAATTTTGCATCGCCAGAAACAGGGCACTCGCACGGCCGCCGGCCAAAAGCTCGCCGGAGTGAACTTCACCCGCGACGCTCGGAATGATGATGAGGTCTTCGCCGCTAGGGGCGAAGCCTCTCAGCATCTCAGATGATTCGGTGTCATCCAGATAGTCGACGATCGTCTGGTCGGCCTCGAACCCGAAAATGTCCTTGATCGTGCCGCGCCGCAGGTCGAGATCGACAAGGTAGGTCTGAAAACGAGGATCGCGGCTCATTGCAGCGGCCACGTTGGCGGCAACGAAAGACTTCCCGACATTGGGCGTCGCGGAAACGATGCCCAGGCTTCGCCAACCGCGCTCGCGCTGCAGCGCCACCAGCTTGGACCGGATCAGGTTGAAGCTACGCGAACTTGCGTTGCGGCTGTCGAAACCGTGGACCAGCCGCTGCCTCGCAGCCGCACTGCTCCACGGGAATTCCTCGGCTTGGCTGCGCGTAGGAAGAACCGGCGCGATTTTCACCTGCCTGACCTCCCCAGGAAGATTGGCCCGAGCGTCGAAGGGACTATGCTGCAAGCCGTTTCTCCCGCGAGAGGAAAGCGGGAAGGCGACGGGCGCGCAATTTCGGCTTGAGCAGCGGCACCACGCCGATCACCGGCAATCCCAGCTGCTCGATCTGCCGCGGGCTGCGCACGGGCCGCATCGCAAGCTCGAGCGCGAGCGCGAGCAGCAGCCCCAGGGCGAGCCCGGCGGCAGCTCCACCGGCAATCAGCTTCAGCCGATTGGGGGAATATGGCCGATCGGGCAGATTGGCCGGCTCGACCAGCGACAGCCGCTCGGCGCGTTGCTCGGTTGCCATTCGCGCGCTGTTCTGCGCCTTCAGCAGATTCTCCGAAATCTGCTGATATTGGTTGCGCAGCGTATTTGCGCGGCTTTCAAGCTGCATCGCCTGTTCCATGACCGCCGGCGCCCGCGCCTGCCCAGCCATCGCTGTGTTCACTCGCGCGAGGGTCGCATCGCGCTGTCCCATCAGCTGATGGATGGCAGCGTTGTTCGCGGCGATCTGATCCTGGATCACGCTTCCGTCGTCGGAATTCTGCTGCGTGATCTTGCGCAAGGCGTTCACCCGCTCCTTGGCCGCAATGACGTCAGGATGGGTGTCGTTATATCGGGCTTGGGCAGCCGCCAGAACGGCCTCTGCAGTCGCAAGTGCGTCGTTCCGCTGCGCCGGCCGCCGGCTCTGCGCGATAAGCTGGCGGTTTTCATTCTGGAGCGCGGTGATCTGAGCGCTGAAGCTGCCCGTATCGATCAAAGGCGGCGCGCCGCTGCTCGCCAGCGCCGCCCCGTTTCGCGCCTTTAGCCCGGTCAGCTCGCCTTCGATGGCCGAAATCTGACTCTGCAGCTTGTTCGCCTGGTCCTGGAGAAAGCGCACGGTCAGGCTCGCCTGATCTTCGACGTCCTGGCTGTCCATGCTGAGGAACTTGGTGACGAAGCTCTGCAGGACAGTCTGTGCCTTGGCCGGATCGGGATAGTCGAAGCTCATAGCGATTGCGACGGTACTGTTCTGCGTGCCCGATTGCTGCCCGATGTCGCTCGACAAGGCGGATACCACCGTGGCGTGCCGCATCTGCTCGATGACCTTGGAGAGAGGCTTCGATCGCCGTTCGTCCGGGTATAAATCGTTCTGTTCGATGAGCTGGATGAGATCGCCGCGGCTCAACACCTGCTCGCGGATCCGCGCAATCCTTTGTTCGACCGCCCCGGTGGTTGGAGAATCGACGATGCTCGTCGGAAGGTCCTGCGATTGGACCAGCAGCGTTGCCGTCGATCGGTAGGTCCGAGGCAAGGCGAATGCCGCGATTGTTCCCGCCAGCAACAAGGCGATGAAACATGCGAGCACGTAAAAGCGGCGTTGCCACAGGATCACCGGCAGGTGGTTGACCATCCATGCCGGTGAGGAGCCATGACGCTCGCCAACCTCGGTTTCGATCATCGCAGGTCGCCCAGCCGGTAACGAATGAACAATGAGCCCGATACGTCCGCCTTCGGGTCAGGGCCGCCCTGGGCGACTTTCCGGGTGGCGACGTTGGCGCCGCCGAACCAGCGGTTGCCGAGGTGCCTGGTGTAATCGGCGGCCGCGCGCAAATAAGTCGCGTGGGAGAAGGATTGCCCGGAGATGATCGAGAAGGGCCTCGAATAGCGGTTTGCGCTTACCGAGAATTGCAGCGTCTGGTCGGCGTCGAGACGGCGCGAGTAATCAAGGCCCGCGCTGACCGTCTTGGCCGGTCCGGCAACCGTTGCCGCCTC
Source organism: Sphingomonas sp. (assembly GCA_025935515.1). Classification (GTDB taxonomy): domain Bacteria; phylum Pseudomonadota; class Alphaproteobacteria; order Sphingomonadales; family Sphingomonadaceae; genus Sphingomicrobium. Next base: position 25,475 of record JAICVC010000001.1, read on the forward strand.
TTGCGACACCGCCGCATAGCCGCAGAAGCGGCTGCGCTCGCCGGCCGAACAAAGGTTCGCATTCGCCGCAAGCCCGGTGGAATGACGCGTGTCGGTTCCATCGTCGACTGCGGAAAAGGATACACCGATCCCGCCGCTGAAGGTGATGCGCTCCGCGAGCAAGGTCTGGATGGTCAGCTGCGGGGTCAAGATGCGGCTTTCAGCCGGCCCGTCATAATCGGTGAACTGCGCGCCCAGCCGACCGCCAATCGTCGTGCGCGAGCTGATCTGCCGGTCATAACCGATCGACACCGGGATCGTCGTGAACTTCGTGTCGAAGCCCGCATTCTTAAAGACGGAATGCTCGATGCCGGTCGAACCGGTGAGAAACTCCCGCGAGCTCAATGCCAGCTGCGCACCGACATGGGCGCTGGCACTGTACCGTCGTCCGGTAACCGAAAGAAAATCGCCGACCGGCGTGAGCAGTGGCGGCTGCGTCGCGCCCGGCGGGAGCGGAACGCCGGGCACCGAGATAATCCTCGTGTCGAGCTGGCCTCCCTTGTCGTAAGCGAAGTCGGCATCGCCGAAGACGCGGAGCTTTTCGCTCACGCGGGCGTCGTGGCGGGCATTGAGGTCGAACGACTGCTGCGCGCCATAATGGCGGGTATAAAAGCTGTTCTGGGCGAATGCCGAGAGCACCGTCGTCGTCCGGTCACTGACCCGCGTATGCACGCCGTGCACCGAGATCCGTCCAAAACCGGCCCCACGACTATCGCCAAAGTCGAGATTGGGGTTGGTGGAATAGCCCGCGCCGGCTTCCAGATCGACATAGGTATAAGCACCGTTCGACGAGGAATCCCCAGTGGCGGTCGCCGATGGGGAAGGCGCCGTGCCCAAGGGCGCGGTCGCCGCCTGTGCCGCAAGGGCGGTGACGAACATCATTGCACTCATCAGGGCACCACCATCGTATCGCCGCTTTCAATGCGTGGAATGTCGGCCGCGCTGAGGTTGGTCTCACCCCTGAGCGCGTCCTGGATCCGGACGAACACCACGTAGAGCCGATCGCCGGCCTTGCGGATGACTCTGATCGAACCGGTGTTCGCGAATTCCGACGGCCCTCCGGCAATCGCCAGCGCCTCGAGCGCATTGACGTACCGGCCGGGCGTGAACGTTCCCGGGTTGCGGACCTTCCCGACCACCGAGAATTGATAGCCACTCGCCTTCTGCACGGAGACCGTGACTTGCGGGACCGGACCTTTGTACTGGGGCTGCAGCCCGGCCGTGATCACGCGCTCGATTTCGCCCGGCAGCCTGCCCGCCGCGTTGACCTGGCCGACCAGCGGGAAGGCGAACGTCCCGTCCGGAAGGACCAGGACGCTGCGCTGCAGCCGTTCGTCGCCCCACACCAGGATCTCGAGCTGATCGCCCGGATTGATCCGGTACGGTGAAGCGGCAACGGTCGCCGACCGCGGCACCGATAGTGGCGCCTGGGCCACAGTCTGCCCCGCGAAACTCAACAAGGCGCACCCGCTGAAAATGAGCGCCAACCGCCGTCTGATCACCACTCCGTCCCCTTCTGAAACACTTTTCCCTGCGGACCAGTCCCGACGACCAGCGAGTCGCCACATCACTCTATTGCCTTGTTAAATTTAGAAAAGGATAATCCCCGCCGCTGGAGTAGCCAATCTAATGCCGTCGCCGCCGTATCTTATCCTGCGCATTGCCGCTTGCCTATCCGCGTCGTGCCTGGCGGCCGGCTGCAGCTCCGCGGACTCGCGGGCGGCGCAAGCGCTGGCGGCTTATCAAGCCGCCGCAGCGGCGAACGACCTCCCTGGCGCACGCGAGGCGCTGCTCAAGCTCGTCCGGGCCAAAGATGACGTTCCCGACTATTGGGTCGAGCTCGGCAAGCTCCAGGCGTCCGCCGGAAGCTATGGCGAGGCCTATTATGCCTTCACGCGCGCCTATGAGCTGGACCGCAGCAACCCCGAACTGCTGCGGGCGATCACTGAGCTGGCCTTGCGCTCGGGTGATATCAACCTCGCCGAAACCCATGCCCGGGAACTGGAGGTCGTTTCACCCGGCAATCCGTGGGTCAAGCTGACCGATGGCTGGGCCGCGGTCAGCGAATCCCATTACGATCAGGCGCTCGCGTTGAGCGATCAGGTGCTCGCGAGCTCGCCGTTCGATCCAGCAGCGACGATCCTCAAGACCCGTGCCTTGATGGGATTGAAACGCGACGCCGACGCGGAAGCCGTCCTTGCAAAGCAAGTAGAGGCGCAGCCTTCCGACGTCGGCAGTGCGATGGCTCTCGCAAGATTTTACCTCGGTCATGGAGATTGGGCGCGAGCAGCCGACATCGCGCGGCGCATCACGGCGCAGGTGCCCGGCGACCGAAACAGCGCACTGCTCCTGATCCAGGCGGCCTTCCGTTCGGGCAACATTGCCGAGGGTCGGTCGGCGTCGGCGCGAGTCCTGAAGCCCGACGCTGATCCGGCCCTGATCGCGTCGGTGCTCGATCTGTGGACCGATTATTGGCCCTCGGCGCAGCGATCGCAGGACGCTCGAAACCTGGCAGGAGCGTCCGCGAGCCTCGGTCAGAAGCTGATCTACGCCGCCTTCCTCAGCAACTGGGGAAGTGCGGCGGGCGCCGTGAGGCTGGTGGCGAGCTCGGCGACGCTTCCAGTCACTGCGAGCAGCGCCGAGGCCAATGCCGTTCTGGGCGACGCATTGTGGCGGCTGGGGAAGGCCAAGGAGTCGAAGAGCCGTCTCGATTCGGTCATCGCCTTCGATCCGGGGAATGCGACGGCTCTCCGTGCGCGGGCTGAGTTGGAGCTGCGCACCGGCAATGCCGCTGCGGCAGTCATCGACGCCCAGAAGCTCATTACGGTGCTTCCACAATCGGCGCGGGATCGGCTTCTGCTCGCGCGCAGCTATACCGCTGCTGGCAACTCCCGGTGGAGCGACCGCACGCTTTGGGCCGCATTTCAGGAGATTCCCGCGGACGAGCGAATTTACGCGGCGCTTCGGCTGACCAAAAAAGGTGACAGCGACGCAACGCGCAACCTCGATGAAGAGTTTGCGCGGCAGCGGGAAGCCCAGCTCAACCGGGGAATGCTGTGATGCGGATGGACGACAATAGCGGTCTTTCCGTGTCGAGCGATGTACCGTCGAACGACGGGCCGTCGGGTCCGGGCCCAGTGCTGGTTAGAAAGAAACCCAGGCTCCGCTTCACCTCGAACGTTGTCGGATCGCTGTTCATCCTCACGGACGTCATTTGCTTTTTCATCAGCGCGCCAATCACCCTTGCAGCTTATTCCATCGTTCGTGGCGCGCGCCTCGCCGTCCCGGTTCACATTACCGCGTTCATCCTGATGCTTGGCAGCTTCCTGCTGATCCGCACCTCGCGCCAGGCCTATCGGCGCAGCCTGCTCGACCTGCGCGACAGCAGCGACACCACCTTCGACGCGGTCATCAGCAGCCTCATTGCCTCGGCGCTGATCTGGCAGGCGGGCCTGGTCGAAGATTATTCGCGCGGCCTGACGATTCTTTTCCTGCTGACGATCGTGCTCACGCTTTCCGTCTCGCGGCCGGTTTTGCACCGCCTGATCACAAGGCTGGCCGAGCGCGGGCAGATCGAACAGCGGATCGCGTTTTACGGGGCCGACCCGGAATCTGTCGTACTGACGCGGCAACTGCTGGAATCTCTCAAATTCCCGCATTTGCGCTTCGTCGGAATAGCCGATGACCGGGCGCGGGAGACCAAGATCAAGGACTTACCGATGCTCGGCAATCTGCCTCGACTGTGCGAGCTGGCGCGAGACGGGGAGATCGACCAGGTCCTGATCAGCGGCGCCAAATTCACGCCCAAGCGTCTCGAGCAGATCGTCGAGGGCTTGAGCGCGGTCTGCGTCGATGTTTCGCTGATTCCTCCCCAGGCCATCGAGCTCGCGCCAAACTATCGGGTCAATCTGCTCGGGACGGTGCCGGTACTGACCCTTTGGCAGCGGCCGTTTCGAGACATGGACCAGGTTGTGAAGCGGGCCGAGGACCTGGTCTTCAGTGGAATTGCGCTGATCCTGCTGTCGCCGGTGCTGCTGGTGGCCGCACTACTGATCCGCCTGACGAGCCCGGGACCGGTGCTGTTCGTCCAGCCGCGGGTCGGCTTCAACAATGAGACGATCAAGGTGTTCAAGTTCCGCAGCATGTACACCAGCATGGCCGACATTGGCGCGCGGAATACCACGACCCGTGATGATCCCCGGGTCACTCCTGTCGGCAGGTTCCTGCGGCGCTTCAGCATCGATGAACTGCCGCAGCTGTTCAATGTCCTTCAAGGCAGCATGTCGCTGGTCGGTCCGAGGCCGCACGGCACCGAGATGATGGTCGGCGACCGCTTCTATCACGAGGCAGTCCGGGGTTACGCCGGCCGCCATCGCGTCAAGCCCGGGATTACCGGATATGCCCAGGTGAAGGGGCTTCGCGGCGAGGTTCGGACGATCGAGCGCGCCAAGCGCCGCGTCGAGCTCGACAAGCATTATGTCGACAATTGGTCGTTCTGGCTCGACATCTGGATCCTGCTCGCAACCGTCCGGGCGGTCCTGTTCGACCGCGACGCCTATTGACGAGATGGGCGGATGGATTTGCCAAACTCCCTGGCCTCCCCGGTTCGCCGCAGAGAAGGCGCCGACTGCGGCGAGATGTCCGGCCGGGCACGTTCGCCAACAAAACACCCGGCGTCCTCATCTGACCGGCCGGAAACGCCGACGCGCCATCCGCGCTGGCGCCGGCTAGCCACCCCGGCCGCGCTGCTTGCCGGCGCGGCGATGATCGGTCTGACCTTACACAACTCTTCCGGCCGAATGGATGGTGGCCAGACGAGCATCACGCGCGAGCTCCCGCAGCCGATGAGCGGCAGCAGGGTCGTGGCCAGCTTGCCGCCGCCGAACCTGTTGCGGCCCTTAACGCCGGAGGAAGCCGCCAAGGAAAACGCCGATCGGCCGTTCGTCGAGCGCCCGGACTCGCCGGCAAGCCGCTTCGTGCTGCGTACGGACAAGGAGGATAGCGAGCGGGCGCTGACCTGCCTTACCCAGGCGGTCTATTATGAGGCGGCCAGCGAGGGAGCCGACGGCGGGCGCGCGGTTGCCCAGGTCGTCCTCAACCGAATGCGCCACCCAGGCTATCCGGCCAGCGTCTGCGGAGTCGTCTATCAGGGCGCCGACCGCGCCACCGGTTGTCAGTTCACCTTCACCTGCGATGGTTCGCTGCTGCGGACTCCGGTCGCGTCATTATGGTCGCGATCGCGAAAGATCGCCGAGGAGGCGCTCGCCGGGCGAGTCTTCGCGGCGGTTGGCCACGCAACCCATTATCATGCCGATTATGTGATCCCGTACTGGGCGGATTCGCTCGACAAAAGCGTCCAGATCGGCCGACATATCTTCTATCGGTTGCGCAGCTCGCTCGGCGATAGCCGCGCTTTTTTCCAGCGTTATGCAGGCACCGAGCCGCCGCTTCCTGCACCGGATGCAGCAGTGGTGATCCCGCCCGAGGCCATCACCCCGGAATTGGCGAGCGCCCTGATCAGTGACAGCGGCGCTAAGGCCGCGCAGGACGTCGAAAGGGCGTCGCCCGCACCAAGCGAGCGCCCACTCATCGATAGCGTGCGTGGAACGTTGCTCATGGATGGCGACAAGGTGCCAGCATCGATCCGCCGGCCCAAGTCCGCAGCCGATTGTCCCGCGGAGGACCGCCGGCGTTTGACGCCGCTCGGCGCGAACGAGATGCGCGCCGGGTCCAGCGTTTCGACGTGCTAAGCATCGCCAGATTTCCACGGAAATAAGGGCCCGCCCGCGATTGCGTGGACGGGCCCCGTGCCGAGGACTGGGAGGTCATCACCGAATCCCCGGTCATTCGGCGCTTATGCCAATTAACAGGATTTTAACAGCGATTTTTGCGGGTTCGGCGGATGTGACCGAGCCACAAAAAAAGCGGCCCGGGATTGACCGGGCCGCCAGGATTCATCGTTGATCGAGTCGTTCAGGCGACCTGCATCAGCCGCCCGGTCGCCTTGCGGCTGCCGCGCATCGCCATGCCGATACCGCCGAAGCCGAGCAGCATCATTGCCCAGGTCGCCGGCTCGGGAACGGCGCCGCCGGTCGCAAAGATCTGGGCGTTCGACGAACCCTGCCCATCCGACAGCGTGATGGTGTGCGTCGTCGTGGCGCCCAGATCGAGCAGCCAGAACGCGGTCACGTTGTTCACATCGGAGTCGACGTTGTTGCCGAAGTGCGCTCCGACCACCGTCAGGCCCGAAAGGTTCAGCGAGCCGAAGTCGAAGGTCGCGGAGCCGTTCAAACCGGTGATCGAGCCCAGAATGGTATCGTAATCGAGGGTGTACGGCGGATGGTAGTCGCCCGTGTTGTTGGTCGGCGACGAGTCGGCCGTCGATGCGGTTCCGTTGAGCAGCGAGAAAATGATGTTCTGCACATCAGTGGAGGTGGCCTGACCGGTGGTCCCGGTAATCAGGTTCGAACCATAATAGCCCTGGCAGGCGATTGCCCCGTTGACGTAGACGGCAGAACACGGGTCCACGATTGGTCCGGGGTCTGCGTACGCCGGCACTGCCGCCGTTCCCAGACCGATCGCCGCAGTGGCGAGTGCAATGTTCAAAACGCGTTTCATAATCTGCCCTTCCGTTGCCCCTGAGGGCCCGCGCTAAACCGCCGAGCCCGCTCAACTCACAGCCGTCTCAATTGGTTAAGCGGCCTTAAGCACCTTTGGAATAAATCGATATTTAATGGATCGCAACGATTAGCGAGTGTCGAAAACGCGTTCAGAATCCCAAATTGAAACAGTCGGCGGGAGGCATGGCAGGCCGGCCCGGCCCATGCGTGATCCCAAAAAGAAGCGGCCCGGCTTTTGGCCGGGCCGCAGGGTTACATCGTTAGTGCTGCGATCAGGCGATCTGAAGCAGCCGGCCATCCGCTTTGCGGCGGCGACGCATCGCCATGCCGATGCCGCCGAAACCGAGCAGCATCATTGCCCAGGTCGCTGGCTCGGGAACCGAGATGCCCGGCGACAGGACGAGTCGCAGCTGCTTGAACGTTTCGAAGCCGCCGCCCGTCGTGCTGAAGCTCGCGCTGGTATAGGCTTCGCCCGACGGCGCAATAATGTCGAACACATTGCTGCCCGTCGGGTTGACGACGTCGAACGTGCTCGTGGTGCCGCCGACGGCAGTGAGAGTGATCGAGATCGTGCTGTCGCTGCCCTGCAGAAGATTGAATTCGGCCGAGGTGAACGATCCGCTGAGAAGCGTGAAGGTCAGCTGGGTGAGATCCTGGCCATCGGACCTGAAGATGGTCGCTGCACCCGAATTGGTGTCGAGCAGACCATTGGTCGATGTGAAGTTCACCGTCGGGCCCGCAGAGCCGACCGTGCCGGTGACCAGCGCGGAATTATCGAAGTCGCCAAGGTTGACGTTGGTCGTGCCGCTAACGCAGCTCGCACCGCTGGTGCACTGTTGAAGTGTAGTGGCCTGAGCCGCCGTGCTCGAAATTCCGATCGCCGCAGTGGCGAGTGCAATCATCAATACGCGTCGCATAACTTTTTCCCTTCCGTTGCCCCTGAAGGAGGTCCGCCCTAACTAGGAGAAACCACACCTACGTACGGGTCGCTTGCTCAACGTAAACGACGCCGAAGCAGTGAGGGAATAAACGTTTTTTTAACGATTCGCAATGCGTTGCAACGCTGATTCTTGATGGCGTGACTACCTAGACCTGCGGACTACGTAATTTTTCCTAGTAGAAACACCCACTACTGTTGGGTGCAGGCGCAATAGGCACAGCCGATCGTCCGTAAAGCTACTAAGTGCCACAGCCGCGAGGTTGGCGGATGAAAACCGGTCGTCCCGGCGTTAGCCAAACACGCTCTGTCCGAAAACGGCACAGCGCGTTCAACCAACTGTAATGGCCCGATAACTAGGCCTATTAGCAAGAAAACTACTGAGGGCTTCCCACCAAGGGGACACATGGTGAATTTTCAGAGGCAACCGGAAGATTTCGTCGCTCTGTCGGAGCGCGAGCGCGAAGTCTTGCAGTGCATTGCCAGCGGCCTCTCATCGAAGCAGTGCGCTCAGGAGCTCGGTATTGCGCCGCGCACCGTCGAACGCCACGTCGAAAATCTCCGCAACAAATTGAACGCGCGCAACAAGCCGCACCTGGTCGCCAAGGCGCTCGCCGCCGGCCACATCTGAGCCGCCCGTCTGGCCTCGCGCCGATAATTCCTCTTTGACAATCTAATCCTCTGCTATGGATCGCGGGGGATTCACCGATCGCGGAGCAAGAGTGCGCCTAGCCTATCTGTGCAACCTCTATCCCGCGGTCAGCCATTCCTTCATCCGGCGCGAAATTGAAGGCGTGGAACGCGCCGGCCACGAAGTGCACCGGTTTTCGCTTCGGCCCGCCCGGGACGACTTGAAGGATGAAGCGGATCTCCGTGAAGCCCAGCTGACACAGTCGGTCCTAAGGGAGGGGGCCCTGGCCTTGGGCTTCTCTGCCCTCAAACTGATCCTCTCCCGGCCGATCCGGTCGGGCCGAGCGCTGCGAACCGCCTATCGCCTCGGCGGGCCAGGTTTCCGCGCAAAATTCCGCCACTTCATCTACTGGCTGGAAGCCGCGTGGCTGGTGAGGCGACTGGATCGGCTGGGCGTCGACCATCTCCACGCCCATTTCGGTACCAACTCTGCCGCCGTGGCCGCGATCGCGCGCGCGTGGGGCGGGCCGCCGTTCAGCTTCACCGTGCACGGCCCGGACGAGTTCGACGCGCCGCTCGCGCTGTCGCTCCGCGCGAAGATCGAGGCGGCAAGCTTGGTCGTCGCGATCAGCAGCTACGGCCGAAGCCAGCTGATGCGCTGGAGCGATCCGGCGCACTGGGATCGCATCAAGCTGGTCCGCTGCGGCCTCGACCCATCGTTCATCGAGGCGCCAATACAAGCGGTGCCAAACCCATCGGCGGAATTCGTCTGCATCGCGAGGCTGTCGGCGCAAAAAGGGTTGCCGCTCCTCGTGGCAGCCTGTGAGCGCCTCCGCCAATCCGGCGAGCAATTCACGCTGACCATCATCGGCGATGGTGAGCTCCGCCAAAGCCTCGAGCAGGAAATCGCGCGCCGCGACCTGGCCGGCTGCGTTTTTCTCGCCGGAATCCGGTCGTCGTCCGAAATCCGCGAGCATCTCGGCCGGGCGAGGGCATTCGTCCTACCGAGTTTCGCCGAAGGGCTTCCGGTGGTGCTGATGGAAGCCCTGGCGATGGGACGACCGGTGATCACCACCGCCATCGCGGGAACCCCGGAACTGGTCGACGAGGCTTGCGGCTGGCTCGTTCCGGCGGGCGACGAAATCGCGCTCGCCGAGGCGATGCGGCAGGCGCTTCACGCCGCGGCCGGTGATCTTGCAGCGAAAGGGTCTGTCGGGCGCGAGCGCGTGCACAAGCTGCACGATGCCGAACGGAATGCGCGGGAGCTTATCGGGATGATCGGCGGCGCGCCGGCCCCGGCCGCGCTTCGCTAGGCGGGCCCGAAGTCCGGCCGATCGACTCGTCCACGGCATCGTGGATTCCGCGCCTGATCAATTCCGCGCGGTCACTCACGGGTTGCCAGCCCAGGGCCCCTCGAGCGGCGCTATTGTCGTAGGCTGATCGATGCGTCCGGCAACGCCAGTCGTGCAGGGTCGACCAGCGGCGGTTGGGATGCCGCACCAGGTTCTTCGCCGTCTCCTTCACCAGGTCGGCGATCCAGAACCGCCATGGCGACCGCGACTCGGCGCGAATGCTGATCCCGGCTCGCGCTTCGACCTCGGCGACATACTCGCGCGCGCTCAGCATCGGTTCGCTCGTCAGGAGCAAAGACTTTCCGACGACGTCGGGAGCATCGGCCGCCTTGACCAGAGCATCGGCCACGTCATCGACCAGCACGAGTGGGAGCTTGTTCTCCCCGTCCCCCCAGTATCGCGCCTCGGTTTCGCTGGCGAACTGGGCGATGCCGAGATGCGCGGGATTGGCCCCGGCGCCGACGACGATCGCCGGCCGCACAATGACCAGAGGCAGTCCGTTGTCGCGGCCCAGTTCCTGCAGCACCTTCTCGCAGGCGGCCTTCGACCGTGCATAGAGATTGCGCAGACCGATCCGCCGATCGACCGGCGTTTCACTGGTAATAGTTTGGCGCGGGCTCGCCGAGTCATAGGAATCGATGGTGCCGGTGTAGATGAAGCGCTTGACGCCAGCCGCGATCGCCGCCTCGGCCAGGACCCGCGTCGGCTCGATGTCGCCGCGGACATAATCCTCCCATCGCCGGCCCTCGCATTTGGCCAGATGATAGACGGTTTCGATGCCGGCCGCCGCCTCTCTGGCAACCGTGGGATCGCCGTGGAAGCCCTGATGGATCTCGACGGGCATGTCCCGAAACGCGATGGCGGCCGTGCTTCGGTTCCTGCTCAACACCCGAACGCCGACGCCCTGCTCGACCAGCTTCGCGACGAGATGGCGACCGATGAAGCCGGTGCCGCCGACCACCAAGACGCGCGGACGCGAGGTCGGACTGGCGGCCGGGAGCTGGACGGCGGCGGGTCCTTCGCTCGGGCGTCCGACGCCGGCCCGATCGCAAACGTCTTCGCAAAAACGCATGGCCTCGGCACCGAACGACCAGTGCTGCCGCTGGTCGACCGGCAGGTCGGGACGCGCATAGAAGCGCTCAATGCTCCGCGACATGCTTTCCGTGAACGGCTCGCTGCCCAGCGACTTGCGCAGCGCCGCGATCAGTCGCCGCCGTCGGTCCGCGCCGCTCGTGCGGTGAACCTGCCGGCCGATGCTCGCCGCCACATGGTGAGCGTCGAAAATCGGATTGGCGGATTGCGTCCGTTCTTCCCACTGGATGTCGCGGCCGAAGTCCAGATGCGCGCTTCCGCCGCTGCCGCGAACCCGCAGGATGCGATCCGGCTGGCCGGCATTGGTCGAGATCGAGGCGGTGAAGCTCGCAGTCCCCTTCTCGCCCACCGCGGTCCATGACCGGTAGGCCCGTTGGCCATTGGGAAGATCCATCGCCTGGCTCGCGACGGCGGCGGTAATGTCGAATCCGCCCAGCAGATCCAGAATGAACGCTGCGAGGTGCGGACCCAGTTCGAAGAAGACATTGGCCGGAGCCCCCAGCATCCACGCATCGAACGGACCGGCGCGCAATTGCGGAAGCTCGAAGTTCCAGGTGCAGCTGAGGTGATCGATGCGGCCGAGCGTCCCTTGCGCGAACGCTGCCCGCAGGCGCTCATAGCCAGGGAGGAACAGGAAATTGTGATTGACCCCGAGTCGCAGATTGTTGGCATCGGCGAGCTCGCCGAGACGGCGGCAATGGGCTGACGACAAACCCATCGGCTTTTCGAGGAAGACCGACTTGCCTGACTTCAGGAGCGTTTCGGCGATCTCCACGTGAAGGAACGGCGGTACCAGCACATGGACCACGTCGCATTCCGATTGGGCGAGCTCGTCCACCGATGAAAGCGCTTGCTCGAAGCCGAATTGCCGCGCCGCGTCTTTCGCCCGCTGTGGCGAAGCGTCCGCCACCGCGTGCAGGACCGCGCCTTCAATGGCGGAGACTGCCAGCGCATGCGGCTTGAGGATGAAGCCAGCACCGACCATGCCGACCTTGAGCGGTGCCTTCGTCATTGCCTCACTTATATTCGATGATCCGGAAACTGCCGCGCAGCCAATTCAGGCAAAAGGTCAAGACTCCGAGGAAATTCGCGAACTTGCTGTACAGCATGAATCGTGTGGCGATGGCAGCGTCCGTCGGCGATGCGCCCAACCCGCGGTAATAACGATACACCCGCCACGCCAGCAGGCCGTAGCCTCCGAACAAGAGCAGCGACCAGCCGCGGGTGGGCCATAGCAGCACCAGCACCGCGGCAGGCAGCGCGAAGCCCCACAGGATCGCGCTGATCAGCTCGCGGCGGCAATCGCGCAAGCGCGTCCGGCCGTTGAGCGCGAACCGTTGCGCGAATGAATGGCCGGCGCGGACCGATCTTTTCCACCATTCGCCAAAGCGCATCATCCGGGCGTCGTGAGTCGCCATCGGGCGGTCGATTTTGAACACGGTCTTGCCGGCTAGCGCGAGGCGAACCCCGAGTTCGGAATCCTCGCCGGCAATGACTTGTTCGTTGAATCCGCCGACAGCGCGAATTGCGGAGATCCGGGCGGCCATGATCCCGCCCAGCGCGGCGAAATTTTCGATCTTTCCGGCGGGCGAGCGCCATTCGATCGCACACAGCCGGTTGTAAACCGACGCGTCCGGAGCGCGTTCCGTCAAATGGCCGGTGACGATCGCGCAATCCGGATGCTGCTCAAATGTGGCGGCAGCGGCGGCGGGAAAGCCGGCGTCTAGCTCACAGTCGCCGTCGAGGAACAGGACAAACGGGAGGCCCGGCGAGCGTCGTGCCGCTTCCTCCAGGCCCTCGTTGCGCGCGCGCGCGGCCGAGAATGGACGCGCTGGGTCGAGTTCGAGCGTGGCAATGCCGGCGTTACGCGCCAGTCCGGAACTGCCGTCGCTCGAGCCGGAGTCGACGTAGACCAGCGGGAGCCCGGCAGCGCGCACCGATTCGAAGCTGGCGGAGAGCTGCTTGCCCTCATTCCGCCCGATGACGACGGCGACCATCTCGCCACCCTTGCTCACCGTTGCGTCATCCATGACGGCGGGGCTCCAGGCCGATCGCCGAGTCTCGGCGCCGACGGATGGCGATCCGCGCGGCGCGGCCAGAAACCAAGTCGCAACAGGTCGAGCCCGGCGGCACGGCTTCGAAAGCCGGGCTTGACCAAGGCCTTCAGGATCGCGACGAAACGGCCCGCAAGCAGAGCAAGATCGGCTCCAACTACCGACCAGCCGCCGCCAGTGAGCGCGAAATAGCGCCGCCGGGAGCGATACCAATAGGCCGGAAGGCGCGAAACGGAGGCGCTTTCGCCCAGCCCGGTCGAGGCGCCCTCCAAATGAACCACCCGGCTTTCGGGCACGTGGCGGACCGTCCAGCCATGTCGCTGAAGCCGATGCATTAGCTCGACTTCATCGAAATAGAGGAAGAAGCCGTCGTCGAAGAGCCCGGTGTCGCGCAGCGCCGCCATCCGGAACATCGCACTCGCGCCCGTAACCCAATCGACGTCTCTTGCTTCGTCGCCGAGCACCGGCGCTCGCTCGACGCCGAACAATCGCCCCAGCTTCTCCGATTGGGACCCATTCACGAGCTCGAGGCCGGCCGACGGAAAATAGAAGGCCGACGCGCTGGGCCGGCCGTCACCATCCACGAGCTGGCTCCCGGCGGCGCCGCACCGGAGGTCCGCGCGAAGTTCCTGCACCAGCTTCGTCACCGCCCCCGCCAGGACGCGCGTGTCGGGGTTCAGCAGGTGAATGAATTCCGGTGGCTGACGATCGAGCGCCAAGGTCAGGATCGCCTGATTATTGGCCCACCCGAACCCGCCGTTGATCGGGAGAGGCATGAACGACGCCCAGCCTTCATATTCCGGACGGCCAATCGCCTCCGCCAGCACGCCAGCCGACTCGTCTCCCGAGCCGCCGTCGACGACGACCGCGCGGAGGCCTGGAAGCGACTGCCGCTCCCCGTCGAGCGCGGCCAGGCAGTCGATGGTCAGCTGCGGCGTCCGATAATTGACGATGACGACGGCGACCATGGCGCCGGCAGCAGCGCTTTGGGCGGGCCTACGGGGCATCGGGCCCGCCGAACCGAACAAGGCGCGTCTCGCATCTCATGCCCGGCCATTAGTGGCTGGCGACGACCCGTCCAGCAAGCGGGCAGCGATATCCCAGGATTTGTCCCGCTTTCGGACGCCGGCCGGCCAGCTCCGTCTGGGGCGCCGAGGTCGGCTTGGCTTGGATGGCGCCCCGATTGTAAGATGCCGCCGATGCTCCAGTTCGCCCGATGCAAGGATTATCTGTCGCTCGACCCGGCCGAATGCCGCGAGCTCGGGCGTTCGCTTGGGCAACGCTACCAAACCGCTGCGCCCTTCCCTCATATCGTCATCGACGATTTCCTCGACCGTGACGTGTTGAAGGCCGTTCTCGCCGAATTCCCCGCGAGCGACGGGAAGCAGTTTTTCGATCGCGACCAGGAGCGGCTGAAATTTCAGTATCAGCCGCTCGAGATTTCGTCAGGGGTCACCCGCAACCTGTTCGCCGAGCTCAACAGCCAGGCTTTCCTCGGCTTCCTCGAAGAGCTGACCGGGATCGCGGGGCTGGTATCGGATCCCTATTTCGAAGGCGGCGGGCTGCACGAAACCAAGCGCGGCGGGCACCTCGGCGTCCACGCGGATTTCAACGTCCACAGCAAGCTCAAGCTCGAACGCAAGATAAACCTGCTGATCTATCTCAACGAAGATTGGGACCCGGGCTTCGGCGGCGAGCTGGAGCTGTGGGACCAGCGCATGAAGGAGTGCGCGGTGCGCGTCGAACCCGTGTTCGGCCGCGCGGTATTGTTCAACACCAACCTCGACAGCTTCCACGGCCATCCCGATCCGCTCAATTGCCCGCCCGAGCGCTCGCGCCGCTCGATTGCGACTTATTATTATGCCGCCTTCGAGGACGGCGTGGCGGCGGCGCCCAAGCGCACCACCAATTTCCAGCCGCGGCCCGGAAGCGCCGACAAGACCGACTGGCAGATCCGCCGCTTTCATTTCGTCAACGACTGGGTCCCGCCCAAGCTGCAGCGCCTCGCGCACCGGCTCATCGGCTGACCAACGTCAGGCGGCTCTGCTCTTCCTGGCTTTGTCGAACTCGCGGATCAGGGCGACGGTGTTCTCGATATTTGCCCGGCCCGATGCCCCGAACACGATCGATTCCACATATGGCTCGTTAGTGACCCACTCGATTGCTTCGCGCGGGGGGATGCCGCCCGAGGCGAACACCGACATGGCGATCACCCGCGCGGGATATTTCTCCGCGGCCTCGCGATAACCGTCGATCCCGCCGCTCATCCGGAAGCCCGCCTTGTTGACGTTGGCGCAGACGATCGGGTTGTCGACCCCGGCCTCGTGCAGGGCGCGCAGCAGCTTGGGCAGGTTCATCGTGAAAAAGCCCGCTTCCGCATTGTAGCGCCGCTTCACGTATCCCGCGAAGCTCGCGAACACCTCGTTCGCGCCGAGGCCGAGGATCAGGTCGGTGACAACGTTCTGAAGGAAGATGACGGGGGTCTCGAGGCCCGCGAACATCTTCATCTCGGCGTCGACCAGCATGGCCATCACGGCCTCGATGTCCTTGCCGAGGACGGCGCGCGTGCCGCGGGTCAGCGTATCGACCATCCCCCCGCTCGGAATCAGCTTCTTGAGCGCGCCAATGTAGCCGAGCTCGGTCACGGCGTTCGCATATTTGTGCGCGTAGGGCATGCCCGGGTAGAAGCGGAAACCCTTCCATTTGTCGGGACTTGCCCGGACTTCGTTGGCGATCAGCCCGACCGTATCGTGGGTCGTGCACATGAAGCCGGTGACGCCCGCGTCGAGCGCGGACTGCAGCACGCCAAGGATCGCGCCCAGGTCCTGGAATTTCATTGCCTGCTGGCGCGCCTTATCCTCCGAGAAATGATTGATACCGAAGAACTGGTTATCGCCGAAAAGAATGCGTTGCACGTCAGCTCCCGTTGATCGCCGCGGATCGCGTCGGCTCGACGACCGGTGATGTGAATGATGGGGCTCGGTATAGGCCGAAGCGGTCGAGCAGCACGAGCCAGAAGAACTCCAGCGTCCGGGTGTAACGCCGCCAGTAGCGCCTCGGCTCGGTCGTCATGCGATAGACCCATTCGAGCCCGTTGCGGGTCATCCACGCCGGCGCGCGCTTCACCGCCTCCGCTTCGTAATCGATCGTCGCTCCGACCCCCATGTAGACCTTGACCCCCGGCATCCGCGCACGGTGACGGTCGATCCAGATTTCCTGCTTCGGCGCGCCGAGGCCGACGATCAGGCAGGTCGCGCCCGACGCGTTGATCATTTCGATCGCCTCGTTCGTTTCTTGCGTGTCATTGACGAAGTTGAACGACGGCCCGATCGCGCCGACCACGATATCGCGACCGGCAAGGCGGTTGATGCGCTCGCGCGCCATTTGGGCGATTCCGGGCTTCGCGCCGAGCAGGAAAATGCTGACCGCCGGGTTGTTGGTGTGATGCCGCCAATAAGCCGGCACGATGTCCGAGCCCGAAGACTTCTGCTCGATCGGTCGGCCGAGGAAGCCTAGCCCCCAATAGACATATTTGCTGTCGGACGAGACCAGCGCCGCATTGCGATAGGCGGCGGCGAAGTCGGGGTTCCGCTGCAGCCAGTAGAGATGGTCGGGGTTGAGCGTGAACAGGATGCCCTCATCGAGCTCCTCGACGATCTCCTGCACCGTCAGGCTGTCGACCCAGGCATTGAGGATGCGGGATCGGTGCCAGCGCCGGCCGCCGGCGCTTCGGGGTTGGACGTCGGCTGCCATTAGCGGGTGAAGACGCGCGCCAGCAGCGACTTTGGCGCTTCCGCCGGGCGCGGCGCCGGGGTCGATGGCGACGGGGCAGCCGCGGCACGCGCCCGGATCATTTCGATCGTCGAGTCGGTCGCGGCGGCGGCGGCGAAGTCGTTCCGCTGCGGTTCTTTCTTCAGGATCGCCCGCCCGAACGCCTCGAGCTGCGCGCTATATTCCTCGCCGCGGAGGTAGAAGCTGACCGGCTCGGTGAGATCGGTGATATGCTTGACGGTCCACCCCTCGCCATACCCATCCGGCACCGCGCGCTTGCCGGTCAGGAACAGCTGGAGCTCGGTGCGGTCGACATACAGCTTGCCGGCTTCGCCCCACACCGAGACCTTGGTGGTCATCTTGCGAACCGACGGGTCCGACCAGTCGACCGACACCTGCCCAACAACGCCGCCCGGAAATTGCAGCAGCGCATGGGTCTGGTCCTCGACCTCGGCGCTCAAGTGCCGCGTCAGCGAGGCGCCGAGGCAATGCTCGGGCGCGCCGAACATCCAGTTGAGCAAATTGATCGGGTGCGCCGCATAATCGTGGAGGCAGCCGCCCCCCTGCCCGGCCTTGCCGCGCCACGTCGGCTTGGTCCGGCGCAGCACCACCGGCCCATAGGATTCGGCGAGCGCATGGCTGACCTTGCCGAGCGCGTCGCCGGCGATTAGTCGCGCCGCCTCGGCGAAGGTGCCGACATAGCGATTGTGATAGCCGACCTGTGCGACCACGTCCTTCCTCGCCGCAAGCTCGGCCAATTCCCGGCTCGCCGCCGCTTCGAGGGTCAGCGGCTTTTCGGCGAACACGTGCAGTCCCCGGTGGAGCGCCTTGCGGATCATCGGTTCGTGCGCGATGCTCGGTGTCGCGATCAGGACGGCATCAAGCTCCTTGAGCTTCAGCACCTCGTCATAATCGTTAAAGCCGTTGAGGCCGGTCGTCTTGCCGAGCACGTCCGTGACCAGCTTCGAATTGTCGCACACCGCGACGACCTCGAAATCGTCCAGCGCATTGGCGATGCTGAGGTGGGACACCCCCATCTTGCCAAGGCCGATGACCGCCAACCGAATTGCCACGCACACGCCCCTTCCGAAGAGAGTTGCACGGATGCGCTAGGCCTCGCGGACGGTCAAGAACGCCTAGGCCAAAGTCCCGCGATGAAACTGTCGAAATCAGGCGGCGGCGCGGTTGAAAATCTTGCGCACCGTTTGTGCCACGCCGGCCGAAGGTGAGAGCTGCTCGATCGCCACGATCTTGCGCTGCGCCCCTTCGCGGCCGAGCTGAACAACGATGTCGATCACCGAACGCGCATAATCGATCGTCTCGCTGCGCGAGAGGCCGAGGCCCGTCTGCATCACCATCAGCGCAAGCTGCTCGAGCGCGCCGCTGGTGGAGTTCGCGTGGATGGTGCTGAATGAGCCGGGGTGACCGGTATTGACTGCGCGCAGGAAGCTGACCGCCTCCTTGCCGCGCAGCTCGCCGAGCAGGATTCGGTCGGGCCGCAGCCGAAGCGCGGCCTGGAGCAAATCATCGGTGCTGATCAGCGCCTCGCCGAGTTCGCCCTTGACCGCGATCAGGCCGAGGTCGTTGGGCCCATGGAGCTGCACTTCGGCGGTATCCTCGACGACGATCACCCGCTCTTCGACAGGCACTTCGCGCATCAGCGCGTTGAGGAAGGTCGTCTTCCCGGTGGAGGTGCCGCCGCTGATCAGGATCGTCTTGCGGTCGCTCACCGCCTCGCGAAGGAAGCCGATCGGGTCTTCTTCGGGCGAGCTCGCCGCAGCCTTCTGGACCGGCTGCAGCGGCCCCGACGCATAAGCCTCCAGCGGCAAATCCAGCAGGCAATGGCGGCGAATCGCGAGCGCCCAGTGCGCGCGCGTCGCGGTCGGCGCGACGAACTGGACCCGGGCGCCGTTCGGCAGCATCGCCGCGAGCAGCGGACGCTCGCGGTTGATGCCCTGGTTGCTGACCCGCGCGACCTGCTCGGCGAGGCGCTGAAGCAGCGAGTCGTCGACCGCGGGCGCCTCGTGCCGGGTCATCGCCCCGCGCTGCTCGGTCCATACCTCGCCCGGCCGATTGACGAGCAATTCGGTGACGTCGGGCTGGTCCAGCCAGCCGCGAAACGGCTCGAGATAAGCTTCGAGGAATGGATCCACGCCCGCAGTCTCTGGAAGCTGAGCTTCCTCGCTCATCCGGCAGCGCCCTCGCCCGACGAGAAGATCAGGTCGCGCGCGGTGAAAACCCGGATCGGCTCGCCTTGGCGAACCTTGATGGTCGGGCCGCGATTGTCGCGCTGCATCGCGGCCGACGCCGCGTTCTGGCCGCCGCCGACGATCACCGTCGACGCCCCGCCGCTCGCGAGCGAGCTCGCGCCACCGAGGATCGACAGCAGGATCGCCGATCCGAAGCGCGAGAAGAAATGGCTGTTGACCTGCCCGCCGATGCCGGCCTGGCCGGTGAAGTCAGCCGCCGGAGAGGCGAGCGCAACCGATACGCCATCCGGGCGCACCAGCCGAGTCCAGATCAAATAGGCGCGGCGCTGGCCCGCCTGGGTCGCCGCCTTATATTCGCCGATGAGCCGCGACGAACGCGGGATCAGCACCTTGCTGCCGTCGAACGAGCGGACGTCCTGGCTGACCACCGCGCGGACATAGCCCGGCACGTCGGTGTCGATGGCGGTCTCCAGCACAGCCGGAATCAGCGTGCCTTGCACGACCGTGCCGGACGGGTCGGCGAGCCGGGTCGAGCGGGCGGAGCTGTTGTCGCCGATCATCCCGCGCGATGGGTTGGCGCCCGCGAGCATGGTCGGCGCGCCGTCGGTGTCCCGCGGCGTATTGGGACCGGCGGCAGCCGTCATCCCCTGCGGCGTGCTGCCGTCGTAGACCAGGACGGGCGAGGTCCCGGGCGCCGGCATGCCGGGCGACATGGCCGTCATCGGGCCGGGCGCGGCGCCCGTCATCGGCGCCGGCTGACCGGTCATCGGAAACGTGCCCGGAGGCGCCGCCATCGGTTTGCCGGGGACGCCGGCCGTAGCCATGGGCAGTCCCGCCTGCGGCTGAACCTGCGACGCGGTCGCCGGTGCGGTCGTGGGATTGCGGCTCGAGCTCAGCGAGACGAAGGTCGCGACTCCAAGCACCAGCGCGATCGCCCCGCCGGCGGCGAGGCCAAGGTTGTCGCGACGGGTCTTCTGCCCAGCGACGATCGGATAGGCGTTCTGGCTGGCGACCACCAACGCCTGGTCGCTGAGCTCCAGCCGCGGGTCGGTTTGCGGCACCGGCGCCGGAAGCGCGGAGCGAACCGGTTCCTCCCACGGCCCTCGGACCGTGTTGCCGGGCATGTCGATGACGACTCGATTAGTGCTCATTGGCGGTATCCGTCAGCTGGTCGCTGTAAAGCGACGTCATGTTGGCGAGCTTCACCGTCGAACCGGCAGTGCTCACCTGGGCGGGTGCCGGCTGCTTTACTGGCTGGGTAACGGGCGCATTGGCCAGCGGAACGGCCGGCTGGGCCGCGGCTGCCGCTGCCAGCCGGCTGACCGGAGCATTACGCGAATTGGTCGGCGTCGGAAGGATCCGCCGCGACGGCCACAAGGTCGCGCTGCGCTTGCCGTAGCGAAGGACCAGGTTGGGCGGGATCGGGCTGACGATGATATATTCGCCGCTCATCCGGTAATTGACCGGTCCCTCCTTGCGGTCCTCCGACAAGGTCAGGATCGCGGGGAGCGGCGTCTCCTTGTCCCACGCCAGGTACAGCGACGCTCCATCATCGAAGACACGCGCCGGAAGGAGCTTTCCGTTGCCCTTCTTGTTCCAGTCGAAGTGCAGCTTCTCCGCCACCACTGCGGCGCGCGGCTGGGTTGTCGCGGCGGCCGCCTGCTGGGCGGGCTTCGACGCCGTCTCGACCGGCTTTTCGTTCGGATAGCTGAACTTCAGCGCGTAAACCGGGGCCGCGGCTTTTTCGCCGGCGACAAGGTCGAACATGTAGGTGCGCTTGTCGGTCACGACCGTCATGTTGGTGCGGCTGTGCGAGTTCAGCGGCTTCACAAACAGCAGGCTCGCCCGGCGGTTGGGAGTGATTTGCCACGCCGACGAATCGCCGACCGCGACGTTCTCGATCCGCTCGTCGGGCGCAAACTCGATCGTCGACTGGATCCCGGCCTTGCCGAGGATCTTCACGATCGCGTTCGGATCATAAGCCTGGCTGCGGATACGGTTGTCCGCGGCCTCGGCTGCACCGATGCAGCCCAAGATCGCGAACGCGGCAAAACCAATCTTGCGGATCATCGCAGCATTTCTCTTGAAACATTGTTGTGGGACACGCCGGCAACGCGGTGATGCAGATAGCGGAGCTGACTCCGCACATCCTGCGATCCCCCCGCCAGCTGGGGGACGGGTGCGGGAAGCGCGGGCTGCAATGCAGCGGTAGTCGCAATTCGGTGGCTGGTCGCCATCGTCTCGATGCTCGCGACCGTGCTGCGAACACGGTCCGACGCAATGGCCGGCGCGGCAGCAGCAGTCGGAGCGGACATGAGGGGTCGCTCCTGATGGACGCCGCCGAAGCCCAAGGCATGGGCCGGCGCAGCTGCTGCGGGCGCGCGCCCAAGCCGCCAGCCGCGAGTCAGGTTCGCTGCCACCTTCAGCACGAGCAGCATCAGCGACAGGTAAATAATCGATGCGACCAGGATCGACACCGCGGTCCGCAGCGGGATTTCGCCGCCCGTTTCGGCGAGGCCGGCGATCATCGGGGCGATCGCGACCAGCGCACCGCTTCCCATCACCACGGTGAGCAGCGGCACCAGCGCGAACATTGCGACGCTCTTGAGCCAGCCTTCGAACAGACCCCGCGTGCCTTCGAACAGCGCGAGCACGATGAACACCGGACCGATGATCAGCAACGCGGCTAGCGCCAGCCGGCAGACGACGAGCACGCCGACCGTCCCGAGGAGGAGGATCAAGGCCGCGATCGACAGGATGTTCGGCGGCGAGGCGAACCCCGGAGCGGCCGCCACCGTCGCCGGATTGATATTGCTGACCGCGTCGGTGATCGCGCCGAACATCCCGTCAAGCTGCTGCGCGAAGATCAGGGTGGCCGAACCGTTGGTTCCGACCAGCACGCTCGCGATTTCGTCCGGCGCACCGGTGGCAAGATTCCAGACGACCGACTGGTAGGCAATCCACGAGGTCGCGAAGGTCAGCACGAGACCGAGCGTCATCATCCGCGGCGTCAGGACCGACACCCGGAGCGCGGACCGGCCGGTCAACAGGTTGAACGCAAGCAGCGCGATATACAGCGTGAGGATGATCGTCAGCGCGGTCGTGAAGCTGCCGTGCGCCCCGAACAGCCGTCCGAAGGACACTGCCGTTGCATCGTTCGCCAGGCAGTCGACCTTGGACAAGGCGTCGGCGACGCCGGCCGGACCTTCAGCACCAAAGGGAGCGCACTGGCTCATTCTGCGGCTTCCCGCCAGAACTCCTCATCCGACGGCGCGCCGGGCCAATCGGTGCGGGTCAGCATCGGGTACCATTGCGCCGGATCGTCACCGACCGCCGCACGAATGTCGTCGAGGCGGCGGACCATCGCCTCGCGGCCCGACAGGACCGTCAGCACGTCGGGCATGCCGCCAAGATCGAGCCTGGCGACGACCGACCGGTTGGCCTGGCGAACTAGGAAGCAATGGCTGTGCACCGGCAGGCTGCGGATGAACTCCAGCTCCTGCGCGCTGAGCCCGAAACCCTGGCAATAATGCTCTTCGCGCGCCTTGTTGTTGGGCATGAAGATGGCCGTCGCGGTCTGCTCGACGATCGCCGAGGCAATCGAGCTGTCGAGGGCGTCGGCGGCCGACTGGGTCGCGAAACCGATCATCGCGTTGCGCTTACGAAGGGTCTTCATCCAGTTGCGGATGCGCGCCGCGAACATCGGATCGTCGAGCGCCTTCCAGGCCTCGTCGATGAGAATCATCGTCGGCGAGCCGTCTAGCCGGTCCTCGATCCGGTGGAACAAATAGAGCAGCACCGGGGTGCGAAGGCGGCGGTCCTCGAGCAGCTCGGTCATGTCGAAGCCGAGCACTCGGTTCTCGAAATCGAGCTCATCCTCCGCATTGTCGAACAGCCACGCATGCTCGCCATCGAAGATCCACGGGTCGAGTCGGGAGGAGAGGTCCCCCGGCTGCGGCCGGCGGCCGCCCCCGAGCAGGTCGCGCAGGAAGCGCAGCCGGCGAAGGCCGGGACCATGGGCGTAGATCTCGTCGATCGCCTTGGCGATGGCGGTCTCTTCCTCGGCGCCATTGGCCTCGAGGAGCACCGACAGCCAGTCGCGCAGGAAGGCACGGTTGACGGCGGTGTCAGGCAGCCGCAGCGGGTTGAACCCGGTCGGCGCGCCGCGCGTGATCCGCTCGTAGCGGCCGCCGAGCGCGCGCATGAAGATTTCTGACCCGCGGTCCTTGTCGAACATGATCGTGCGCGGCGAGAACTTCTGCGCCTGGGCAGCCAGGAAATTGAGCACCACGGTCTTGCCCGACCCGGATGGGCCGATGATCGTGAAATTGCCGAGGTCGCCCTCGTGGAAGTTGAAGAAATAGGGGGTCGCGCTGGTCGTCTCGAAGACCGTGACCGCCTCGCCCCAATGGTTGCCGCGCGCGCGGCCCATCGGGAACCCGTGCAGCGAGATGAAGCCCGCCGCGTTGGAGCTCGAGATCAGCGCCCGGCGAACCACATATTGCTCGTTGCCCGGGAACTGGCCCCAGAACGCCGGCTCCAGATTGACGTCCTCACGCACCGCGACGGCGCCGATGTCGGCCAGCGCCGCAGCCGCGTCGGCGGTCGCGCTTTCGAGCGTGTCCAGCGAGCCGCTGCGCACCAGCAGGCTCAAATGATGATCGCCGAAAGTCAGCTGTCCCGCGCCGACCGCATCGCGCGCGGCGAGCATCTCGGCGCGCTCGGTTGCCGCACCCTCATCGGCGCTGCGCAGGCGGCGCAGCGAAAGGTCGATCCGCTCGCGCGCAGTCTGGCGCTCAATCGGGGCGAAGCTCTCGGTGATCACCAGCTCGTGCGGGACCCGGAGCAGCGAATCCAGCAGGCCGGCTCGGCTGGCGTCGGGATATTCCTTGATCCCGAGGATGCTGGCGAAGCCGCGGCTCGCGGGGCCCCGCACCTCGATCGCGTCGAGGCCGAAGCTGACCCGCGAATAGGGGATATGCTGGCCAAGGTCCTGCTCGGGCCGCGGCATCAGCACCGGCCGCATCTCGCCATTGTACAGCGCCGACAGAAGCTCGAGCGGCTCGGAATAGATTCCCGTCTCGTTCTCGTACGTGCCGAGGACGCGCACGCCATAGGATTGCAGCGCCGCGGTCAGCGCCGCAGTGGCCGAATCGAGCTCGAGCGCCTCGGCTCCAGTCAGTTCGGTCGTCGCCGGCTTCGAGCCGAGCTTGCTCAGCCGCTCGGGAAGGCCAGCCTTGCCCCGCGGCGGACGGATGACGATGGTCAGGAATTGCTCGTTGAGGAACAGCCGGCCCTGGTTGAGCTGGGCAGTCCAGCGGCGATCGAGATCGGCCGAGAAAGCGTCGGGGTTGCGGGCGCCGAGGTCGACTTCGACGCGGCGGCGAATCAGATGATGGTAGAGCACCGCCTTGGAGTTGAGCGCGCTGCGGAGGACAACGTCACGCACCGCCAACAGGTGGTTGAGGACCTCGTCATCCTCCGTCTCGAACGGAAAGCCGGCGAGTCGCATGCAGCGCATCAACGAGCCGTCGCGCAGGCGCAGCGTCGAAGCGTCGATGTGACAGGCATAGGGAAGGCGGTCGCCGCCGCGGGCTTCCTTCTTGTTCCATGCTGCCGGTCCGAACCATTTGGTCATGCTCGAAGCTTTCATCCTCACTGGCTCAGGGCGCGTAGCTGTTGCAGCCCCAGCGCTTCCAATTCTTGACGCGCGCGCAGCGGCTGACCTTGGTGATCCAGAGGTCGAAGATCCGCGGCTCGCGAAGACAGGCGAAGTAGCCGATCACGTGCACTGCCAGCGCCACTGGAAGCGCAAGGAAGCTGTGGGTGATCAGGAACGCCTCGGTGGTCACCGCTGCGTTGATGATGAAATAGGAATAGGTCACGCCCGCAAACATCTGCGGCCGGGTCAACGCGCGAAACACGGGCGACCGGGAAAGCGCCATCGCTAGCCCGCCGCTGCTGCGGACTGGATGCCGCTGACGATCGCGCCCGCGCCGAACAGGATGAAGCAGCCGATGATGACGGTGGCTCCGAAGCGCCAATTCATCCGCCCGGTCAGCATCATGAATCCGACCATGGCGACGGCGATCACCGCGACAGCGGTGGCGACGTTGCCTAGCAAGGTGCCCTGGAGCCACATCAGCGCGGCGACGATCGGGCCCGACCCTTGCGGATCGGCCGCGGCAGCGGCCGGCGAGCTCGCCAGGATCAGTGGAAGAGCGGCAATGCCGCGAGCGATTTTCATTGGCTTCCTCCGGTGGAATTCAGGGCGATGCGACGCACGATCGAGCTCACATAGGCCTGGGTTTCAGCGATTGCGGGGATGCCTCCGGCACTTCGAACGCGTCCGGGTCCGGCATTGTAGGCCGCGAGCGCCTTTTCCACATTTCCGTCAAATTGATCAAGCAGTTGGCGAAGATATCGAGCGCCTCCGTGAAGGTTGGCGATGGGGTCGGAAGGATTGACTCCAAGGTAGCGCGCGGTCGCCGGCATCAACTGCGTCAGGCCCATCGCGCCCTTGGGCGAGACGGCCTGCGCGTTCCAGCGGCTCTCCTGCCAGACGAGCGCCGAAAGCAGCGAGGGGCTGACGTTGGCGGCTGCGGCGGCCTGGTGCAGCGCGGCGGCATATTGTGGCGGCACCGGTGCCGGACCGATGTCGGTGTAGGCATAGGCCGGGACGATCGGCGCTCCGGTCTGGTCGACGATCTTGTCGGAAGCCGCGGTGGTGATGACTTCCCAATTGGCGGCGCCCGCGCCTTCGCGGACCGAAACGGTGCCGTCGGGCGCGATGTCCATGACTTGTGCCTGTGAAGGGGACGCGACGACAGCCGCGGCAACGCCCAAGGCGGCCGCGGCCAGGCGCAGGCTGCGCCTTGCGGAACGGAAAGCTGCTAGCCGCAGCGAGAATTCAAGAAACAATCTCCGCCACCCCCCGGGGTACTTTTGCCATCTTGCACAGCCGCGGAGGATCGCGCGAGATAGTTAATTATTATTTACGATAGGATGTGTCCGAAGGCGCGTTCGGCGGCGGTTCTTCCTGAGAAAAACTGTGGATAAACCGCTCGTCGCAACAGGGGTTAGTTTTAAACGGAAAGTAAACAGAGTTTGGGCTGTCTGGGCAGCGATTTTCGGCGCGATAGGCTGGGTGGATTTTTGACGGTAAGCAGGCGCTTGCGGAACATCAGTGGAGGCCAACCATCATTCGTCCGGTGATCCTGTGCGGCGGGGCCGGGACGCGACTCTGGCCGGTGTCGCGACAGACCTTCCCAAAGCAACTGCTGCCGGTCGCGGGCGAACAGTCGCTGCTGCAACAAACGGCCAACCGCCTGTCGGGTGATCGTTTCGCGCCCGCGATCGTGGTCAGCGGCGAGGACCAAAGATTCTTCATCATGCGCCAGCTGGAGGCCGCCGGCGCGCCCGTCGAATCAATCCTGCTCGAACCCTCGGGCCGCAACACGTCGGCCGCGGCCGGGCTCGCCGCCTCGTGGCTGCTGGCCTCGGGCCGCGATGACTTGCTCCTATTGATGCCGTCCGACCATGTGATTGGCGACCGCGACGCCTTCCTGAAGGCGATCGAGATCGGCGCATCGCACGCTGAACAGGGCTCGATCGTCACCTTCGGGGCGAGCCCCACCGGGCCGAACACGCAATATGGCTATATCGAAGCCGACATGAGCCCCCCGTCCCCCGACGGCGCCTACCCAATTGCCCGGTTCGTCGAAAAGCCGAGCGCCGACAAGGCGGCGGGATATCTCGCCAGCGGGCGATTCTTCTGGAACGCAGGGATCTTTCTCGCCAGGGCCAGCACACTCCTCGACGAGATGCGGCAGTTCCTGCCCGCGAGCCTCGACGCGATCTCGCGCTCGGTCGCGGAAAGCGCCACCGATGGCCTGTTCGTCCGCCCCGCCGCTGCCGCCTTCAACCAGGCCGAGAACATCTCGATCGACCATGGCCTCATGGAGAAGACCTCGCGCGGCGTTGTGGTGCCGGTCCAGATGCAATGGTCGGACGTCGGATCGTGGGATGCGATTTGGGCGCTCGCCGCCAAGGATGGCGACGGCAATGTCACCCAGGGCGAGGTCGTCTCGATCGACACGACGAGCTCGCTGCTGCGCAGCGACGGCGGCGCGCTGATCGCCGCCGTCGGTCTCGATCGGATGGCGGTCATCGCGGTCCGCGACGCCGTGTTCGTCGCCCCGCTCGACCGGGTCTCGGACGTCAAACATGTGGTCGAGGCGCTGAAGGGCCGGGAGCCGGACCGTCTCACCTCGCCGCCGAAGGTCGCCCGTCCATGGGGCTCGTACGAGACCGTTGCCGACGGCCCCGGCTTCCAGGTCAAGCATATCGTCGTCGACCCCGGCGAGCGGCTCTCGCTGCAAAGCCATGCCCACCGCTCGGAGCATTGGGTGGTGGTCCGCGGCGCGGCCGAAGTGACCGTCGGCGACAGCGTCACGATCCTCCACGAAAATGAATCGACCTACATCCCGGCCGGCACGATCCATCGGCTGGCCAACCCGGGCACGATCCAGCTCGAGCTGATCGAAGTCCAGTGCGGCTCCTACCTCGGCGAAGACGACATCCACCGCCTCGACGACGAATATGGGCGGGCGGAGACGAAGGAACGCTAGCCCTCGAGCTGGCGTGCCGGTTGACGGCAGCGTCCACCATCGCAAGAGCGGGCCCTGGAAACCCGCAATCGAGGTGAGCCCGTGAGAGTCCTGTTCTACGGCCGGTTGGCCGAAACCATCGGGCCCGAGCTGGAAATCGACTCACCGCCCGGCGGCTCCGTGGCAGAGCTGCGCGAGAAACTCATCGCCGAGCACCCGCAAGCGGAGCAGCCGCTGCGCAGCAAGCGAGCGCGGGCCTGCGTCGGCGACGCCCTCGTCCCCGACACCTATGTGCTGCAGGCCGCGGACCGCGTCGAGTTCCTGCCGCCGGTGTCCGGCGGATGAGCGTTGTTGCCCGCCTCGAAGAGCAGGCGCTTCAGCCCGAGCAGGAGCTCGCGGCGCTGCTCGAGCAGGCGACGGGCGACGGGGCAGTGGTCAGCTTTACCGGAATCGCACGGCCCGGGTCGGAAGGCGGCGAGGCCGTCCACGGGCTCGTGCTCGAGCACCATCCCACGCTCACCCTACAATCGCTCGAAGATATTGCCGTCGAGGCCGCCGCGCGGTTCGACATCAGCCATGTGCGCGTCGTCCACCACTGCGGCGACATTGCCGCCGGCGAGCCGATCGTCTTTGCCGGCGCGGCAGCGCTCCATCGCCGGGCCGCCTTCGAGGCTGTCGATTACCTCATGGACCGGCTGAAGACGGAGGCGGTGTTCTGGAAGCGCGAGATCGGCGAGGACGGATCGGAATGGATCGAACCGACCGAAGCCGATTATGCCGCCCGCGAACGCTGGGACTGAAGCATGGCCGGGATCGACGAGAGCCTGACCTTCCATCCGCTGCGCATCGCGGTCCTGACCGTTTCGGACAGCCGGACGGAGGACACCGACAAGTCCGGAGGCCTCCTCGCGGAGCGGCTCACCGCCGCCGGCCATGCGCTTGCTGGCAAGCAGATCGTCAGCGACGACGTGGAGGCGATCCGGGCACAGGTCCGCTTATGGGTCGCCGATGATGGTGTCGATGTGATCATCTCGACCGGTGGCACCGGCTTCGCGCCGCGCGACGTCACGCCAGAGGCGGTGAAGCCCTTGTTCCGGCGGGAGATGGACGGCTTCTCGGTGCTCTTCCACCAGGCAAGCTATGGCACCGTGGGCTTCTCCACCCTGCAGTCGCGCGCCTGCGCCGGCCAGATCGAAGAGACCTTCGTCTTCTGCCTGCCCGGCAGCACCGGCGCCTGCCGCGACGGGTGGGACCTGGTGCTCAGATATGAGCTCGACAGCCGTTACCGACCCTGCTCGCTCGCTGGTCAGGTCCCGCGCCTCAGGCGCCTTTGCGCATGAGCCGTTTGAGCCATCTCGACGAAAGCGGGCGCGCGCGGATGGTCGATGTATCGGACAAGGAGGCGACGGCCCGGACTGCGACCGCGGCGGGAACCCTCACCTGCCTGCCGCAAACACTCGAACAAGTGCGCGCGGGCAAGGGGCCCAAAGGCTCGGTCATTCAGACCGCCGAACTCGCGGGGGTCATGGGTGCCAAGCGCACCGCCGAACTCATCCCGCTATGCCATCCGCTGCCGCTCACCAAGGTCGAGGTCCGGATCGAGATCGATGACTCTCTGCCCGGCTTTCGAGCCACGTCGGAACTCCGCACCAAAGCCGTCACTGGCGTCGAGATGGAAGCACTGACCGCTGTCTCGATTGCCTGCCTCACCCTGTTCGACATGCTCAAGGCAATCGACCGGACGATGATCATCGGCGGGATCGTGGTCACGTCCAAGACAGGCGGCAAATCGGACGACTGGCAGCGGACATGATCAGTTTCGACGAGGCGGTCGAGCTCATCCGCTCGGCCGCCAAACCGCTCGGGACGGAGACGGTCACAATAGTGGAGGCCGCTGGCCGGGTGCTTGCCAACCCCGTCGTCGCGCAGATCGATTCGCCGCGCTCGGACGTGTCGGCAATGGACGGCTATGCAGTACGCGAAGCGGACCTCGACAGTCTGCCTGCGTCGCTGAAAGTCATCGGCGAATCCTTTGCCGGATCCGGCTTCGATGGGTCGGTCTCCCCGGGCGCCTGCGTCCGAATCTTCACCGGTGCACCCGTTCCTTCGGGCGCCGACCGTGTCGTGATGCAGGAAAATGTGCGGCGCGAGGGTGATCTGGAGATCATCGATGAACAACCTGGTTCCGCGTCGCAGGTCCGCAGACGCGGCTCCGATTTCGCAACCGGCGACGAGCTACTTGCCGCCGGACGCCGGATCGATCCCCGCGCCATCGTCGCAGCTGCCGCCGCCGACCTGGCTGAGCTGGAAGTCTATCGCCGACCACGCCTGCATATCCTCAGCACGGGCGACGAGCTTGCCCAGCCTGGAACGGCTCGGAGCCGGGCCCACGCGATTCCGGAAAGCGTGTCGCTCGGCGTGGCCGCCCTCGCCGAGCAATGGGGAGCCGAGTGTCTTGGGCGAACCTGCCTGCGCGACGACCTGCATTCAATGGAGTCGGCCGCTGCAGCCGCGCTCAACGCCGCAGAGGTGATCGTGGTGACCGGCGGAGCGTCGGTGGGCGAAAAGGATTTCGCGAAGGCGATGTTCGAGCCGCTCGGGCTCGAGCTGGTCTTTTCCAAGGTCTCGATCAAGCCCGGAAAGCCGGCATGGCTCGGCCGTGTCGGCGAGAAGCTTGTCATGGGCCTCCCTGGCAACCCCACTTCGGCGCTGGTCACCGCCCGGCTCTTTCTCGCGCCGGTTCTCGCGGGATTGACGGGCGCACCGATCGAACGGGCTCTCGCATGGCGACGCATCCCCCTTGCCTCCCCGCTTGGCGATTGCGGCGCGCGAGAGACGTTCCACCGGGCCCGGCTCCTTAGCGGCGCCGCCGAAATCCTCTCATTCCAGGATTCGAGCGCGCAGAAGGCACTCGCCCAAGCCGACCTGCTCGTCCGCCAGCGCGCGAATGCGCGGGCGATGCCCCCCGGCGAGCTTGTCGAGTTTCTCGACTTTTAGCCCCGGCTCATGTGAACAGCAGCTTGGCGCCGGCAATCGTCAGGACCAGGCCGAGCGTCCGCAAAAGCCATGGACGCGGCAGCCGCTCGACCCCGAGCCACGTCCCAATCACCGCGCCGCCAGCCACCGACAGCAGGAAGATCGGGAGCTCGTGCGGCAAATGGCCGACCGATGCGGCGTTCCCGGCGAGGCCGGCCGCGGAGTTGAGGAAGATGAAGGCGGAAACCACACCGGAGGTGCGACGGGGCTCCTCCCACGCCATCAGGATGATCAGCGGGCTGAGGAAAATACCGCCGCCCGTTCCGGTAAGACCTGCAAGCAGGCCCAGCACTGCGCCTGCTGGAAGCGTGATCCACGGCGACGGTGCCTCGACGGGCCTGTCGGCGAGGGCCTTCGGATGCCACAGCAGCCGCGCCGCGGCGAGCCAAAGCAGGATGCCGACGAGCGGCTTGTAGTAGATCGCGGGCAGATGGATTCCGCCGCCGAGGAAGGCCGCCGGCGTCGCGGTCAGCGCGAAGGCGAGCACCAGCTTGCCGTTGGTGAGCCCGCGCCGCCAGTAGCGCCACGCCCCGAACCCGGCGACGAGCAAGTTCAGCGCCAGCGCCGTCGGTTTCATCGTTTCGGGCGCGACCGAGAACAGGGCCATGGCCGCGATATAGGCTGACGCACCCCCGTGCCCGACGCTGGAATAAAGCGCCGCGCCGAGCGCGAACAGGATTGCCAGCGCGGCGACAGTCGTCGGGTCCATGTCCAGGCCCTAATGCTGCAGTCAGGGCTTAGCCACCGGTGACGCTCATGTGGCGTTCGACTGCCGGTCTCGCGGCCTCGATCCGAAATTGATGGCCTTTGGGCTTGCCGGCGAGCAGGCGGTCGAGTGCGGCATTTACTGCCTCGGTGCCGCCGGTGCGCAGGAGCTCACGCAGCTCGACCTTCTGATCATGGCCGAGACAGCCGAAGACGGTGCCGGTCGCCGCCACCCGGATGCGGTTGCAGCCGTCGCAGAAATTGTGGGTCAGCGGCGTGATCAGTCCAAGGCGGACGCCAAGC
The DNA here is from genome assembly GCA_025935515.1 of Sphingomonas sp. Taxonomy (GTDB): domain Bacteria; phylum Pseudomonadota; class Alphaproteobacteria; order Sphingomonadales; family Sphingomonadaceae; genus Sphingomicrobium. Next base: position 56,833 of record JAICVC010000001.1, read on the forward strand.
CCCTCGACCTCGAAATAGCGCGCGGGCCCGCCCGTGCGCGCCAGCGACGGGATCAACCGGAACTCGCGTTCCAGCCGGCCCCGCACCTCGCTCAGCGGCAGATAATGCTCGCTGCGGTCCTCCTCGACCTCGCCGAGGGGCATGGTCTCGATCAGCGTCAGGCCATAGCCCTGACTGGCGCACCAGCGCAGCATCGATGCGATCTCGTCCTCATTGATCCCGCGAAGCGCGACCATGTTGACCTTGATGCTGAGCCCGGCCGCTGCCGCGGCCCCGATCCCGCCGAGCACCTGCGCGAGGTGGCCGTGACGGGTGATGTGGCGGAACCGCTCGGGATTGCGGCTGTCTAGACTGACGTTGATGCGCCGCACGCCGGAGTCGAACAGCATCGCCGCATATCTCTCGAGCTGCATGCCGTTGGTCGTCATCGTCAGCTCATCGAGCCCCTTGCCGATCCGCTTGCCGAGCTCGCCGACAAGCAGCTCAATGCCCTTGCGCACCAACGGCTCTCCGCCGGTGAGCCTGATCCGCCTCACTCCGCGAGCGATGAGGATGTCTGCAAGCCCGACCATCTCCTCGAGGTCGAGCACGTCCTTGCGCGGCAGGAAGGTCATCTTTTCCGCCATGCAGTAGCGGCAACGCAGATCGCACCGGTCGGTCACCGACAGGCGTACATAAGTGATGCGCCGGCCGAAGCCGTCGATCATCGGCTTTGATAGGATTCCGTTGTTACCCAAATCCACTCCGTCCGACGCCTCGCCGCGGCTCCCGCGTCATCGGTGATTTAGATCAAGGAGAACGCCGGTTCCAACCGATACCTTCCGACAGATCTAAGCGTTAGGGGCTACGCGCCTTGCCGCCGGGTGAGCCAGTCTATTAGGGACGAGGCATGCCTGATGACCCGACTGGCGAGCGCATTGTGACGCGCGGCGAGCAAATGCTCGCCTTGCGGCGGCGGCGAATGGCCGCATCCCACCCTTTCTTCCGCGGCGGCTTCCGCCCTTTCTTTTTCGGCGGCGCTGCATGGGCACTGATCGCGCTGAGCTTGTGGATCGGCTCGCTGACCGGCGTAATCGGCCTGCCCACGGCGCTCGACCCGCTTGCTTGGCACCGGCACGAAATGCTGTTCGGATTCGTAGGCGCGGTCGCTAGCGGATTCCTGCTGACTGCGGTTCCCAACTGGACCGGCCGATTGCCAATCGCCGGCTGGCCGCTCGGCGGGCTCTTCGCGCTGTGGGCCGCGGCGCGGCTCGCGCTGCTCTTCTCGGCCGAGACCGGGCTTTGGCTTGCGGCAATTCTGGACGTCGGCTTCTTCTTCCTGCTCGGCCTGCTGGCGGAGCGCGAGGTGCTCGAGGCCAACAACCGCAATTTCCCCGTCGTCGGGATGATCCTGCTGTTGGGCATTGCCGACGCGGTCGACTATCTCGCGACCGTCGGAGTCATTCCGATAGCTGACCTCGGATGGCAGCTCGCCATATCCATCGTCGTCCTGCTGATCTCGCTGGTCGGCGGGCGGATCATTCCATCGTTTACGCGCAACTGGATGGCGAAGCAGGGAATAGCCACCGGACTTCCGACCCAACCGGGACGCTTCGATTTGTTCGTGATCGCCGCGACGGCGGTCGCGCTGCTCGCATGGCTCAGCGGACCTGCCGGGACCCCGATCGGCTTGGTCCTGGTCGCCGCGGCCATCCTCCAGGCAGCGCGCTGGGCGCGGTGGATGGGGTATCGCACGTTCGCCGATCCGCTCGTGCTGGTCCTTCACGTCGGCTACGCGTGGGTGCCGGTCGGTCTTGCGCTGCTCGGTTTCAGCCTCATGAGGTTGGTGCCACGGAGCGCGGCGATCCATGCGCTGACGGCCGGGGCGATGGCGACGATGATCCTCGCGGTCATGACCCGGGCGAGCCTTGGCCACACGGCACGCGAACTCAAGGCCAACTCCGCCACGATCCTCATCTATCTGCTGGTAACCGCGGGTGCCGTCCTGCGCGTGACCGCGTCGCTTCGGCTGATCGACTACGACATGGGGATTGAGATTGCCGGGCTCGCCTGGGGCGGGGCCTTCCTGCTCTTCCTGGTCGCGTACGCGCCGATCCTGTGGCGCCCGCGGCTCGGCGAGCAGCGCTGACCGAAGCGTCGCTACGTCAGGTCAGTGAAATCATTGGTGACCCCTACGGGACTCGAACCCGTGTTTTCGCCGTGAGAGGGCGACGTCCTGGACCGCTAGACGAAGGGGCCATTGCTGAAGCGAGGGCGCCATATGTGGGCTTCGCACTGCCTAGTCAATCAGTGCGCGGCCGCCGAAGACCAGTGGATATGGACGATCCTCCAGGTGCTGCCCATTCGCCGCAGGACCATCGTCTCGGTCGTGGTTCGCTCGACCGGCTTGCCCTTGAAGGCTCCGCTGATCCGGCCTTCGGTCGCGATCCACGCCAGCGTCCCGTCGGAATGGCCCGCGCGGCGCGTGACCTGCGACCGAACCGCTTTCGAGAAGGCGGCGTCCGCAGGCAGATGCTTCGCGACATACTCGGCCTTGCTGCGCTCCGCCCCGCCCTCCTCGAAGATCAGCGCATCGTTCGCGAGCATTGCCGCAGCCGCGGCCGTGTCGCCGCGGCGGAGGGCGGAATGGAAGGCATCGACGATGGCAGCGGGCCCGCGCGCTGATTGGGCCAGCGTTGCTTCCTGAGCCTCGGCCGCGGCGCGCTGATGAGCGGAGATCGGCGCCGCCAAAAGTGACGTTGCTGCAATGCCGGCCAGACGAACGCCCCTGAAACGCATCACTGCCCTCTCATTCCAGTTTCAACCGAACGAAGGCCATCGCGCCCGTCGGATTGTTTCCGCCGTACAGCGCGGCCATTCCATCGGGAACGAAATTGAGCGCGAACAGGCCGCCGGCGCCGATCGACCAGTTCTCGCCAATCCGGAAATCGCGGACTGCGCCCAAGGACACCTTCCCGACCTGAAATGCGGGCCCATGCTCATCGACATCGAGCAGCTCGCGATTTTCCGTGATTTCCCCGCGCCCGAACAGCGTCCAGCCGCGATGCTTCAGCGACGCCTCGGCGACATAGGCATCGTCGTTGTGATGCTCGACGGTCTTGCGCCCCCACGCCAGCGTCCCCGCGAGCTTCCACCCCGGCGCGACCTCGCGCGCGTACAGCAGGCTCGCCGACCATCGCGTCTGGTCGACCCCAGGCTCGAGCTGCTCGGGATCCTCGAACCGGCCCCAGCTGCCCTGCAGCGCGAGCTCGCGGGTCGGGTTCCAGGACAACCGGATCGCGGTCGAATCGAGCGGGCCGGTCTCGAGGTTCCAGCGATGCTGGTCGGGCTCGCGCCCGTTGAACCGGCTGATCTCGAGCTTCACCCGGTCCAGCACGATCCCGCCGGTCAGCACGCCGAAGCTGATGTGAGTCGAATCGAGCCAGTGATGGCTGATTGGCGCTTCGGGCGAATCCATGATCGCCTCGCGGTGCATGAAGGCCGGCGGCCCGAACGCCGGCTCGCCAGGCAGGCCCGCGTACAGGAAGACGCTGCTTTTCGGGCCAAGGTTCTGCGCCACCGAGGCCGACAGCTCCATGAACAGGTCGTGCGGGTGCTGGCGGTCGATCAGCCGGTCGCTGCCGTTGGCGGTCTCGCCGCTCGCGAGCAGCAGCGGATAGCCGGATTTGCCCATCAACGGGTCGGGGCTGACCATCGCCTTCAGTTGCAGCGTTCCATTCCCCAGCGGTCTTCGCGCCATGCCCATCAGCATTCCGCTCGCGAATAGCTTGTCGTCGCCGCGCGCCCCCGATTGATGGTCGTAGACCAGATTGAGCACGCCGTGCGCCATCAGCGTCCAGTCGCCGCTCATCGCGTGCAGCCCCGAGTGTTGCGAGTTGTCCGGCTGCCACGCGGTGCCCGAAGACTCGCGGGCCATCGAATAAGGCCCGAGCGCGCCGCCCATTTCCATTTGATGGCCCGCATGCGGCGCCGACGGCGCTGCCATATCCGCCATCGGTGAATCATGCGCCCGCTTAGACGGCGCCTCCGGCGGTTCGGGTTGCGGGGGCGGCGGCATGGTCATACCCGGCATATGCTCATGTTGCGCGGCCGTAGGCGCCGGCTTCGGCTGTTCGGGTTGCGGGGGCGGCGGCATGGTCATCCCCGGCATATGTTCATGTTGCGCGGCCGCGGCGGTGGGCAGCGAGGCAAGCGCGAGCGCGCTCGCCGCAACGACAAGGTTCATCTTCACAATTCATCTCCGGTGGAAGCGGGGCGCCCTGAAATGGACGCCCCACCCCAATTGCCTGCTTACTTGGCGTGGTCGCCGTGCTCGTCGTGCGCGGCATGGCCTTCGTGCTTGGTGGCCATGTCCTTGCAGCAGTCCTTGCAGCAATCCTTCTTCATTCGGTCATCCTGCACCCGGGCCTGCTCCGCCGCGGGTGCAGCGGGAGCCGGAGCAGCCGGTTGGGCGGCAGCAACCAGCGCCGCGAAAATCAATGTCATCATTGTCATTCTCCTGAGTTCGAAAATTGCGTTCGAGGTCTCAGGATCGTGGAGGCGGCGTCGCAGTTTCCGGATGAACACCATGCAACTGTTGCGCGGCCGAAGACCGAATCGGTTCGGACACGATCGGCGGTGAATCGCCTGCGCCCGCATCGACCGCCGGAAGCGCGGCGGCGCACGCCATCGCGCAGTCGCCGATTCCGCCTTTCATGTCATGGGCCGGCGCCTGGTCGGGGCAATGTCTCATCGGCATGTCGGCCGCCATCCGATGATCGGGCGCACGGGCCGGCGCTGCACTCATGCCGAACGGCATCAGCAGCACGGCGACGAGAAGCGTGAGCCTGGCAATCATCGTTCCCACCGCGCGAACATAGCGGCTCACATCCACAGCATCCAGAGCGCCATCGCGATCATCATCAGGTTCTCGGTGAGCGAGACGAAGCCGAGCGGCACATTGCTCGAACCCCCCACGCAGGCGCATTTGAGCTCGCGCCGGTCGATATAAACCGCCTTGAACACCGACACGGCCCCGATCGTACCGATGAACAGCGCGATCGGAATCGACAGCCACTTCACCGCGCCCGCAATCATCAGCACGCCGGCGATTCCTTCGGCGTACGGATAGACATAGCTGTATGGCACCCAGCGCCGGGCGAGCAGGTCGTAATTCAGGAACATCGCCGAAAAAGTCTCGACGTTCTGCAGCTTGAGCAGCGCAAGGACGACCATCGAGAAGGCAATGAACCATTGCGCGGCGAGCGCCGTGAACAACTGCCCGGTGACCGAATAACCGGCCGCGAGCGCCGCCAATGCGGTCATCGTGAACAAGACGATCACCGGGCGGTAACTGACGGCATTTGGGTCGGTGACCTTCTTGCCGAGATATCGGCGGAGATCGTCGTAGCCGCCGATGCGCTTGCCGCCGATGAAGGTCTGCGGCGTTGTCGCGACCTGGTGATGCGCCTTGAACGCGTCGGTTTCAGCGCGCGTCGTCAGATGACGGTCGTCGACGGCATAGCCCTGGCGCTGGAGAAGGTCTCGCGCCTTCAGGCCCCACGGGCACACATGGTCCGGCATGACCATCCGGTACAGGACCGCCTGCTTGGCGAGCGTTGGGGGGTTGGACAGATCCGACATTGATTTCACCGACTCCTTGTGAACGGGTCGGTACACATATAGGGTCCGTACCGTGGTACGGAGTCAAGGGCTCGCGCCGATCAGTCGTCCTTGTCGCGCTCGCTCAGGAAACGCATCAGTTCGGCGAGCGTCGATTCCATCTGATCCTGCATCTGGGTGACCAACTCGTTCTCGCGCATGCCAACGTGATCCAGCGGCTTCGAATAGCTGTCCGAGAACGCCTGGAGGTCGGCGCGGTCGAACACTCCCCGCGCAACCAACTTGGCCAGGATCACCAGCAGTCCGTTGGTGTTGGCGATCGTTCCCGCGACCAGCGCCTCGTCCACCATCGACAGCTGCTTGTCGCTGTCGGTGACGTCTTGTTCTTCGGTTTCGGTCATCGTCGCAATCATGGCGGCATCCGCGCGCCGCGCAACCCAAAGCTCCTAGGGTTCGATGAATTTGCCCAGGGTGGACCAGCTCGCGGCCTTCTCAGCGAAAGACTTCGTATTAGCGGCGCTCGATGACGGCAGGTCGATCAGTGTCATTCCCGGCGGCAGCTCATCGATCAGCCTTCGCCCCGCCGCGGCGGCGGTCGATCCGTTGAACGCAATGGCGCGCAAATCCGGGAAATCGTGCAGCAGATGCGCGATGCGGTTGTGCTGCGCGTCGCGGATAGACTGGTCCAGGCTGCCGCGGCGGGTTGCCGAAGCGATCACGTCCCACAGTCCGATCTGCCGCTGGGCAAGCCGTTCGAGCCGCTGCTGGTAATCGAGCGCCTGCAGCTCCTCGCC
>JAICVC010000135.1 GCA_025935515.1 Sphingomonas sp.
ATTGGGTCACTGCCGAGCGCCAGGGACAGGTCGCGGCGGCCAACATGCTCGGGGCGCGCGAGCGCTTCGAAGCCGTCCCGTTCTTCTGGACCGAGCAGTTCGGAACGACGATCCGCTATGTCGGCCGGGCTGCCGGCTGGGACACGGTGGCGCTCGACGGCGACTTCGCGAGCGGGTCGCTGATCGCCCGCTATTTCGCCGAGGGAGTCCATTGCGCGACGGCGACCGTCGGCCGCGACCGCGACAATCTCGAAGACGAACTTGCTTTCGAGGCTCGGATCCACAGCCTGGAGACCCGCCAGTGAATCTCGAAGACTATCAAGGCGCGTTCATCGACGCCGAACTGGAAGCCGCCGCCGCCAGCCCGGCGCCGCTGCCACCATCCCGCTGCGAGATCGAGCGAGCAGTCCGCGTGCTCCTTGCCGCAACCGGCGACGATCCCGACCGCGAAGGTCTTCGCGATACACCGGCGCGCGTCGCCCGCGCCTACGCCGAATGGTTCGCTGGCTACCACGTCGACCCGCGCTCGTTCCTCAGCCGCGTCTTCGACGAGAGCGAGGGCTACGAGGAGACCGTCCTGCTGCGCGATATCCCGCTGGTCTCTACCTGCGAGCATCATCTCGCGCCAATCACCGGCAAGGCGCACGTCGCCTATCGCCCGAACGGCCGAGTCGTCGGCATTTCCAAGCTTTCCCGCCTGGTCGAGGCCTATGCTCGCCGGCTCCAGCTGCAGGAGCGGCTCACCAACCAGATTGCCCGCGCGCTCGACGAGGCGCTCGAGCCCAAAGGCGTCGCCGTCGTGATCGAGGCGAGCCACGGGTGCCTGACCACCCGCGGCGTCAGCCAGCACGGCGTATCGATGGTCACCAAATGCTGGCTTGGGGAATTCAAGGCCGACGCGGAACTTCGCCGGGAGCTGATGCAATCGATCTACGCCTGCCGGCCCAATTGAGCCTGATCAACGAAGCGGCCGGGCTGCGTGCACCCCGACCGCTCCGGCGAGGCGTGTTCGTGTCCGCTAAGAAGGACCGCCCCGCAGATCCCTCAACAATCATTTCGGCTCCGCGCTCCAGAGGGCATCGGGAGCCGTGCCAAGGTGGGACGGATCAGCCTTCGAGCGTCGCCATCAGCGAGGCATTGCCGCCCGCAGCGGTGGTGTCGATGCAGGTCACGCGCTCGGTCGCGAAGCGGGCGACATAGTGCGGGCCGCCGGCCTTCGGTCCCGTGCCGCTGAGGCCCTCGCCGCCGAACGGCTGGCTTTCGACCACCGCGCCGATCTGGTTGCGGTTGACGTAGAAATTGCCAACGTGAGCATGTTCCTCGACATAGTCGCGCACGGTATCGATGCGGCTCTGAAGCCCCAGCGTCAGGCCATAGCCCGTCGTGTTGATCGCCTCGACGACCTCGTCGAGCTTGTCGCCGGCGAAGCGGATGAGGTGGAGAATTGCGCCGAAATTCTCCTGATTCAATTGGCTTAGCGACTGAATTTCATAGAAGGCGGGAGCAACGAAGCAACCGTTGGCAGCCTCCTTCGGCGGCTTCAGCCTGCAGATCTTCTTTGCGTTCTTGTCGAGCCACTCGAGGTGCTCATCGAGCACCTTCTTCGCCGCTTGGTCGATGACCGGGCCGACGTCGGTGGCGAGGTCGCTCGGGTCGCCGACCTTCAGCGCCTCCATTGCGCCGGCGATCATCTTGATCATGCCGTCGGCGACGTCCTCCTGCACGAACAAGACCCGCAGGGCGGAGCAGCGCTGGCCGGCGCTCTGGAAGGCCGAGGAGATGACGTCGCGGGTGACCTGCTCCGGCAGCGCCGACGAATCGACGATCATCGCATTCTGACCGCCGGTTTCGGCGACGAACGGGATGATCGGCCCGTCGCGCTCGGCAAGCGTGCGGTTGATCATGCGCGCGGTTTCGGTCGAGCCAGTGAAGACGACGCCCGAAAGCAGCGGGTGCGCGGTCAGCGTCCCGCCCACGACTCTGCCCGAGCCGGGCGCGAGCTGGACGATGTCTTCGGGAATGCCTGCCCGATGCATCAGCTCGACCGCCAACGCCGCGATCAGCGGCGTTTGGCCGGCCGGCTTGGCGATCACTGCATTACCCGCCGCCAGCGGCGCCGACACCAGGCCCGTGAAGATCGCGAGCGGGAAATTCCACGGCGAAATGGCCGCGATCACCCCGCGGCCGTGCAATCTGAGCTCGTTCTGTTCGCCGGTTGGGCCGGGAAGCGGTAGCGGTTTGGTGAACTGGCGCCGGGCTTCGGACGCGTAGAAGCGCAGGAAATCGACCGCTTCGCGCACTTCGAGCACCCCGTCGATCAGGGTCTTCCCGGCTTCGCGCGTGCAGAGCGAGTAAAATTCCTCCGCGTGCTCCTCGTAGAGGTCGGCCGCGCGTTCGAGCAACTTCGCCCGCGCTTCGCCGCCAAGCGCATCCCATTCTACCTGCGCGGCATGGCCGGCACGCGCCATGCGGTCGACCTCGGCGGCGGTCGCCTCAAACGTCGTCCCGACGGTGACCCGATGGTCATGGGGGGAGACGATCGGCCTACCCTCGCCCTTTCCAATCGCCGGCTTCGCGGTCCAGCTGCGGGTTTCGAGCGCTTTCAGCCGTTGCAGCAAGGGCTCGCGCACCAGCGGGTCGCTGAGGTCGACTCCGGCACTGTTTCGGCGCTGGGCCCCGAAGAGATCTGTCGGCAGGACGATCTTCGGATTGCGCTTGGGTTCAACCGCCTCGAGCTCCGCGACCGGATCGCGGACCAGCTCGTCGATCGACACCTGCTTGTCGGCGATGCGATTGACGAAGCTCGAATTGGCGCCGTTCTCCAACAGCCGCCGCACCAGATAAGCCAGCAGCTCCTTGTGGCTGCCGACCGGCGCGTAGATCCGGACCGGCGTCGGCTTGTCGCCGAGATGCTTCTCGAGCTTTGCGAGCTCCTCGTAGAGCTCCTCGCCCATGCCGTGGAGGCGCTGGAACTCGAACTCCTTGTCGCCGGCGATCGCTTTGACCTGGCCGATGGTGTTGGCGTTGTGGGTCGCAAAGGCCGGATAGATGACGTCGCTCGCCGCCAGCATCTTCTTCGCGCAGGCGAGATAGGAGACGTCCGTCGCAACCTTGCGCGTCCAGACCGGATAGTCGGGCAGCCCGCCGACCTGCGCCAGCTTGATCTCGGTGTCCCAATAGGCGCCCTTCACCAGCCGGCACATGAGCCTGCGACGGTGCACGCGCGCCGCCTCGACCGCCCAGTCGACCAGCGGCACCGCGCGCTTCTGATAGGCCTGGATTGCAATCCCGAAGCCGCCCCAGGAGCTTCCGTCTTTTCTTGGGGCGAACAATTCGTCGTCGGCGAGCAAGGCCTCGAACACGTCCATCTGCAGCTCGAGCCGGTCGGCTTCCTCCGCGTCGATCGTAAAATGGACGTCGGCTTTCGAGGCCTTCAGCGCGAGCTCGCGGACCACCGGGATCACCGCCGCAAGCGCAGCGTCGCGATGCATAAATTCGAACCGCGGATGAAGCGCGGTCAGCTTGACCGAGATGCCCGGCGACTTGCGGAACCCACCCTTCGCTTCGCTAGCGATGCGGTCCAGGGCGCCGCGATAAGCATCGGCGTAGCGCTCGGCATCGGCGAACGTCTTCGCCGCTTCGCCAAGCATGTCGAAGCTGTGGCTGAGGCCCTGGCGCTGCTCGGGCTCGGCGCGCTTCAGCGCCTCGTCGATCGTTCGGCCGAAGACGAAATTCCGCCCGAGGATCTTCATCGCCTCGCGGACCGCGGTGCGAACCACCGGCTCGCCGAGGCGCCCGACCGCGCGGCCGAGCGCGGCCTTCCAATTGTCGGAGCGGTCCTGCGCCCCTTCCAGCACCTTGCCGGTGAGCAGAAGCGAGAAAGTCGCCGCGTTGACGAACGACGAGTCCGAGCGCCCGAGCTTTTCCGACCAGTCTGGGCCGGAAAGCTTGTCGGCAATCAGCTCATCGGCGGTATGCGCGTCGGGAATGCGCAGCAGCGCTTCGGCGAGGCACATCATCGCGATGCCCTCGTCCGAACCGAGGTCGTAGGCGTGCAGGAAAGCATCGACCCCCGAGGGCTTGTGCGCGCGAACGCCTTTGACCAGCGTGCGCGCGGTCGCCGCCGCTTCGCCAAGCTCGGCCGGGCCCAGGCGCGCCTGGGCGATCCGCTCGACTGCGATCCGCTCTTCGTCAGGCCGATAGGCGCGGCGCAGCTCTGTCCGGTCGATCGGCCCCACCGGCGAGGCCGACGCTACGCGAGCTGCCCGTGGCAATGCTTGTACTTCTTGCCCGATCCGCATGGACACGGCGCGTTGCGGCTGATCGGCGCTTCGACGACATTCCCATCGGCATCGCGCTGCGGCAGCGGCGGGGTGGGAATCGCGCCGATCGGGTTGAAGTTGGGGATCAGGCCGCGCGCGGCGGCGTCGAGGTCGGCCGTATCGTCGTCGCCCGAAAATGGATCGAGGTGCTGGGTGATGAAATCCGGCAGCTCGGGCAGCGGCGCCGGCTCGATCTGGACCTGCGCGCGCATGAGGACCCGCGTCACGTCCTCGCGGATCGAGACGAGCAGGCGTTCGAACAGCACGAACGCCTCCTGCTTATATTCGTCGATCGGCTTCTTCTGCGCGTAGCTGCGGAGGTGGATGACCTGCCGAAGTGCATCGAGCGTCGCCAGATGCTCCTTCCAATGGTGGTCGAGCGTCTGGATCAGCACCTGCTTTTCGATGTTGGCCCACTGCTCCGGCTCGACGTCGCCAAGCTTGGCGGTCATCGAGTCACCGGCCAGCTTCTGTACCCGCTCGGTGATCATCTCCGGATCGACGGCCTCTTCCTGGAGCCAATCGTCGACCGGCGGCTGGAGCCCGAACACCGCGTCGACCGACTCTTTCAGGCCCGCGACATCCCACTGCTCAGGATAAGAGCCCTCGGGGCAACTGACCGCGACGATCGCCGACACCGTTTCGGCGCGCATGTCGTTGATGACATCGCTGACGCTCTCGGCGTCCATGATATCCGCGCGCTGCTCGTAGATGACCTTGCGCTGGTCGTTCATCACGTCGTCGAATTCGACGACCTGCTTGCGGATGTCGTAGTTGCGTGCCTCGACCTTCTTTTGCGCGGTCTCGATCGCCTTGGAGATCCACGGGCTGACGATCGCTTCGCCATCCTCGAGGTTCTTGTTCATCAGCCGGGCGAACATGGTCTGGGGCCCGAAGATGCGGAGCAGATCGTCGTCGAGGCTCAGATAGAAGCGCGAAAGGCCCGGGTCGCCCTGGCGGCCCGAACGGCCGCGTAGCTGGTTGTCGATCCGCCGGCTCTCGTGGCGCTCGGTACCGAGCACGTAGAGGCCGCCCGCCTCGAGCACGCGCTGCTTCTCGGCCGCGATCTCCTCGCGGACCTTTTCGGCCTGCGCAGCATATTCGGGCGTCCCCGCCTCCAGGCCGGAGAATTCATCCAGCATGCGAAAATCAAGGTTG
>JAICVC010000038.1 GCA_025935515.1 Sphingomonas sp.
CGGTCCTTGAGCATCAGCTTGCGGCGCTTCAGCCGCGCGATTTCGAGCTGGTCGCCGGTCGGCTCCGATGTGAGCAGCCGGATCTGCTGGTCGAGATCGCGGTGCTGAGCCTTGAGCGTTTCGAGCGGGACCGGCGGTTCGTCGTCGTTCATTGCGGCCCACGTCTATCGCATCGGCACGCGCACAGGAACCGCCGCGCGGTTCACGGCGAGCGGCTCCTGGACCCCGCCGAAGCGCGATTCTGGTCAAGACAATCGTCACGATTCGTGGTTTATTACGGGGTCGTGACCCCCTGACGCGAAAGGACGCCGCCAATGGACAAGGCAATGGCCGAGGAACTGGAGTCGAAGCACGCCGCTCTTCATGCCCTCATCGAGGAAGAAGAGCACCGGCCCCACCCGGACGAAGACCTTCTCCACCGCCTGAAGAAAGAGAAATTGAGACTGAAAGACGAAATGGCCGGCCACCTCACGCACTGAGGCGGCCTTTTTTATGCGCGGCGGCTGGAACTCGCCGCGCCGCGAAACATCTCAGGTGTTGAACGCCTTCATCAGGCGGCGGCGGGCTTGGCCTCCGCGTCCCACCGCGCAGTGAGCGCGCGCGCCGCCTCGACGTCGGGCGGGAAGTCGACCTCGCCCCATTCCTCGCCGTTGATGTCGAGCGTCCATACTTCGCCGCTCTGCGCCATGTGATTGATGACCCGCAGGTACCAGATGGTCGTCCCTTCGGGCGTGCGCATCGCTAGCTCGATCGCCGTGCGAAAGCGCTCCGCACCCCCGGCGCGGAACGCGAGCAAGCCGATCGACTCGGCGTTGACGGTCGAAAGCGCCAGCCGCTTGCCAATCGCCTTCAATCGCCCGCCCTCCTCGACCACCTTCATGTCGTCGTCGTCGTAGCTGTCCTTGCGGTCAATCGTCACGCAAATGCCCTGGCGATCGTTCGAGATCACGCGCCGCATCAGGGCGTTCGAAACCAATGTATCGCCGTTCCACACCAGGCAGTCGCCGGCGAGCTCCTTGCGCGCCATGTAAAGCGAGCCGGTATTGTCGGCGACCTTGTAGAAGGGGTTAAAGATCGTCCGCACATTCGGACCGCCGCTGCGCTTGGCCAGCGCTTCCTCAACCCGGTCGTCGTGAAAACCGGTGACCACGACGGCCTCGCGCACCCCATTCGCCTCAAGCGTGTCGAGCTGGCGGTCGAGCAAGGTCCGCCCGCTGAAGTCGATCAGGCACTTGGGCCGCTCGTCGACCAGGTGGCCGAGCCGCGAGCCCTGTCCGGCGGAAAGGATGATTGCTTTCATGATGCCGCGCTGCCTAGCAAATGCGGCGTCCTTTAGGCATTAGCGGGTCGGGCGCTCGCATAAGGACTTCGCGTGAAGAAGATCGAAGCGATCATCAAGCCGTTCAAGCTCGACGACGTGAAGGATGCGCTGCACGAGGTCGGCGTGTCGGGAATCACCGTTACCGAGGTCAAGGGCTTCGGCCGCCAGAAGGGCCATACCGAGCTCTACCGCGGCGCCGAATATGTGATCGACTTCCTTCCCAAGGTGAAGATCGAGGTGGTGGTCGAGGACAGTCTCGCCGACAACACCGTCGAGGCGATCGAGAATGCCGCACGCACTGGCCGCATCGGCGACGGCAAGATCTTCGTGTTCGAGGTCGAGCAGGCGATCCGGATCCGCACCGGCGATCGCGGAGCCGACGCGATTTGAACTAATTCGCACCCCGGCCTTGAGCCGGGGCCTGCCTTTTCTTAAGCAGCTTCCATGGGCGAACAGGCAGGCGGATGCCGGATCAAGTCCGGCATGACGAGGGAATGGCCACGCTGAACGATCCTCGCCTCGCCTCGATGTCGCCCGACGAACTGAAATCGGCGATGCGCAGCCTCGGCTACCGCACCCAGAACGACCTCGCCCAGGCGATCGGCGTGTCGCGCTCGGCCGTGAGTCTATGGCTGGAAGGCAAGGTCGGCGTGCCCCGCCCCGTCGCCATGCTCTTACGGATGCTCGTGAACGCGCAGCGGCGGATTTACTGAGTCTTCGCCGGCGTCGTCGGCGCGGATGGCGCTGCTTGCGCCGGTGCCGGCTGCTGTCCGCGAGCCGCTTGCCGCTCGGCCGCCGAAAGGATCCCATCGTGGTTGGCATCCGCGGCATCGAACCGCGCCAAGGACTGAGCTTCAAATTGCTGGAGGGTCAGCGACTGAGAGGTCGCGAACGCCTGGTCGATCATGGCCTTCAAACGGCCGCCGCGGTGACCACCATTGTCGCCGCCTGATGCCTGGAACTGAGCCAGCGCCTGGTCGGCTTCCGCGCGGGTGACCGCGCCGTCGTGGTTCGCATCGAGCATTTGGAACAGCATGTCCGTCCGTTGCTGCGCCTCGGCGCGGGTCTGATCCTTCTGCATCATGCCGCCGCCGCGCTGGGCCAGTGCGGCGCCTGGAAGAATCATCGCGCCCAGCGTGATGCAGAAGAGCAATTTCCTCATTCGATGAATCCCTATCCCACCCTTGTCGGATCGGCGGCTTGCCCGCGGCCGGGTGAACACCCGATTTATGCCGACATTACAAGCTTGTAATCAGGTCGCTTGCGTCCTTCGTTCGCTCCCGCGATGACGGCGGAATGCTCGAGCTCGACGACCAGCAGCAGGCGGCGCGCGACTGGTTCGAGTCGCTGCGGGACCGGATTTGCGCGGCGTTCGAAGCGATCGAGCGCGAGGCCGGCTCGGACGCGAGCTTCGCCTACACGCCCTGGGACCGGACCGACAAGACCGGCGAGCCGGGCGGCGGCGGCGTCCGCGGCCAGCTCGCGGGCAAGGTGTTCGAGAAGGTCGGGGTCAACGTCTCGACCGTGGGCGGCGAGTTCGCTCCCGAGTTCGCCAAGTCGATCCCCGGCGCCGAGGAGGACCCGCGCTTCTTCGCGACCGGGATCAGCCTCGTCGCCCACATGGCCAACCCGCACGCGCCCGCGGTCCACATGAACACCCGCTTCCTGACCACGACCCGGCGCTGGTTCGGCGGCGGCGCCGACCTCAACCCGGCAATCCCGAACGCCGAGGATACCGAGGCCTTCCACGCCCGGCTGCGGGCCGCCTGCGCCGCGCACGACCCGACTTTCTACCCGCGCTTCTCCAAGTGGGCCGACGAATATTTCTGGCTTCCGCACCGTGGGCTGGCGCGCGGCGTCGGCGGCATTTTCTACGACCATCTCGAAGGGCATTTCGACGCCCATTTCGCCTTCACCCGGGACGTCGGCGAGGCGTTCCTCGAGATCTTCCCCGAGATCGTCCGCAAGCGCATGAATGCGCCCTACAGCGACGAGGACATGGACCGCCTGCTGACCTTCCGCGGCCGCTATGTCGAGTTCAACCTGCTCTACGACCGCGGCACGTTGTTCGGGCTCAAGACCGGCGGCAACATCGACGCCATCCTCATGAGCCTACCGCCGCTGGCGAAGTGGCAGTGATGCTCCTCCCTGTCGCGAAGCGATGGGGAGGGGGACCATGCGCAGCATGGTGGAGGGGCCCCTCCGTCACGGCTTCGCCGCGCCACCTCCCCACGAGCTACGCTCGCAGGGAGGAAAGATGAGCTACGAAGCCGTCCCCGACACGGACCTCGCGGCGGTCGTCACCTATCTCGAAATGCGCGTCCCGCCCGAGCACGAGATTCCGCCCTCGTCCCTGTCGCTGACCCGGGTCGAAGTGCCGCAGCCCGAGCATTACCGCGACCTGTTCCGGCTGATCGGCGGACCGTGGCTGTGGTTCTCGCGGCTGATCATGGACGAGGCGCATCTCGCGTCGATCATCCAGCACCCCAAGGTCGAGCTTTATTCGGTGCTCGACGGCAACGGCCGCGAGGTCGGCATGATTGAACTCGACTTGCGCGAGCCCCACGAATGCGAGCTCGCTTTCATCGGGCTGATCCCCGAGCTGACCGGCCGCGGCCATGGCGCATGGCTGCTCGCGGAAGCGCTTCGCCTTGCCTGGCGCGAGGGCGTCGACCGGGTCCACGTCCACACCTGCTCGCTCGACCATCCCGCGGCGCTCTCGGCTTACCGCCGCGCGGGCTTCACGCCCTACAGGCGCGCGATCGAGCGATTTCCCGACCCGCGGCTGCTCGGCGTCCTGCCGCGCGATTGCGCCCCTCAGGTGCCGCTGCTGGGAACGCTGACCTGAGCCTGGCCGCCGCTGAGCTGGAGGTAAATCCGGGCGAGCATGACTGCGGTCACGGTGGTGAACGCTGCCTGGAGCAGCCCGGCGATCAATCCCAGCACCAGCGCCGACATGCTGCCGGCATGTGGCTGGCCGAGGAGCAGCACAACGACGCTTCCAAGGCCTACCTGGCTTGCAATCAGGACGAGCCCGAGCCCGACGAAGACAATGACGATGAAGGCCAGCAACCGAAAATAATTCCCGCGCATCAACTGCCAGCTTCTCGAAACCAGCCGGATCGGATTGCCGGTTTCAACTGCGGCAACCGGGAAAATGAGCTGGATGATCGCGAAGCTGAGCGCGACTAGCACGAGGAGAACGGCGACGACCGAAAGCGGCGGCTGGCCGCTGGTCCGCATCGCCGTCAATCCGGCTGCGTTGAGCGGGATCGCCAGCGCAATCGTCGTCAACACAATGGCGATCATCAGCGCCAGGAGGACAAGCACCACGGGCAGCAGCCGCACCAGTCCAGTGGAAATCGCGTCCCTGACCACGACCGGCGGCGGGATCGCGAGCCGATTGAGCGCGACCTGGGCAACCAGACCAAGCAAGACCACAGCGATGTACAGAAGCCGCGACAGCATGGTCGATTCGGGCCCGACCGGAACCCCCGCAACCGCCATCACCACCTGCGGAAGCACGATCAGCGCCAGCGCAACCGTCGCCAACAGGCCGCCTTCGTGAGCGAGGACCGCTTTCGTCTCGTCCCATGCCGCCGAGATCGACAATTGCCGCATTGATATTCCCTTCGCCTGTTCGCCGACCCACTATGCGGGGGCCGACCGCCGCGCGCAACGCTTGCTCTCTCGACCTGTGGTCGCCATCTGGTCCGCGTGAGCGAGTTGTCGACCGGCATCGAGTGGAAAGTCAGCGCTTCGCCAGTCGCCTACGAGGATTCGCTGGCGTTCATGGAGCAGCGCGCCGCGGCCATCCGCCAGGGCACGCAGAGCGAATGCATCTGGCTGCTCGAGCATCCGCCGCTGTTCACCGCTGGGACCAGCGCGGATCCGGCCGAGCTCACCAACCCGCAGGCCTTCCCGGTGTTCGCTGCGGGACGCGGCGGCCGCTACACCTACCACGGTCCCGGCCAGCGAGTCGGCTATGTCATGCTCGATCTCGACAGGCGCGGGAAGGACATCCGCTGCTTCGTCCATGCGCTCGAAGGCTGGATGATCGAGGCGCTATCCGAATTCGGCGTTGCCGCGCATCGCGCCGAGGGCCGGATCGGCATCTGGGTCGGGGACGGTGCCGATGAGAAGAAAATCGGCGCGCTCGGAGTGCGCGTGAAACGTTGGGTGACGTTGCACGGCTTCGCCGTGAACGTCGCTCCCGACCTCTCTCATTTCGGCGGGATCGTGCCGTGCGGCATTGCCGATTTTGGCGTCACCAGCCTCGCCGAGCTTGGGAAACAAATCCCGCTGGCGAGGGTTGATGCCGCCCTGAAGCGCAGTTTTCCATCGTTTCTCAAGGCCTTGAGCGGCTCTTGCAAAGAGTCTTGATGGAGCGTCCTGCTTCAGACTATTGTCCGCGCGATTTGCGGGACGGGAAACCGCTCTCAGATCGCAATAAATAGGGAGTCTTGAATGCGTGCTCTTATCCTGGTCGCTGGCGCGGCCCTGGCGGTTGCGGCTTGCAGCAGCAACGACAACGCCAACAACACCATGAACGTCGACGAGAACCTCACGACGACGGACATGAACGCGACGACGGACATGAACGTGACGACCGACATGAACGCGACGACGGACATGAACGCCACGGACATGAACGCGACGACGACGACGACGACGACCAACGAGACGACGACGACGACCAACAACGCGATGTAATCGTCTTGGCGCCTCCGCTTCGCGGGGGCGTTGGCTTTTGAAGAGGCTGCCGGTAACTGCCGGCAGCCTCTTTTTTTGCCCTTGAGAGATCTGGAGTCCTCGATGCGCGTTCCGCTTCTCATCGCAGTCACGCTCACGCTCGCCGCCTGCGGCAACAACGACCAGACCGACACCAATCAGAATATCGACGAGAACCTCACCGCCGAGACGATTGTGTCGAACGACGTGACGGCGATCGACGCGGTGACGGGCGACGCCGCCAACATGGCCGCCGACGTCGACATGAACTTCGGCAATCTCGACCGGGGCAGCGGCAACACATCGAACGAAGCTGCGCCGGCGAAGCCCGCGGCGAGCAAGCTCGCCCGGCCCAAAGCCGCGCCGCCCGCCGAATCCAACACGACCGCGGCAAACACTGCGACCAACGCCGAATAGTTCAGGGCAGCCCAATCACCTTGTGCGCCTGCAGCGTGAGGCGCCATCGAGGCCGTTCCATCGCCAGCGCGACCGCAGCATCCATCGCCTGCTCGCGCTCGGCACAGTCCATCGGCTGGACCAGGAAATGCTGGAAGTTCCAGCCTTCGAGCTCGGCCGGGTCAATGCCGGTCTGCGGCCAGACGAGCTTCAGCTCATTGCCCTCGCGCTGGACGATTTCGGTCCCGGCCTTCGGACTGACGCAGATCCAGTCCAGCCCAGCGACGGCGGGCAGGGTCCCGTTGGTTTCCGCCGCCACGCGAAAACCGCGCGCGTGCAACGCCTCCACCAGCTCCCGGTCAAGCTGGAGCATCGGCTCTCCGCCGGTGACCACCACCAGCCGCTGTTCCCGGCCCTCGCCCCACAGTGCCTCGACGTGCGCCGCGAGCGCCGCGGCCGACTGGAACTTCCCGCCGCCCTCCCCATCGGTCCCGACGAAGTCCGTGTCGCAGAAGCTGCACTCCGCGCTCGCGCGGTCCTGCTCGCGGCCGCTCCACAAATTGCACCCGGCGAAGCGCAGGAACACCGCTCGGCTGCCCGCTTGGACACCCTCGCCCTGGAGCGTCAGGAAGCATTCCTTGACGGCGTAAGTCACGCGTAGACCGTTGGGTCGGCGATCCCGGCTTCGGCGAATCCTTTGGCGCGAAGACGGCACGCATCGCACCGGCCGCAATGACGACCGTCCGCCCCGGGATCGTAGCAGCTGTGGCTGAGCGCCGCATCGAGACCCAGCCGCTGCGCCTCGCGCGCGATATCCGCCTTGGTCATCTGCTGGAGCGGTGCATGGATCGTGAAGCAGTCGCCCTCGACCCCCGCTTTGGTCGCGAGGTTCGCGAGCCTCTCGAACTGGGCGACGAATTCCGGCCGGCAGTCGGGATAGCCCGAATAATCCACCGCGTTGACGCCGATGAACAGGTCGCGGGCGCCGGCCGCCTCGGCGAGGCCCAGCGCAAAGCTCAGGAAGATCGTGTTGCGCGCCGGGACGTAGGTGACAGGGATGCCTTCCCCGACGCCCTTCTTGGGCACCTCGATGTCTCCGGTGAGCGCCGATCCCCCAAACGCGCGCAGATCGAGCGGCACGACGATGTGGCGATTCGCCAACTCGCTCGCGATCCGCCGCGCGGCTTCCAGCTCGACTCGGTGGCGCTGGTTATAGTCGACCGTCAGCGCAACCACCGAGAACCCCCGCTCGCGGGCGAGGCCGGCGCAGACCATCGAATCGAGTCCGCCGGACAGGAGAACCACGGCACTTTTCACAGCTTGATGCCCATCCTCGGCGCGGCCCAGAACCAGACCGCGTACAGCGCGAGGGTTCCGGCAACCGAGATTGCCATGCTTGGCCAAAAGCCGAGGTTCGTCCGTAGCAACGCCGGCAAGACCAGGAACATTGGGATGGAAGGCAGAAAGAACCAGAAGGTCCCGACCGACAGCTCGGCGACCCGCGCGGGATCGCCGCTGTCGCGCCACAGCCAAACCATCGCCAGCAGCGACGTCAGCGGCAGCGAAGCGACGAGGCCGCCCCAGCCGGGATAACGCCGGGCGATCTCCGAGACCGCCGCGACGATCACCCCCGAAATCGCGGCCTTGACAATGAGGTACAGCATGGCCGCGCACTTAGGACGCAGGCGCCGACAAAAGAAGGGCCGCCAGTCCGGAGACAGGCGGCCCCAGGTATCGGGCATACTTGCCCGATTGGGAGGAAAGCGTGCCAAATCCGGCACTCGTCCTGCTTACTATGGGATGGTTAAACGAGGCCTTAATGGCCCGCTGCAAAAGCGGGTTTCGGGCAGTCCCCGACCCGCCGGGCCTGCAGCACATAGTTGAACGGCAGGCCGTCCGAGATGCCTTGCGTGCTGATCCTCAGCGAGCGCGGGGTGATGACCTCGACCTCGCTGTGGCCGAACCCCGCGCCGCCGCAGCTATATTCGATCGAGGTCCTGCTTCCGGCGCTTTTGAGCACCTTGGCGCTGCACGCCTTCGTCCGGTGCTCGAACCGTGCCAGCGCAGTGACGTTGGTCACACATTGGCGAGCGGGCAGCTTGGCGCCCGGCGCTCCGCTGATCTCCCACAGACCCGGCTGGGTCTCCGCAAGCGTCGGCAATGGTTGCGCTGCGGTCAGCGCCAGCGCGCCGCCAAGGCCCAAGGGCAGGACGAGATAATGGGTGCGAGCCATCGGCCGCTATTTACCACGGAACGGTGAACGAAAATAACCACCGATTTATCTAAGCGAGCTCGCCTGGTTCAATCGCGAAGCTCGACGAGCAGAAGGCGCAATCGACGCGGATCACCCCGTCGTCGCCGACCATCGCTTCGCGTTCCTCCGCCGGGAAGCGCGCGATGACCGAGCGGACATAATCGGGATCGCAGCGGCAGCCGCGCCTGAGCCCGATGCCAGGCAGCGTCCTCACCTCCTCCTCCTCGTGAAACAGCCGCCAGACGAGGTCGTCGAGCGGCAGCTCGGAGTCGGTCAGCTCCTCGGCCTTCACCGAACCGCCGAGGATCGCGACGTGCGGCCAGTCGGGATGGTCGAGCCGCGTGTGCAGCCGCTCGCGGCCCTCTTCGCCCTCGGGGAGATGCTGGAGCAGCAATCCGCCGGCCAACCAATGATCGCCGGACTTGGTTGCCGCGAGGCGGACGAGACTCGGGATCTGCTCCGACTGCGCGAAATAGCTCTGCGCCGCTTCGCCCAAATTCTTGCCTTCCAGGGGAACGATCCCCTGGTAGCGTTCCTTCGCGACCGGCTGGTCAAAGGTGATCGCGAGATAGCCTTTGCCGAACAGCTCCTTGAGCGTCGGCTCCTTCGGCGCGTCGGCCAGCCGCCCCGGATCGTGGCGGACGTAGCCGCGCAGCTCGCCGCCGAGGTAATCGCAGACCATCAGGTCGATGATCCCGCCTTCGGTCTGCGCCTGCAGCGTCAGCTGCCCTTCCGGCTCCTTCAGCAGCGAGCCGAGCAGCGCGGTCAGGGTCAGCGCCTCGGCCAGCAAATTCTCGATCACCGGCGGATAGCCATGGTTGGCAAGCACCGAATCGATCACGGGTCCCAGCCGCGCGATCCGCCCCCGCGCGTTGCGCGAGGGGATCGCGACGCCGAGCGCGACGTCCGTGCTGAGCTGAACTGGATGCATGGCAGGAAGATAGGTCGCACCAACCGGACGGACAACCGCCGAGCTGACCTAACCCTCGTTCGTCCTGAGCTCGTCCTGAGCGTCAGCGAAGGGCGAAGTCGAAGGGCGTCCTGCCGACGTTCAGGCCAGCGCCCTTCGACTACGGCGCTTCGCGCCTCCGCTCAGGACGAGCGATTCCAAACTGACATCCAAAACATCGAGCCGTGGCCCGCTCCGAGGGACTCGAACCCCCAACCTCCGGGTTCGAAGCCCGGCGCTCTATCCGGTTGAGCTAGGAGCGGTGACGGCGGCTCTACAGGGACTCCACGCAGATATCAGCTTCGTTTGATCCGCTCAGACGCATGTCCTGCGAATGAAGATTTCGACGTAATCCGGAGCCCATCCGTAGGCATCCGGCTTGATGAGGGAAATCCCGCCCAGGCTGGCATCGCAGATGAGAAAGTCCGTGGTCGGCTTCGTCCCCAAACGCACGTGGCAGGCCGCCCCATAAGAGAGATTGGAATTGGCAAATCCCTGCGCAACGACGCCGACCCAGTCGCAATTGCGGACAGTGATCGGAATGCCGAGGGACCGCAGGCGCTTCTGGATTCCAGCAATGGCGGAGCGCTGCTCAGCTTTGTCGGTCACCATCCGGAAATAGCCGCTGCCGACCAATTGGTGCTTGATCGCCTGGTCGATCGCCGCTCGATCTGGCTCCGCTTCGGGATACGCGCGGTCCGGTCGCGTGGCGGCTGCAAGGGAAATCAACAGGACGCTGAACATCCTGCTGCTGGTAGGCCAGATCTGTATTGATCGCGTTAAGCCGCCTCGGCCGGCACCTCATACTCACCCGCGGCCGCCGACAAAGTCTCGACGAACTCGCGGATATGCTCTTCCTCGATGGTCAGCGGCGGGAGCACGCGCATGACGTTGTCCCCGGCTGCGACCGTCAGCAGGCCCTTGGTGCGCAGGTAGTTCACGAACGCTCGGCTGTCGGTCTTCATCTTGATCCCGAGCATCAGGCCGACGCCGCGGACGCTGTCGAACAGATGGTCGTGGTTGGGCATCATCTGCTCGAGCGCCGAGCGCAGCCGCTCGCCCTTCTGCTTGACCTCAGCCAGGAACTCGTCGTCGGCGACGATGTCGAACACCGCCTGCCCCGCAGCCATCGCCAGCGGGTTGCCGCCATAGGTCGACCCGTGCGTGCCGATGACCATCCCGGCCGCCGCTTTCTCGCTGGCAAGGCACGCGCCCAGGGGAAAGCCGCCGCCGATGCCCTTTGCCGAGGCCATGATGTCCGGCACCACGTCGTAATGCTGATAGGCATAGAGCTGGCCGGTGCGCGCGACGCCGCACTGCACCTCGTCGAAGACCAGCATGAGATCGTGCTCGTCGCACGCGGCGCGGAGGCCGGCGAGGAATTCGTGGGTCGCCGGGCGGATTCCGCCCTCCCCCTGGATCGGTTCCAGCAGGAAGCCCGCGGTATTCTCGTCGATCGCCGCCAGCGCGGCGTCGAGGTCGTTGAACTCGCGCACCTTGAAGCCCGGCAGCAGCGGCGCGAAGCCGTCGATCATCTTCGCCTGGTCGGTCGCGCTGATCGTGCCCATCGTCCGCCCATGAAAGGCGTTGGAGAAGGTGATCAGGTCGTGCTTCTCCGGTCGCCCCTTGGCGAAATGATAGCGGCGCGCGGTCTTGATCGAGCATTCGACCGCCTCGACGCCGGAGTTGGTGAAGAAGACGGTGTCGGCGAACGTCAGCTCGCATAGCCGCCTGGCGAACGCCTCGCCCTGCGGGCTTCCGTAGAGGTTGGAGACGTGCATCAGCGTCGCCGCCTGGTCCTGGATCGCCCTGGTGAGGTGCGGATGTCCGTGGCCGAGGATGTTGACGGCGATGCCCGCCGCGAAATCCAGGTAGCGCTCACCCTGCTCCCCGTAGAGATACACTCCCTCGCCGCGCACGGGCCTCACCGGAGAACGCGGATAGACGGGCATGAGCGGCGTGATGGCCATGGAAAGACGGCTCCCTTTTCGGCGGTGATTGCGTGTCCGGGGCTATAGCCAGCGCGCCGCCAAAGGCAAAGCAGCGGCCACGGCCGCGTGCCCCTGCGAAGGCAGGGGTCCAGACAATCTACAACAAGAGAAAGGGCGCCGCGGTGATGCCGCGGCGCCCTTCCTTTGCGCTTACTCGTTACGCTTACCAGCGGTCGCGATAGCGGCCGTAACGGTCGTTGAGCGCGAACTGGACCCGCTGCTCGAGGCGCTGGACCCTGTAGTAGAGGTCGCCCGCCTCGCGCCGGTCGAGCCCGCCGCGCGCCCGATTGTGCAGGCGGCGCTCGATGTTCCGCGCTTCGTCGCGCAGGCGGTCGGCGCTGCGCTCGCCGATCCGGTCGCGGCGGTCGAGGCGGTTGATCTGCCGCTGGATCGCGTCGACGCGGACCTGCAGCGAGCGGACCATGCCCCAGTTGCCCTGGCCGTAGCCGTTATTGTAGCCGTAGCCTTGGTTGCCATAGGCATAGGGCGCGGGCTGCGGCTGCGGGTAGTATTGGGCAGCGGCCGGGCTGGCGACGACAAGAGCCGCGCCTGCGGCGGCCAGGGAAATGACGATCTTACGCATTACGGCTCTCCTTGAGTGTGAGCGGTTGATGCGTGCAGTTGTGCGCCGAGTCGGTTGATGGAGGTCTGAACGGGGTCGTTATGAACCGTTCAAGATCATGAACGCGCTAAGCAATTGAAATCGCTCAACGGCGCATCACGAGTTGATCCTGCGGTCCTGTGGGAAGCTCAGGATTCCAACCAGGAAGACAAAGGCTGTCAGCAAAATTCCGAGCGCCAGCGCGGGCGATTCGGCAAACCAGATCACGACGGGCGCGGCGCGGCCGAGCCACCAGACCGCTGCCGCGATGATGAACAAGCCGAGCAGCTGCTTGACCAGCCCGGCGGCCAGAGCGCGTTGCTGGGCAGCCAGCCGGTCCTCGAGCGCGATATGTGCCTGGACCCGCGTGACGAACTTGCGGTCGGGGTCGCGGTCGCGCGGCGCCAGCGCCGAGACGAGGAAGCGGTCGAACTCGTCAGCCATGCTCGGCTCCTTCCCACATCGCTCGGCACCTCGTCTTGGCCCGCGCGACGGTCGACTTCAGCGTCCCCAGCGGCAGCCCGAGCAGCTCGGCCGCCTCGACGTGCGTCCAGCCGTGGCCTTCGCACAGCACCAGCGAAGCGCGCTCGTTCTCGCTCAATCGCGCGAGCATGTCGTCAACCTCCAGCGACGGCGCGGCAGCATGCGCCTCGTGATCGTCCGCCGGCGGGTGAGCCCGCTCCTTGCGCAGCGCGTCGATCCTGCACCGCCACGCGATCCGCGTGAGCCAGGTCGAGTAGCGCGCCCGCCCGTCATATTGACCGGCCGCCCGCCACGCCTTGAGGAAGGCCTCCTGCGCGACGTCATCGGCAACGTCGGGCCCGAAGGTCCTCGCCAGGAAGCCCCGCAGCGCGCGCTCATGCTTCTCGACCAGCATCGCGAAGGCGGCGCTGTCGCCGGCCGCGGCACGGCGCGACAACGCGAGGTCCTCGTCATTGCTGGGAGCCACGCCGCCGCGCCCGCTCCAGCATGAACAGCCGCAGCCACAGCGCCGTCCCGACGATCAGCGGGAAGCAGGCGCCGGCAATCGCATAATGCATCCACGCAGGGTCGCCGATGATCAGGCTTGCGACGACCATCGCGATCCCGACCGCGACCAGGATCACCGACAGCCGGTGATCGCCCTCGTCGCCGCCCGGCGCGGCGAGCTGCGCAAGCAGCGGCTGCGCGGCGTCCGGATCTTTCTCGACCGCGCGACGGATCGTCCGGTGGCCGATCCACATGGCAAACAAGCGAAGCACGCTGATGAAGCTCAGCGCCAGCGCGGTGACGACCGCGACCATGACGACCATTTCCGTGGCAGGCATGTAAAAACTCCCTGGTGATGCGGAGCTTGGACGTTGCAGCAACGGCCGCTGGATGAGCGGCCCCGCAAAAATTTTCAGTTCTTGATCTTCCACCCGCTTTTCAGGAGCGCGTAGCAGACCGCCCACAGCATGACGTTCAGCACCAGCAGCCCCACGGCGCCGACCAGCAGCGGCGAATCGCTGGTGCCGAGGAACCCGGCGCGGAATCCCGAGATCACGTAAAAGAACGGATTGGCGTGGCTCACCGCCCGGAAATGCGGCGCGAGCTGGTCGACCGAATAGAAGGTGCCGCTGAGCAAAGAGAGCGGAGTCACCACGAAATTGGTCACCGCCGCGGCATGGTCGAACTTGTCGGCCCAGATCGAGGTCAGCAACCCGAGGAAGCTCAGCAGCAGCGCCCCCATCAGCGCGAACCAGAATACCAGCTCGGGTCGGCGCACGCCCACCGACACCCCGGGCCACAGCAGCATCGCCAGCCACACCGCGAACCCCACCAGGAACGCCCGCGTCAC
>JAICVC010000150.1 GCA_025935515.1 Sphingomonas sp.
CGGGCGCTGCGGCGGATCGGCAAGCTCGACATGGCGGAGCCGTTCCAGGGCCTGTTCACGCAGGGAATGGTCACCCACGAGACTTACCGCTTCGGCGACGGCAGCTGGCTCAGCCCCGACGAGGTCCGCAAGGACGGCGACGACTGGGTGCATATCGAAAATGGCCATCCGGTGACCCCCGGCCGGGTCGAAAAGATGTCCAAGTCGAAGCGCAACACGATCGATTCGGACACCATCGTCGATCGCTACGGAGCCGACGCGGCCCGCTGGTTCCTGCTGTCCGACAGTCCGCCGGAACGGGACCTCGAATGGTCCGAAGGCGGGATCGAAGGCGCCGCGCGCTTCGTGCAGCGCGTCTGGCGGCTGACCAGCGACCCGGAGACCGACGGCGGCGAGGATGAGGCGCTCCTGCGCAGGCTCCACCGCACGATCGCCGGGGTCACCGATGCCATCGAGGAACTTCAGTTCAACAAGGCGATCGCGCTCCTCTACGAGCTGGTGACGGCGATCGAAAAATCGCCGCCCTCGACCACTCGCGCGCAAGCGGTCAGGACCTTGACCCAACTGATTGCGCCGGCGGCGCCGCACCTCGCCGAAGAGGCCTGGGCCGCGCTCGGCGAGACCGGCATGGTGGCGGACGCGCCATGGCCTAGCTTCGACCCGGCGTTGCTGGTCGATGACCAGGTGACGCTGGCCGTCCAGGTCAACGGCAAGCTCCGTGATACCCTGAGTGCGCCCCGTGGGCTCGACCGCGCCGCCGCCGAGGCGCTGGCGCTGGGGTCACACAAGGTCCAGCGGCAGCTCGCCGGCGCCGCGCCGCGCAAGGTGATTGTCGTCCCCGACCGGCTGGTGAATATCGTCGCATGATCCGGCGCGGCGCCCTCATCATGCTGTTTGTCGCGCTCTCCGGCTGCGGGCTGCAGCCGCTGTATCAGGGGGGCGGGCAAGGAGCGGTGGCGACGGCGCTTCGCTCAGTGAGCGTCGGACCGATCGAAGGCCGCGCGGGATGGCTGATGCGGAACAAGCTCGTCGACCGGCTGGGCGTGGGCTCGGCAGAGGCTCCGGCCTACCGGCTCGACGTCACCCTCGACGACAATATCACCGCTTTCGGCCTCAGAAGCGACCGCGCCGCCACGCAGGAACGCCGCACCTTGCGCGCGCGCTACCAGCTGGTCGAGCTCAGCAAGGGCACGGTGGTGCTCGATGCGACCGCCGGTTCCGATGCGGGCATCGACATCGTCAGCTCCGAATATGCGACGGTCGCAGCCGAGCAGACCGCGCTCGAGAACCTGACCGACATCGTCGCCGACCAGATTGCCGCCCGCCTCGCGCTCTACGCGTCGCGCAGTGCCCAAAGGGAGTCGGCGCCGAAGTGAAGGCGAGCAAGGCCACCATCGGCCGCGCGGTCGATCAGCCGGCCGCTGCCGTTCGCTTCTACCTCTTTCATGGCCCGGACGAATCGCAGTCGCGGGCGCTTGCCGCCCGGCTGGCCGAGGCGCTCGACGCGTCAAAGTTCATAATGCCAGCTGGCGCGATCAAGTCTGATCCCGCCTCACTGGTCGACGAAGCCGGCGCAATGAGCCTGTTCGGCGGCAGGCGCGTGGTGTGGATCGAACCGGCAACCAAGGATATTGAGGACGGCGTCGTCGCGCTGCTCGAAGGCCCGCCCGGCGAAAGCCCGGTGGTTGGGATCGCCGGCGCGCTGCCCAAGACCTCCGCGTTGCTGAAACTTGCCGAGGCTTCGCCACTGGCGATCGCCTACGCCTCCTATGCGCCCGAGGGGCAGGAGGCGGAGCGGATGGTGATCGACCTCGGCCGGCGCTTCGGGCTGGAGATCAGCAATCCCATCGCCGCGCGCCTCGCCAACAGCGCAGGCAATGACCAGGCTGTTGTCGTCCAGGAGTTGGAAAAGATGGCGCTCTACCTCGGGGCGTCGCCGGAAGCGCCCAAGGTACTGGACCATGGGGCGATCGATGAAGTCGGCGCCGCCAACGCGGAAGGGGATTTTCAGCTCCTGGCCGACCTCGCGATGAGCGGTTCGCTCGATGAGCTGGCGGACGAACTTGCCCGCTTTCCGGCAGGGGGATCGGAAGCGATTCCGGTCATCCGGTCGCTGCAGCGCCGGCTGCTGATGCTGGCGCCATTGCGGGCCCGGGTCGAGCGCGGCGAGCGGGTCGATGGCGTCTTGACGTCACTCGGCAGGTCTTTGTTTTTCAAGGACAAAGCCAAAGTCCAGCGGATGCTTTCGAAATGGAGCGCGGAGGATCTCGCAACGGTCGCCGATCGCGCCGGAAAGCTCGAACGGTCGTTGATGTTGACTGCTGCGCCCGATCGGGAGGCGCTCGGGGAAGAATTGCTGGCGATCGCCCGCAAAGCGCGCAGCCTCTAGCTAGATCGGTTCGCCGGAGAGCCGCTGGCAGATCATATCGAGCTGATCGAGGCTCGAATAATGCAGCGTCACATTGCCGCCCTGCCCTTTGTGCGTGACCTGGACCTTGAGGCCGAGGATATCGCCGAGCTGACGCTCGAGCGCGTCGAGGTCGGCATCGGCGGCCTTGGCCGCATTGCGCGCGCTCGCCCGCCCGATGTCGGCGCCCGGCCCCGGCCGCCTCTTTTCGCGCCGCGCCCGCTCCTCTGCCTGCCGGACCGAGAGGCCCCTGGCGACGATTTGGCGCGTCAATTCCTCTGGGTCGTCCGCGGTGGCAACAGCCCGTGCGTGACCCATACTGATATCGCCTTGCAATAGCGATTGGCGTACGAATTCCGGAAGTTCCAGTAATCTCAAGAGGTTAGAGATGTGGCTGCGCGACTTGTGAACGATCCGCCCGATATCGTCCTGGGTATGGCCGTGCCGCTGGATCAGCTGGCGATAGCCCTCGGCCTCTTCGAGCGGGTTGAGGTCCTGGCGCTGAATATTCTCGATCAGGGCGAGTTCCGCGGTCGCGGAGTCGTCGATCTCGCGGACGATTGCCG
Organism: Sphingomonas sp.; assembly: GCA_025935515.1. Taxonomy (GTDB): domain Bacteria; phylum Pseudomonadota; class Alphaproteobacteria; order Sphingomonadales; family Sphingomonadaceae; genus Sphingomicrobium. The sequence continues at coordinate 2,974 of JAICVC010000150.1, forward strand.
GGATGCTGTGGAGCCTTGCCCGCTGCGCCGCGCGCCAGCGCCGCTCGCCGGCGACGATGAGATAATCTTCGCCGTGGGGCTTCAGCAGGATCGGCTGCAGGACGCCGCGCTGGCGAATCGATTCGGCGAGCTCGTCGAGCGCGTCCTCGTCGAACTGCACGCGCGGCTGGTTGGGGTTGGGTTTGATTCGCGCAATGTCGATCTCGCGAATGCCGCCGCGCGTCGCCTGCGCATCATCGGCTGCGAGCGCCGGCGCCGGCCGCGCCGCTTCCCCGAGCAGCGCCTGCAATCCCATCCCGAGCCCCTTGGCAGGGCGATCGGCGCTCATGCGGCCACCGCCAGCTGCGGCAGCCGGCCGATCAGCTCACGGGCGAGCCGAATATACGCCTCCGAACCCGGGCATTTCAGGTCGTAGATCAGTGCCGGGAGCCCGTGGCTCGGCGCTTCCGAGAGACGCACGTTGCGCGGCACCACCGTTTCGAACACCGCCGTCCCGAGGCACGCGCGGACGTCCTCGGACACCGCCTGCGAAAGGTTGTTGCGGCGGTCGAACATGGTCAGTGCGACCCCGAGGATCGAAAGCTCGGGATTGAATGCCAGCCGGATCCGCTCGACCGTCTGGAGCAATTGGCTGAGCCCCTCGAGCGCGAAGAACTCACACTGCAGCGGCACCAGCAGGTGCCGCGCGGCGACCAGCGCATTGACCGTCAGCAGGCCGAGCGACGGTGGGCAGTCGACCAGGCAAATATCCCAGCGCCCAACGGGAGCAGCGGCAAGCGCCTTGTCCAGCCGGTGGGCACGGTCCTCCAGGCTCACCAACTCGACCTCAGCGCCCGACAGGTCGACGGTCGCCGGGAGTAGGTCGAGCCTCGGCACGCGAGTGGCGACCGCAACCTCATTGGCCGACGCGCTGCCAATCAGCACGTCATAGCTCGAACGGAACCGCTGGGCCTGGGAGACGCCGATCCCGGTCGAGGCATTGCCTTGCGGGTCGAGATCGACAAGCAGCACGCGCCAGCCGATTGCCGCCAGCGCGGTCGCCAGGTTGATCGCGGTGGTCGTCTTGCCAACGCCGCCCTTTTGATTGGCCACCGCAATGCGGATCATCGTTTCGCCTTCACACCGGGTGCGACGACGATCCGGGAATCGGCGTCGGTGACACTTTGTTCCACGTGGAACTCACCTTGCCACGCCGTTCGGACTTCGGCCAGTTCCGGTTCAGCGCTTCTGCCCTTGGGAAGCGCCC
>JAICVC010000117.1 GCA_025935515.1 Sphingomonas sp.
GGAAGCCGGCGCAACCGCCGTGATCCAGCCGGGCGGCTCAATCCGCGACGACGAGGTCATCGCCGCGGCCGACCAAGCGGGCCTCGCGATGCTGTTCACGGGCATGCGCCACTTCCGGCATTAGATAATCGGGTCGCGCACCTGGTCGCGCGCCAGCGCGGCGTCCTCCGCTTCGCGCAGCTCCTTCACCTCATGCTTGCGGAGCTTGAACAATTCCCGGTCCTCGGGCCCGAAGCCCTTGGTCCACAGCACCGCGAAGAAGGCAATCATGATCGCCGGGACTCCGATAATCAGCTGCAGCGTCTGCGGCAGGAAATAGCGCACCGCGCCGCCGACGATGACGCCGGCGGCGGTCGCCCATGCGAGGTCCCAGCGCCATCCCGAGACGGGCGCGCCGAGCTTCCTGCACAGCAGCCGCGACTTGCTGACCGAGGCGAAGCCAAGCGCGACGCACAGCGCGATCGCGGGGCCGGTGGCCTGGAACGCCTGCGGCAGGCCCTCGTCCTTCATGATCAGGATCAGCGCCACGGCGAGACCGGCCTCGAACGCGAGCATTGCGAGGCTGATGATCATGTTCCGGGTCCGCGCGACGTAGATCAGCGCGGCTTCGCTGACGACCGCGGCGGCGGCGATGACTTCGGCTGCGAGCAGGAAGCTCAGCATCGCCGTGCCGCCGGTGAACCCGGACCCGACCAGCCCCATCACCGCACGGCCCGGAATGCCGAGCGCGAGCGCGATCCCGAGCTGCGCGGCGATGATCCAATAGGTGACCTGGCGCACCTGCTTCGCGACCGACAGCCGGTCGCCGGCGGCGATCTTGCGCGCGATCGCCGGGCCCAGCACCGGCTCGAAGCTGGTCTTCAACTTGGCGGGCAGCGTCGCGACCTGCTGCGCGACATAATAGATGCCGACGAAGCTTGCGGGCATGAACGCGCCGAGCACCGCGAGGTCGATCCGGCGCGAGGCCCATTCGACCGCGTCGGCGGCGGCGACCGGCACGTTGCGCACCGCGGTCCCCCACGCGAGCGGGAGGTCGGGCTTCCACCCGCGCGGCAGGCCGTAGCAGCGGACCAGCGGGATCAGCGCCGCGAACAGCGCCGCGACCATCGAGAAGACGTAGGAGATGATCAGGCCGTCATCGAGCGAGACGTAGGACCAGGCGAAGGCGACGATGCTGATCGTCCAGGGCTCGACGATCGACCGCGCGCGCACCGTCGCCCCGACGTCGTTGTGATAGGCGAGCGCTGCGAGCGCGATGTCGGTCCAGGCGATGGCGAGGACCGTGATCGCGAGCAGGCGGTCCATCCCGTGGATGTCGGTGGTCGGGTACATCGCCTTGGGGAAGGCGAAGAGGATGGCCATGCCGATGGCCGAGCCGATCGCCGCCACCAGCATTGCGTCCGCGACGATGCACGCCTCCGGCTTCTTGGCGTTGGCGAGGAGCTGGGCGAGGCCGCGCCTGAGGCCCAGCGCCGCGAGCTGCGCGGCGAACTCGACGGTCAGCACCGCATAAGCGAAGCGGCCGAGCGAATCCGCGCCGTAGATCCGCCCGGCGATGAACAGGAACGGCAGCCGGGCGGCTAAGCGAAGGACGAACCCGAACACATTGAGCCGGCCGCCGCGGGCAAGCGTCGCCATGTCGGCATCGGGCGGGGTGTCGGCAGTCTCGGCAAGGACCTTGATTCGCTCGCCGTCGGTCAATGCGCGGCGCCCCAATGCTCACCCCAACCGACCTCGACGTCGAGCGGCACGTCGAGCGTCATTGCCGGCTCGGCGGCGCCCGCCATCACCCGCTTGATGACGGCGGCCGCTTCTTCCTCGCGGCCGTCGGGCACTTCGAACACCAGCTCGTCGTGGACCTGGAGCAGCATTCGGACCTCGCCCAGGCCCGCGTTTGCCAGTGCATCGTCCATCCGCGCCATTGCCCGCTTGATGAGGTCGGCGCTCGTCCCTTGGATCGGCGCGTTGATCGCAGCGCGTTCAGCACCCGCACGGATCGACGGGTTGGGCGAGCGGATGTTGGGTTCGAAGTGCGTTCTCCGCCCGAACAGGGTTTGGGTGAAACCGTGTTCGCGGGCGAAGGCGAGCGTGCTGTGCATGAACGCCCGGATGCCCGGAAAGCGCTCGAAATAGCGATCGATGATCGCCTTGCCCTCTTCCCTGGCGAGCCCCATTCGCGAGGCGATTCCCCAGGCGGAGCTTCCGTAGAGGATCGCAAAGTTGATCGTCTTCGCCTTGTTGCGGGTCTCGCGGTCGACGGTCCCGAATACCTCCTCCGCGGTGATCGCGTGCACATCCTGCCCGGCGTTGAAGGCGTCCTTGAGCTGCGGGACGTCGGCCATGTGCGCGGCGAGCCTTAGCTCAATCTGGCTATAGTCGGCGCTGAGCAATTTGTAGCCATCAGCCGCCACGAACGCGTCGCGGATCTTTCTCCCGATCTCGGTCCGGATCGGGATGTTCTGCAGGTTCGGATCGTTCGACGACAGCCGCCCGGTCTGCGCGCCGGTCAGCGAGAAGCTGGTGTGGACCCGGCCGGTCTCCTGGTTGATCTGGGCCTGCAGCGCGTCGGTGTAGGTTGACTTGAGCTTGGTCAGCTGCCGCCATTCGAGCACCAGGGTCGCGCATGCGATGCCCTCGCCCGCGAGCCGTTCGAGCTCGTTGACGTCGGTCGAATATTGGCCGCTCTTGCCCTTTCGCCCACCTTTCAGGCCGAGGCGCCCGTACAGCACTTCGCCGAGCTGCTGCGGCGAGCCGATGGTGAACGGCCCGCATGCCGCCTCGTAGATCCGTTCTTCGAGCCGCGCCGTCTCCTCGGCGAACTCGCGGCTGAGGCGCGCGAGATAGTCGCGGTCGACCTTGATCCCGCGCTGCTCCATCCGCGCGAGCACCGGCACCAGCGGCTTGTCGACCCGCTCATAGACCCGCGTGACATTCTCCTGCGCCAGCCGCGGCTTGAGCCGCAGCCACAGGCGCAGCGCGATATCGGCGTCCTCGCCCGCATATTCGGTCGCCGGCCCCAGCGGGACTTTGTCGAAGGTGATCTGCTTGGCGCCGCTGCCGCACAATTGCTTGAAAGGGATGCACTCGTGGTCGAAGTGGAGCTTGGCCAGCTCCTCGAGCCCGTGGCCGAAGCTCCGCCCGGCATCGAGGTCGAAACTCATCACCATCGTGTCGTCTATCGGGGCGACGTCGATGCCGGCCTTGTCGAACATCACCCAGTCGTACTTGAGGTTGTGCCCGATCTTGAGGATCGACGGGTCTTCCAGCATCGGTTTCAGCTTCGCGAGGACGAGATCGAGCGGGAGCTGGTCGGGCGCCTCGGCGAACATGTCGATTCCGCTGTGCCCAACCGGGATGTAGCAGGCACGGTTCGGCCCGGTCGCCAGGCTGATCCCGGCCAGCTTGGCGATGATGCAGTCGATGCAGTCCGTCTCGGTATCGAGCGCGACATGGCCCTGGGCGGTGGCCTCGGCGATCCAGCGGTCGAGCGAAGCCTCGTCCGTGATGGTCTCGTACTTCGAGCGGTCGACCTCGATCTTCTCCGCTTCCGCCGGGCCGGCCGCCTTCTTGTCGAGCGCCGCCATGACGTCATTGTAGCCCGCGCCGCTGCTGCTGCGCCGCGCCTCGACCAGCGAGCCGCCGCTGTTCAGCCGGTTGAGCAACGCCTTGAATCCCTGGTCCTCGAGGAATGCCCGCAGCGGGTCCTCCGGGATATTCTTGAGCTCCAGCGCATCGAGCGGCTCGGGCAGGTTTGCGTCGCATACCAGCCTCACCAGCTCCCGGCTCAGCCGCGCATCCGCGGCAAAATCGATCAGCGACTGCTTGAGCTTGGGCTTGCTGATCTCTTCGGTCGATCCGAGGACCGTCTCCAAATCGCCGAACTGCTGGATCAGCTGCGACGCGGTCTTGGGGCCGATCCCGGGGACTCCGGGCACATTGTCGACGCTGTCGCCCATTAAAGCGAGGACGTCGCCGACCTTCTCCGGCGGCACGCCGAATTTCTCGAGTACTTCCGCGCGGCCGATGCGGCGGTCGTTCATCGTGTCGAGCATGTCGATCCCGGCATCCTCGTCGATCAGCTGCATCAGATCCTTGTCGGAGCTGACGATGGTGACCTTCCACCCGGCCTTCTTCGCCTCGGTCACGTAGCAGGCGATGATGTCGTCGGCCTCCAGCCCCGCTTCCTCGATGCACGGGATCGAGAAGGCGCGCGTCGCGGTGCGGATCAGCGGGAATTGCGGCACCAGGTCCTCGGGCGGCGGCGGCCGGTGCGCCTTGTACTTATCGTACATCTCGTTGCGGTGGGTGTGCTCCGACGCATCGAGGATCACCGCCATGTGGGTCGGGCCGTCGGCGCGCGACAGGTCGCCGGCGAGCTTCCACAGCATGGTCGTATAGCCATAGACCGCCCCCGCCGGCGTCCCGTGCCGGTTCGTGAGCGGCGGCAGCCGGTGATAGGCGCGGAAGATATAGCTCGACCCGTCGACGAGGTAGAGGTGGTTCGTGGTCCGCGCGGGCGGAGCGGCGGCGGCGGGCGCTTCGGTCGTTTCGGTGTCGGACATGGAGGCGCGGGTTTAGCAGGGTGGCGGCGGGAAGGAAGCCGACTGCTATGTGGACGCGCTTATGGCTGCTTTCGACCAAAAGCAGACATTCGCAGGTGCGACCGCTACACGCTCACAAATGCAGTGAGTCGGAGCACCGCGATGCGCATACTCCTTATAGCTTCAAGCCTGTTGCTGATTGCCGCCGCCCCGCGAATGGCAGGTCCGACTGACGAAAATCTGAGGGCGGCAGACTCCGAGCAGATGCGCATCATCGTTGATGGCGATGCAAAGGCTCAGCAAGAATTCATGCACCCCAACTATATTGTCAGCTCACCTGCCAATCGGGTCATGGCCAAGGCACAAGTCGTCGCAATGTTGGCCAAAGGCGAGATTGGCAGTGATAACTTCAACCGTAGGATCGAGCGGACGGCGATAACCGGGCCAGTCGGCATAGTCATGGGCGACGAGACAGTTGTTCCGTCACCCGAAAGCGAGTTGGGCCGCCTCCATCCGGGTAAAACGCTCCATCGGCGGTTCACGAACGTATTCCTCTGGGAAGGTGGCAAGTGGCGGTTTCTGGCACGACAGGCGAGCATCGTTTCGCCTTAGTGGATGTCCACTTTCCACCCAAAGCTGACATAAGAAAACGCTGTCCTACAGGCGGCCAATTGTGGTCCACGCTCGCCGATGGGCCAAACTCAAACCCCGAACATTCGCCGCGATGGCTGGACGCCTGAGCGTCAGCTCCGTTTCCTCGACGCGCTTGCGTCCACCCGCAACATCGCCAGGGCCGCTGCCGCTGCCGGCATGAGCCGCGAGAGCGCGTACCGCCTGCGCTACCGCCGCGAGGGGGCGCTGTTCGGCCTCCTGTGGGATCGCATCCTCGCTCCCCAGCTCGCCGCTGGCGAAGTTCACGATCGGCCGCTTACAAACGGGCAACTGCTGCGGCTGCTCGGCACGCATTATCGGCGCGAACGCGGGGATTTTTCAAACATCGGTTCGCCCCGCCCTCGCTCGTATGAAAGCTGATCGGACGCCGCCTTTGTGACTTTCATCCTAGCCGAACAGCAGGGGCCACAAGACCATGCCGAGGCCGATCATGCCGATCGTCCAGACGATCGTGCGGATCACCGGGATGCCGGCGGCGTAAAGCGGCAGGTAGATCACCCGGGCGCCGAGCCAGACCCAGCCGCCGATCGCGGTCCATTGGCTGGTGCGGTCCGCGAGCACGACTCCGACGAGCGCGACGATGGCGATCGGGAAAGTCTCGAGGAAATTGGCCTGCGCTCGCATGGTCCGGCCGCTCATCACGTCGGCCGCGGGCAGCGCCTCGTCGCGCGCGCCGACGTTCCACTTGCGGCCAAATTGCGCGGTCTTGAACCGCGTCGCGGTGAAGATGTGGACGAACAGCAGCAGAGCGCCGAGCGCGAGGATCTTCAGTTCGACCGGCATCTCGATTCCCCCAGCAGCAACCTAGGTTGCGTAGGCGCCCGCCCCGGCAAAATCGAGAACCGGATTCCAGGGCTTGCCGATAAACGATAATCGTATTATCGTTTATCGATAAACACGTCATTGGAGTGCAAGTCCATGGCCCGAACCACCACCGCCGCGTTGCCGATCGCCTATGTCGTCCTGCGCATCCTCATCGTCCTCAACTGGCTTTACGGAGCGGCGGTGCTCGGCCTGGTGATCTTTGCGAACGCAAATCCGGCCTGGTTCATGAAGGCGATCGACGTTCCGGCGGGCATGGACCCCAAGCCGATCATGATCGGGCTGACTGCGATCGCAACGCTGGGATTGCTCGCGGTGCCGCTCAATCATTTGATCCTCACGCGGCTGCTGCGGATGGTCGAGACGGTCGGTCGCGGCGACCCGTTCATCGCGGCCAATGCCTACCGGCTCAACGCCATCGCCTGGGCGCTCCTCGGGCTTCAGCTCTTGAGCATCGTGATCGGCGCAATCGGCAAGGCGATCGCTTCCAGGGATTTCCCGCTGCACCTCGACGCCGGCTTTTCGATCAACGGCTGGCTCTGCGTGATCTTCACCTTCGTGCTCGCCC
>JAICVC010000029.1 GCA_025935515.1 Sphingomonas sp.
ACCGGATCGGCATGCTGGTCGACTTGAGCCATGTCTCGCCGGCGACGATGAAGGACGCGATCGCCGCCAGCCGCGCGCCGGTCATCTTCTCCCACTCGTCGGCGCGCGCGGTCGGCGGGCACCCGCGCAACGTTCCCGACGACGTGCTGCGGCTGCTTCCGGCGAACGGCGGGGTGGTGATGGTCAATTTCGTCCCGGGCTTCCTCTCGGACGCCGTGTGGCGCTGGGGCGCCGACCGTAGCGCGGAGGAGGCCCGGCTGAAGGCGCTCCACCGCGCGAGCAAGGCCGAGGTCGAGGCCGGCCTCAAGGCTTGGGACGCCGCTCACCCCGCGCCGGCCGTCAGTGTTGCCGATGTCGCCAATCATATCGATCATATCGCCAGGGTCGCGGGCCACGATCATGTCGGCATTGGCGGCGACTTCGACGGGATTGACTCGACCCCGCGGGATCTGACCGGGGTGCAGGACTATCCCAGGCTGTTCGCCGAGCTGATCCGCCGCGGCTGGAGCGACCAGGATCTCGCCAAGCTCGCCGGCGGCAACGTGCTGCGGGTCCTCCGCCGGGCCGAAGCCGTCGCGGCGTCGATGAAGAATGAGTTCGCCGCGCTCTCGCCGGTCGATGAGGCGCCGGCGCAGTGAGCCAAGCCCCGCTTCGCGCGGCGATTGTTCCGGTCACCCCGCTCCAGCAGAATTGCACCTTGCTGTGGTGCACCGAGACCATGAGCGGGGCGTTCGTCGATCCCGGCGGTGACCTGCCGCGGCTCAAGGCCGCGGCGGCGCAGGCCGGCGTCACCATCGAGAAGATCCTTCTGACCCACGGCCATATCGACCATTGCGGCAGCGCCGGCGTCCTTGCCGAGGAGCTCGGCGTGCCGATCGAGGGACCGCATGAAGCTGACCGTTACTGGATCGACCGGCTGGCCGAGGACGGCGCCAAATATGGCGTCATCGGCCGCCCCTTCGAGCCTTCGCGCTGGCTGAACGACGGCGACCAGGTGACAGTGGGCGAACTCACCTTCGACGTCCGCCACTGCCCCGGCCATACGCCGGGCCACGTCGTTTTCCATCATCCGGAATCGAAGCTCGCGCTGGTCGGCGACGTGCTGTTCCGCGGCTCGGTCGGCCGCTGGGACTTCCCGCACGGCGACCAGCAGCAGCTGCTGACCTCGATCACGACCCGACTTTGGCCGATGGGCGACGACACCGCCTTCGTCCCCGGCCATGGGCCGATGTCGACTTTCGGCTATGAGCGGCAGACGAATCCTTTCGTCAGCGACACGGCTCTGGCCGCCGCCTGACTTGCAACAACGGCGCGTTGCGCTATAGGAGCCGCGGTTCGCGACGATCCGGCCGCCGCCTGCGGGCTATCCCTAAAGGGACCCTGCTGAGACGAGGCGCAGATCGTCGCAATTTTTATTGTTGTCGAACTTGCATTCAAAGGTGCCGCAATGGCTGTCCCCAAGAGAAAAACCTCGCCGTCGAAGCGGAACATGCGCCGCAGCCATCATGCGCTGAAGGCGACCCAGTTCCAGGAGTGCCCGAACTGCGGCGAACTGAAGCTGCCGCACAATCTGTGTGCGGCTTGCGGCCATTATAACGGCCGCGAAATCGTTTCGACCGAGGCCTAAGCCGACAAAGGGCCATGACGACGGGCCCACGCATTGCCATCGACGCCATGGGCGGCGACGCCGGCCCGGCGGCGATGATCGCGGGCGCGTCGCGCGCGCTGCGCAAGGACCATTCGCTGCAGTTCCTGTTCTACGGCGACGAGCGGCAGGTCGAAGCGCAGATCGCCGCGCACAAGAACCTGGCCGGCCATTCGCAGGTTGTCCATTCGCCCGAGGCGATCGCGGCGAGCGAGAAGCCGAGCCAGGCGATCCGCCGCGCCCGCACGACCTCGATGGGCATGGCAATCAACGCGGTGAAGGAAGGCATTGCCGACGCCGCTCTGTCGGGCGGCAACACCGGCGCGCTGATGGCGATGTCCAAGCTTGCGCTGAGGACCATGCCGGGGATCGACCGGCCCGCGCTCGCCGCACTGCTGCCGACGCTCGGCGAAACCGACGTCATCATGTTGGACCTCGGCGCCAATACCGAATGCGACGCCCAGAACCTGGTCCAGTTCGCGGTGATGGGCGCGGCCTATTCGCGCACCGTGCTCGGCCTCTCCAGCCCGCGCGTGAAGCTGCTCAACATCGGCACCGAGGAACTGAAGGGTACGGACGAGCTCAAGGACGCCGCCGCCTTGCTGCGCGAGGCGGACTATCTGGCGTTCCGCTTCGACGGGTTCACCGAGGGTGACCAGCTGTCGCGCGGCGAAGTCGACGTGGTCGTTACCGACGGCTTTTCCGGCAATATCGCGCTCAAGACCGCCGAGGGCACCGCGCGTTTCGTCACGGACTTGCTTCGCCGCGCCTTCAAGAGCTCGCTTCGGTCCAAGGCCGGTTTTGCATTGTCGCGGCCGGCGCTCAATCTCCTGAAGCACCATCTCGACCCCAACAATCACAACGGCGCGGTCTTCCTCGGCCTCAACGGCCTGGTCGTGAAAAGCCACGGGAGCGCCAACCCCAAGGGCGTCGCCAATGCGATCCGGGTGGCGGGCAGCATGGTCCGCAACGACATCACCCGGAAGATCGGCGACGACCTCGATAATTTCCGCGCGCACGCCTTCGCCAACGAGGCCGCGCAATGAGCCGGCGCTCGGTTATCGCCGGTGTCGGCAGCGCGCTCCCGAAAAGGCGCGTGACCAATGACGAGCTGGCGGCGCAGGTCGACACGTCCGACGAATGGATCGTCGAGCGGACCGGCATCCGCAGCCGCTATATCGCTGGCGACGGGGAAACGACTGGCACCCTTGCCACAGAGGCGGCACGCAAGGGGCTCGCCAACGCCGGGGTCGATGCCGCCGATGTCGACCTCATCGTCCTTGCGACCGCGACCCCCGACCAGACATTTCCATCGACCGCCACCAAGGTCCAGGCGGCGCTCGGAATCAACGACTGCATCGCCTTCGACGTGCACGCCGTGTGCACTGGATTCCTCTACGCGCTGTCCGTCGCCGATTCGATGCTTCGCTCGGGCAACGCGGCCAAGGCCCTGGTCATCGGCGCGGAGACGTTCAGCCGAATCCTCGACTGGGACGACCGCGCGACCTGCGTCCTGTTCGGCGACGGCGCCGGCGCACTGGTGCTGAGCGCCGAGGAAACCGAGGGAGGAATCCTCTCCACCAAGCTCCACGCCGACGGACGGCACAACGACCTGTTGTTCGTCGACGGCGGACCGTCGACCACGGGGACCGTCGGCAAGCTTCGGATGAAGGGCCGCGAGGTCTTTCGTCACGCGGTCGTCAACCTCGCCGGCGTGCTGAACGAGGTCCTGTCGGACGCCGGGCTGACTGCGGAGGACGTCGACTGGGTAGTCCCCCATCAGGCCAATGCGCGCATTCTCGACGCCACCGCGAAGAAACTGGGGCTGCCGGCGGCGAAGGTCGTGGTCACTGTCGACGAACATGCCAATACGTCCGCGGCCTCGGTTCCGCTGGCGTTCGACACGGCGATCAGCGACGGACGAATCAAGCGCGGCGACATTGTCGTGCTGGAAGCGATGGGCGGCGGATTTACCTGGGGCGCGGCAGCGCTCAGGTATTGAAAAGTTTGGAATATCCGGCAATTAGTCGAATTGCCGACGGAGCGGAATTCCGTTACGAATGTGTAATCGAAACGGCGGGGGCACGCCGTTCCAGGGCGGGAGAATGAAATGGCCGATCTTGGGATCGCGCGGGTCACCAACGAGGCGGACGCCGCAAATACTCTGACGCGCGCGGACCTCGCCGACGTCGTCCACCGCCGCCTCGGCCTGTCGCGGGCCGAGTCCGCCGGGCTTGTCGAACGCGTGCTCCACCACATGTGCCACGCGCTGTCCGAGGGCAAGAACGTCAAGGTCTCCGGCTTCGGCACCTTCATTCTCCGCGACAAGGGCCAGCGTATCGGCCGCAACCCCAAGACCGGCGTCGAAGTGCCGATCGCGCCGCGCCGGGTGATGACCTTCCGCGCCAGCCAGATCATGCGCGACCGGATCGCCAGGTAAGGCGCGCGAATTGGCCACCGCCGGACAGAAGGATCCCGGCGCTCTTCTGACGATCGGCGAGCTGTCGCAGGAGCTTGGGCTGCCGCAGCACATCCTGCGCTATTGGGAGACGCGCTTCCCGCAACTTCGCCCGATGCAGCGCGCCGGCAATCGCCGTTATTACCGGCCGGCCGACGTCGAGCTGGCGCGGCGGATCCATCGCCTGCTTAATCAGGAAGGCTATACCGTCCGGGGCGTGCAGAAGCTGCTTCGCGACAAGGAGGCGCAAGCGGTCGAAGTCGCGACGGCGGCGCGTGAAATGGCGACGCCATTGCAGCAGGCAGCGCAGCAGGAATCCGGCGTGGACGTGTTCCGGTTGATTGCCCTGCGCGACCGCCTGGCTGCGGCGATCGACAGCTAATCCTCGCCCGAATCGGGAGTGGGACCGCCGAACGCCAGCTCGCTGGTGGAGGGGACCCCGCCCGTCAGTCCTTCGGATTCCCGCCTCCCCGTTGCGGGGAGGAATTGCTCGACCCGCGCGATCGCGACATCGAGCGGCACTCGGCTGATTGCCACGCCCGGCGGGAAGGCCCGCAACAGCCGCGACGGCATCGCCGCCGACAGGACCACGAACAGCCCGCAATCGCCCTGCCGCCGGATCAGCCGCCCAAACGCCTGCGCCAGCCGCGCGCGGACCACGCGGTCATCATAGGCGCTACCGCCTCCCACCATGCGCCTGGCCGCGTGGAGCACGGTTGGCCGCGGCCACGGCACGCGCTCCATCACCACCAGCCTGAGCGATTCGCCCGGCACGTCGACCCCGTCGCGCAGTGCATCGGTGCCGAGCAATGACGCCCGGGGATCGTCACGGAAAATGTCGACCAGGGTCCCAGCATCGATCGGGTCGACATGCTGCGCGAGCAGCGGCAGCCCGTCGCGCGCCAAGCGGTCGGCGATCCGCGCATGGACGGCCTTCAATCGCTGGATCGCGGTGAATAGCCCCAGCGTTCCGCCATTCGCCGCGGCAATCAGCCGCGCATAGGCCCCGGCGAGAGAGGCGATATCGCCCTGCTTCACGTCGGTGACGATCAGCACTTCCGAGCAGCCGGCATAATCGAACGGGCTCTCGGCTTCGAAATGCGCGGCCGGCGCTGGCAAATGCACGGCGCCCGTACGCGCGTCGGCGGCCGCCCAATCCTCGCCCCCGCGCAGCGTCGCCGATGTCACCAGCACGCCGTCCGCGGGGCTGATCACCGCCGCGGCCAGAGGCTTGGTCGGGTCGAGCCAGCGGCGGTGGATCGCGACGTCATATTCGCGCCCGTCGACCCGCTCCACCGCAAGCCAGTCGACGAACTCGGGATCGGCCGCGCCTCCGATCCGCGACAGCAGGGCGATCCACGCAGCGACCGTCTCGCGCCGCCATGAAAGGCCGCGGATGGCACCTTCGACCCGCGCCCGGGCGGCCGAATCGAGCCAGTCGGGCGCATCCTCGAGCACGGCTTCGAGCCGCCGCGCGAGCGCAGCCAGAGGCTTGGCGAGGCTTTCCAGAATTTCCGCGGCCGCCGCCGCGGCGGACACCAGCGCGCCGTCCGGCTCGGCCAGCTCGGTCTCGAGACCGTAGCCTGCCTCCTGCGCCTTCGACCGCGCGTACACCGTGCCCCGAACCTCCGCGAGCAAGGCCTCGACCGGCCCGAAGGGCGCGCCTTCGTGCAATCGCTGCAGCCAGCCGTCGGATGGCAGCGCCTTCGCCGCCTCGACCGCCGCGTCGAGCGCCCGATTCCCCTCTTCGTCGTAGGAAGCGACGTCCATCAGCCGCGCCGCCAGCCCGCGCCGCCGCCCGCGCGAGCGTCCCTCCGGGCCGACGATCCAGCGGCGCAATTCGATCGCTTCCTGACCGCCGAGCGCGACCGCGAAGGTCGAGTCGGCGGCGTCGAACAAATGATGGCCCTCGTCGAACAGGATCCGCCCCGGCGCGTCCTCCCTCGCCCGCGCGGCATTGACCATGACCAGGGCGTGGTTGGCGATGACAATATCGGCATCGCGGCTCGCCCGCTCGGCGCGCTCGATGAAGCAGCGCCGGTAATGCGGGCAGCCGGCGTACACGCACTCCCCGCGCCGGTCGGTCAGCGCGGCCGCGCCGGCGCGGCGGAACAGGCTCGGCAGCCAGCCGGGCAGGTCGCCGCCGACCATGTCGCCGTCCTTGGAATAGGCCGCCCAGCGCCCGACCAGCTGCGCCAGCACCGCGGCGCGTCCGCTGAACGCGCCCTGCAGCGCGTCCTCGAGGTTGAGCAGGCAGAGGTAATTCTCGCGCCCCTTGCGGACCACGATCCGCTTCGCGCGCTCCGCCGGATCGGCGAACAGCTTCGGCCCCTCGGCGTCGAGCTGCCGCTGTAGCGCCTTGGTGAAGGTCGACACCCACACCGCGCCGCCGGCCTCTTCGGCCCACAAGGACGCCGGGGCGAGATAGGCGAGCGTCTTGCCGATGCCCGTCCCCGCCTCGGCAAGGAGCACGTTGGGCGATCCTTTGGCCGGCCTGGGCGCAAACACCTGCGTCACCGCTTCGGCCATTGCCCGCTGCCCCTCGCGCGCCTCCGCCCGGCCGGTCAGGCGGTCGAGCCTGGCGCGCGCGTCGGAGGGGGCGACCAGGACGGTGCGCGGCGGTGGGCGCTCGGCGGCCTCGTCCCACTGCTTCAATCGCGAGAAGAGCATCCGCTCCCCGCGCTCAGGTCGGTCGAGCTGGGCCCCGATTAGCGGCGCCCACCCCCAGCCCAGGCGGTGCAGCGTCATGTTCGACGTCCACGCCCCCTCCCGTTCGGCCCAGTCCGGATCGGCAAGCACCGACAGCAGCCGGTCGGCAATCCGCTTCAGCGCAATCGCCGCTTCCGCTTCGCTCGCCGGTGGCGCCAATCCGAGCGAGCGGCTGAGGCCGGCGGCCGTCGGCACCGCGAACCGAGCCGGATGCAGGAAAGCGAACAATTCCAGCAGGTCGAGCCCGCTCAGCTCAGGGTAGCCGAGGCGTTGCCCGACCAATGGCGCATTGAGGATGATGTGCGGCGTTTCGGCCGCCCTCGCGATTGCTTCTCCGCGGCTCGCCTCGCGCACCTCGCCGTTGCCGCCCGCAAGCCAAATCCCCGCATGGGTTGCGTGCAATGCAGGAAGAGGCAAAGGAGCGGCCATCTCCGCGACCCTGCCGCCAGCAGAACAGAAGAGCAACGAATTTGGACGCCGAAACGCTTCGATCCGCCGCGATGACCTCGAAGGCGTGGCCGTACGAGGAAGCGCGCAAGCTGTTGAAACGCTGGCCTAACGGCAAACCCGGTGATGCGCCGATGATCTTCGAGACCGGCTACGGGCCTTCGGGCCTGCCCCACATCGGCACTTTCAACGAGGTCGCGCGCACGACCTTCGTGCGCAACGCCTACCAGGAGCTGACCGGCAATCCGACGCGGTTGGTCGCGTTCAGCGACGACATGGACGGGCTCCGCAAGGTTCCCGACAACGTCCCCAATCAGGCGCTGCTGACCGAGAATCTTGGGCGTCCGCTGACCCGGATCCCAGACCCGTTCGGCACCCACGAGAGCTTCGCGCACTACAACAATGCGATGCTGCGGCATTTCCTCGACCGCTACGGCTTCGACTACGAATTCCTGTCAGCGACCGACTGCTACACCTCGGGCCGCTTCGACGATGTGATCCGCAAGGTCCTGCACGGCTGGGACGCGATCATGGGCGTGATGCTCCCGACCCTGCGCGAGGACCGCCGCAAGACCTATTCGCCGGTGCTGCCGATCTCGCCGGCCACGGGCCGCGTGCTGCAAGTGCCGGTGGACGTGATCGATGCCGAGGCGGGCCTCATCGCCTTCGACGACGAGGACGGGTCGCGAGTCCAGCAATCAGCCTTCGGCGGCGCGGCGAAGCTGCAGTGGAAGGTCGACTGGGCCGCCCGCTGGGTCGCGCTCGGGGTCGATTATGAGATGTCGGGCAAGGACTTGATCGACAGCGCCACGCAGTCGGGCAAGATTGCGCGAGTGCTCGGCGGACGTCCCCCGGAGGGCTTCAACTACGAAATGTTCCTCGACGAGAAGGGCGAGAAAATCTCCAAGTCGAAGGGTAACGGCCTCAGCCTCGAGGAATGGCTGCGCTACGGCAGCGAGCCGTCCTTGAGCTTCTATATCTATCGCGAGCCAAAGCGCGCCAAGAGCCTGCACATCGGCGTGATTCCGCGCGCCGTCGACGAATATTGGCAGTTCCGCGGCAATTACCCGAGCCAGCCGCTCGAGCAACAGCTGGGCAATCCCGTGCACCACATCCACGGCGGCACGGTGCCCGGCGAGACGCTGCCGCTGACCTACGGCTTGCTGTTGAACCTCGTCAGCCTTCCGGGTGTTGCGGACAAGGACACTGCGTGGCGGTTCGTCCAGCGTTATGCGCCCGGCACGTCACCCGAATCCGACCCGGAACTCGACGAACTGATCGGCCTTGCCGTCAACTACGCGCGCGATTTCGTGGTGCCCGCGCTCGAGCGCCGGTCGCCCACCACCGCGGAGGCGGAGGCGCTGCGCGACCTCGACTCGGAATTGGCGAATCTGCCGAACGACGCGGACAGTGAGGTCATCCAGCATGCCGTCTTCGAAGTCGGGAAGCGCCACCCGTTTGAATCGCTGCGCGGCTGGTTCCAGGCGCTGTACGAAACGCTGCTCGGCTCGAGCCAGGGCCCGCGCATGGGCAGCTTCATCGCACTCTACGGCATCGACAACAGCCGGCGGCTGATCGCCGAGGCGCTGGAGAGCGTCGCGGCCTAGCCAACCCTAGGCAGCCGGCATGATCAAGGCCTTGCGCAGCGCGATGTCGAGCGCGGCGCGCCATTGCGCCGGTTCGGCGAACCGGCTCTCCGTCGCAAGCGCTTCCAGGCCCCCGGCGTCGCGGCTGCCGTCGAGCCCGCCGAGGAATGCGCGCAAGGCCGGATCGTCGACCCGCAGCACCGAATGGTCGAGCGTGCAGACGACGTCGAGCCCCTCTCCGAGCATCGCACGGACGAGCGGGCTCACCGCCGGCCGTTCCGGCGGAATGGTCGTGAACGGCGCCGCGGCGGCGAACAGCTCGACCGCGCCAAGGTCGAACAGGTGCAGCAGCGAGCGGATGCGATCGTCGTCGAGCCCCAGGTCTGCGATCGGCAATCGGCCGGGGCGCGCCTCCGCGAGGCGGTCGAGCGCCGCCGCCAGCAGCGGGTCCTTGACCGCGAACTCGCCGCCTTCATTGCCGCGCCAGCCATCGCCCTCGCGCGTGCAGCGCGACGCGGCCCACAGCCCCCGGGCCGCGCCGGGCTCCAGCGTCCGGCGCGGTTCGGCTTCCGCCCGCGCGAACAGGCTGCGGCGGAAATAACGCAGCTTCATGAAGTCGCGCTCCTGCGCCAGCCGGGCGATCTGGGCGTGCACATCGCTCTCTGCCGCGACCTCCTCGGGCAGGAAGCCGTCGTCGAACCGCCCGCGGCCCGAATCGGCGAGGAAGATCAGTCCCGCCCGCTCGGCCGCCGCGCAAACTTCCGAATGGAGCTGCGGGTGATATTCGCGTCCGAGCTCGTCGTGGAACAGCAGCGCGTCGGGCTGTTGCAGCGTCAGCGAGGCGTGATGGCGGTAGGCGGCCATCGCCGGGCCGTCGTCCGGCTGCGGCGGCGCGAACTCGGTCAGCACCTCGCGCGCGGTCCGCAGCATCGTCGCGGGATCGGCATCGGCGGGAACGAAATGGCGCATCAGGTCGCGCACCGCCATGCGGAAGTGGCCGCCGGGCAGCGTGTTGTAGCTGACGAAGGCGATTCCGTTCGGCGCGAGCAGGCGGCCGATCAGTGGAAACACCGCTTCGCGGACCGCGCCGGGGACCCAGGCGTAGAGGCCGTGCGCGACGATATAATCGAACTGACCGTCGAGGGACTCCCCCGCATCGAGCAGGTCGCGGACTTCCAGCGCGATGTTGCCGAGTCCCGCGGCCGCCGCCCGCTGCTGTCCTCTCGCGACGGCCGCGGGTGAAAGATCGAATCCGGTGAAGCTCGCCTCGGGCGCGGCGACCGCCATCGCCAGCAGGTTCATCCCGTCACCGCACGCGATCTCGAGCACGCTGGCAGTCGCAGGGTCGGCCGCGGCAATTCCGTGCAGGCTCGCCATCGCCGCGAGGCGAGCGGGGTGGGTCTGAACGACGGGCGCCGTCGGGAAGGCGACTGTGTCGTAGGCGACAGCTTCTGACTTCGTCGGGTCGAGCAACATCTGGGCCTGCCTCGCCGCTTTGCGGCGGCAGGCTAGCTCAAATTGGCGAAGAGTTCGACGTTCGTCGAGGGCCAGGGCCTAGGGTGCGAGCAGCGCACGCCGCCCCGGGTCGAACAGCGACCCTTCGGCGGGTTCGCCCTCCATTGACACTGGGAGCATTTCATAGCCGGCCGCGGCCAGCTCCGCCCGCGCTTCATCGGGGCAGTCCCAGTGGTGCGTGGAGGTTGAGAGCGCCGCCGAGGAATGGCCGACCGAAGCCGGCGCCGCCGCGAGGAGTCCAACGAGAGCAAGCAATTTGAGCCGATGCTTCAACATGCGCATGCCTCCTCCATCACCCTACGCGATCCCCGGGCATACTCGCCACAAAGTCGATGCGCGTGGGGAACAGTTCGACGAACGACCTACCTCGCCCGCAGCTTGTCGCGGTGGACCGGTTCGGCCGGCACTTCCAGCGCGTCGAGCTTGACCGCTTCCTCGTGGCTGAGCCCTGCTTTCTCCAGCGCGAACACCAGCGCCTGCTTGGGATCGACCGCGATGTCCGGTGCTGCTCCATCGCCTTCCCAGTCCTTGCCGGTCTTGATGTCGTAGGTGCGCCCGACCGGCATCCACACCGCGAAATGGTCGTTGAGCGGCCGGACCCCGCCGAAGTGATTGGCGCCGGCGGTCGCCTCGCCGATCAGCGTTCCGCGTCCGCTCGATTTGACGGCGAGCGCGAAATGCTCAGCCGCCGACCCCGACCGGTTCGAGACCAGCAGATAGACCTTCGCTTGGCGCAGCGGCGTCGCAGCACCTGGGATCGCGCTGTGCGTCGCGACGATCTTGTCGCCCTGGGTCGCAAACACCAGCGTTGGCCCCGGCACGATCGGCGCCTGGTGCTCGTCATAGATGCTTTTGGCGATCGCCATCTTCACCAGCGGCGTCTTCTTCGCGAACAGGTAAGAGAAGATGACGTCCTGCTCGTCGAGACCGCCGCCGTGATGGTTGCGAAGGTCGAAGATGAGCGACTTGGCGTCCTTGTTCTCCGCGAGCCACTTGCGCACGCCCGCCATTTCCTCGTCGCTGCCGAAGAAAGCGGTGAAGCGGATGTAGCCGATCCCCGGAGCGATCGTCTTGGCGGACTGGATCAGCGGCGGGAAGTTCGCCGGCGGCCCTCGACGGCTTGCGCCGCCTTGCTCGCGCGGCTCGGCCAGCATGACGTGGAGATGGCCGTCCTTGTGCACCGCCTGGAGGTCGTCGGTGAGCAGCTTCGCAAGTTCCCGCCGCGTGCCGCTATCGTAGCGGCCGGCAGCCGCGTTCTTGCGCAGCATTGCCGCATAGGCTTCGGCCTGATCGCGATAGACGAACTGGCTGACCAGATCGTCGGCCAGCTTGAGGGCGACGGTTCGCCCTTCGCCCGGCTCGACGGCGAGACTTGCCGACGCCGCGGCAGCGGCATTCTGGGGTTGACCCGCTGCCGAAGGCGCCGGCGCGGCGGCCTGTGCGCCGAGGGGACGCGGTGGGAGGCCGGCCGCAAAAGCAAGCACGAGTGCAATCGAAACTGACGAGGCCTTGCGCATTCACTGTTCCCCTTGTGCGGACATGACCGCCATCGGACGCCTGCCCGCTGTCTGCCGGATGAACGAACGGGCCCGGCACCCACAGATTGCCAAGCGCGCGCAAAATTGATGCATGACGTGCCAAATTTTGGCACGATCGCGGCATGCTCGACCGTTTCGACCTTGCCCTGCTGAACCTCGTCCAGCGCGACGATTCGCGGACTGCCGATCAGCTCGCGGAAAGCGTCGCACTATCTCCCTCGGCGATCGCGCGGCGGCTCCGGCGGCTCCGCGGCAACGGCTGGATCGCGCGGACCCTCGCGCTGCTGTCCGATCGCCTGACCGCGCAACGGCTGCGCGCGCTCGTCTTCATCGAGCTCGCCGAGCACGCGGACCTCAAGGGCAAGTCGGCGCTGGAGGAACGCCTGCGCTCGGTGGCGCAGGCGCAATTCTGTTACGAGACGACGGGCGAAACCGACCTGCTGGTCCTGTTCGATTGCGCGAGCATGGCCGAGTTCAACAGCCTGTGCGACACGGTGCTGACCGCCGACCCGACCGTCCGCCGCTACGAGACCAGCTTCGTCAAGCGCGAGGTCAAGTTCGCGCCCTTCGTCGAATTGAAACCTTAGGCCTTCTTCGCGGCGATCCAGAGGTCGATCTTCTCCTCGAGGATCGTCAGCGGAAGCGCGCCCGAGCCCAACACCTGGGCATGGAATTCGCGGATGTCGAACTTGTCCCCAAGCGCCGCCTTCGCCTTGTCGCGCAGCCGCTGGATGGTCAGCGCGCCGACCTTGTAGGCGGTCGCCTGGCTTGGGATGGCGATGTAGCGTTCGACCTCGGCGGTCGCATCGGTCTTCGATTCCCCCGAATTGTCGAGCATATATTTGATCGCCTGGTCGCGGGTCCAACCCTTGGCGTGGAGCCCGGTGTCGACGACCAGCCGCATCGCCCGTAGCATCTCGTCGTTGAGCGTCCCGAACCGCTGGATCGGATCAGCGTAGAAGCCCATCGGGTAACCGAGGGTCTCGGCGTAGAGCGCCCAGCCCTCGACGTACGCGGTGTTGCCGCCGAACCGCATGAAATTGGGCAGCGCCTTGTTCTCCTGCGCCAGGCTGATCTGGAAATGGTGCCCCGGCTCGCCCTCGTGGAGGAACAAAGTCGTCTCCTCCCAGGTGAACCGCGACGGCAGGTCGTAGGCGTTGAAATAGAAGGTGCCCGGCCGCGATCCGTCGGGCGTGCCGCTGTCGTAGCTTCCCCCCGCTTCGAACTTCTCGCGATAGGGCGGATAGGGCCGGATCACGAGCGGGGTCTTGGGCAGCACCGAGAAATATTGCGGCACCTTCGCATCCACCGCGCGCTTGATCCGGTAGAAATCCTGCTGGAGCTGGCTGCGGGTGGCCGGCGCGAACTTCGGACTGGTCCGCATATAATCGAAGAAGGCCCGCAGGCTGCCCTTGAAGCCGACCTCGGCCTGCACCTTTTCGAAGTCCCTGGTGATGCGCGCGACCTCACTGAGGCCGAGCGCATGGATCTGGTCGGGCGTCATCGGCAGCGTCGTCGTCGACTGCACCTGGTAACGGTACAGCGCGTCGCCGCCCTTCATGCCCATCAGGCCGACGCTGTCGCGCGCGCGGCCGAGATAGTCGTTCTTCAAGAAGTCGCGCATCCGGGTGAGCGCGGGATAGATGGTGCCGGTGATCGACTGCCGGAATGCGCTGGTCAGCCGCGCCTGGTCGGCCGCGCCGATCGACTTCTGGAACGTCTTGACGGGTCCCCAGTAAGGCGAGTCCTCGGGCTTCAGCTTGAGCTGACTGTCGAGCTGCTCGATCATGTTGCGGACGGTCAGCTTGGTGTCGACCACGCCCGCCGCCTCGCCCCGCTTCCATTGCCGGATCGCTTCGTCGACATTGGCCGCGAAATCGGCGTTCCGCTTCAGGCTGTTCTCATAATCCCGGACCGTGGCGTAAGGCGCCCCGCCCTGCCCGCTCGAGATCGTCGGGTAAGCCGTGTGCAGGCCGAAGAAGTGGTTCATCGGCAGCACTTCGGTCAGCTGCAGGATGTCCGGCTGAAGCCCGCGCAGCGTGTCCTTGGTCTGATATTCGAACACGTCATAGGCGAGCTTGTCGTCGGCGCCGAGCTCAGCCCGCGGAATTTGGTGAAGCGCGGCGAGGTCGCGCTCCGCTGCGGCCTTCTCGCCCTGGAAATGCGCGTCGCTGAACAAATCGCCGAGCCGGTCGGCGTAGCGGTAATCGCCGCGGAACAAAGCCTGCAGCGGGTTGCGCTTCAGGCTCGCTTCATCGCTATCCTTGAACAATTGGAACAGCCGGTCGTGCGCGCTCTGCTGCGCCGCCGGTACCGGCGCCGATTGTGCGACCACCACGGGCGGCGCAGCGGTTGCCGGCGCCGCGGCCAGCAGCGCGGATGTCGAAAGGATCAGTCGGGCAAGCTTCATCGCAACCTCGATCGTGTTACGCACCGCACAATGCGGAAGAGGCGCTGCGGCTAGGCCGCAACGCCCCTTCGATCAATGAGCCTCGAAGCTCTACCAGAAGAAATTCTGGATCACGTCCACCACTTCGCCGGTGTAGACGTCGACCAGCAGCGCGTCGTCCCAGTAGCGGACCCACTGCGTTCCGGGCGGCGGGTAGGGCAGGCCGTACATGCCCGGGTCGAACCAGTAGCGCTGGCTGTAATAAGCCGGCACCAGACGGTAGCCGACGTTGTACGGCCGATAGCGATAGCCGAACGGATCCAGATAAACGCTGAGGCGGAAGACCGACCGGTGGCGGTCGCGATAGTTGCGCCAGTCGTAACGCCGGTCGTTGCGCCAGTTCCGGTCCCATCCGCCTCCGGCCCAGCGGTGGCGGTCGCGATAATGCGATTGCACGTCGCGGCTGCGCGCATTGTCGACCGCCAACGGGTTGGGGGATCGCATCACGTTCGGAACGGCGCGGTCGCCTTGCCGGAAATCGCCGCCGACGGCCGGCCCGGCGTCCCGATCGCGAGTCCAGCGCGAAATTTCCCCGGCGCGCTGGTTGGGGTCGCGGGTCCAGCGTGAAGTCTCGCCCGACTGCTGGACGCGGTCGCGGGTCCAGCGCGAGACTCCATCGGCGCGCTGCCGGCGCTCGAAATTCCCGCGGTCGCCGGCTTCAGCCGGCTGTTCCCGCGCTTCGAGCTGCCGCTGCTGGCGGACTTCGACCTGGCGCTCCCGCACCTGGAATTGGGGGCGCTCGGCGGAGCGCTCCTGGCGCGCCTGCTCGCGCGCCTGCTGGCGTTCCTGGCGCGCCTGCTGGCGCTCGCTTCGCTGCTCCTCGCTGCGCTCCCCGCGGTCGCCACGGTCGCCGTGGTCCTGGGCGAGGGCCGGCGATACTGCGGCGCCGGCAAGGAGGATTGAGATTAGGAATTTACGCATGACGGTGACTCTCAAAAGTTCCCTGTCCTGCGAATTGCGCCTCGATCGATGAGCGGCGGCTTAACCGTTTCGGAAGCGTATATTCAGCCTTGTCAGCCGGGCCGCGCGTTCGCCGGGGACGAGGTTCGCGCCGCCCGGGCGATCGCCTTGCGGATCCGCGGATAAGCGCCGCAACGGCAGATGTTTGGCAAGGCCGCGACCTGCTCCTCCGACGGGACCGGACTCGCCTCGAGCAGGGCGGCGATCGCCATGATGAAGCCCGGCTCACAATAGCCGCACATCGTTGCCTGCTCGGCGATCCATGCCTGCTGGACCGGGTGCGTCCCGTTCGCCGACAGGCCTTCGATCGTCGTGACGGTCGCGCCTTCGAGCTCGCGCAAGGCGACGCTGCAACTGGTCACCGCACGGCCGTCGACGATCACCGTGCAGGCGCCGCAATCGCGGCTGTCGCAGCCATATTTGGTGCCGGTGAGGTTGGACGCGTCGCGCAGCGCCCACAGCAATGGCGTACTCGGGTCGAGCTTGTAGTTTACGCCCTCGCCATTGACCGTCATTCGCGCCATGCGCCGACGCTAGCGCGGGTCCCCGCAACCGTCACCCTGAACTTGTTTCAGGGCCCATTCTCCGACGGACGCCGTACGTCCCAAAATGGATGCTGAAACAAGTTCAGCATGACGGTAGTGGGAGACACCATGCCCCGCATCACCACCAGCACCGGCACTTCCATCGGCTATATCGAGTCCGGCGGTGGCCACGCGACGCCCATCGTCTTCCTCCACGGGGTCGGCTCGGACAAATCGGTTTGGCACCCGCAGCTCGACCATTTCGGCAAGATCCGCCGCACGATCGCGTTCGACTATCCCGGCTACGGCGACAGCGATCCCGCGCCCGATGGCACGACCCGCGACGATTATGCCGCCGCCATCCTCTCGTCGATGACCGCGCTCGGCGTCGGCCAGGCCCACGTCTGCGGCCTCTCGCTCGGCGGAGTCGTGGCCATCGCCATGCACAACGCCGCGCCCGAGAGTTGCGTCTCGCTGATCCTCGCCGACACCTTCGCGGTCCATCCCGACGGCCGCGCAATCTACGAGCGTGGGGTCGCGGCCAGCGGCAACCTCCGCGCGATGGCGGAAGCACGCGTCGATGTGCTGATCGCCCAGCCCGCCGATCCGGCGGTCCGTCAGGAAATCGTCGAGACCATGTCGCGCATCGACCCCGCCGCTTATCGCATCGGCGCGGAAGCGGTGTGGCTCGCCGACCAGCTCGACCGCGTCCGGGACATCCGCGTGCCGACGCTGATCATCTGCGGCGACGACGACAAGCCGACGCCGCCGGATCTTTCGCGCGAGTTGCACCAGATGATTGCCGGGTCGCACCTCGCGATGATCCCTCGCGCCGGCCACCTGACGAACCTGGAACAGCCGGAGCTGTTCAACGCCGCAGTCGACCGCTTCCTTGCCGACGTGGAACAGCGCTGAGGGGCTGTCCTACACCCGCGCTGCTGTGCCATGCTGCGGCGATGCGGTTTCGCTCTTCCTGCCTGAGCCTCGCACCACTGCTTGGATGCGGGCGCCCTTGCTCGATTGATGGCGTCAACTTCGTCAACTTTGTTGGAATCCGCTCGTGAGAGTCGCGTGCGTCGGTGCGGGGCCGGCCGGGCTCTATTTCGCTATCTCGATGAAGCTGCGCGATCGGTCGCACGAGATTGAAATCTTCGAGCGCAACCCGCCCGGAGTCACCTTCGGTTGGGGAGTCGTCTTCTCCGACCTCACCGTCGACAACATCACCCGCAACGATCCCGCTTCGGCGGCGATCATCACCGGCGAGTTCGCACACTGGGACGACATCGACGTCCATTTTCGCGGAGAGACAATTACCTCCCGCGGCCACGGCTTCATCGGCATCGGCCGCAAGCGCCTGCTCGAAATATTGCAGCACCGCGCCCGCGAGCTCGGCGTCATGCTGCACTTCAACGCCGAGTGCGATCCCGCCGACCCGAAGTGGCGCGATTATGATTTAGTCATCGCGTCGGACGGCGCCAACTCGCGCTTCCGCGACGCCGAGGCCGAAGCGTTCGGTGTCGACGCCGACGTGCGCGCCAACAAGTTCGTCTGGCTCGGCACGTCCAAGGTGTTCGATGCCTTCACCTTCGC